>CAZJXF010000108.1:0-11401 GCA_964549995.1 uncultured Desulfatirhabdium sp. | reverse complement strand
TCTTGAATTCTTCAAACAGGGACAGGGCCGTTTTCTTGGGGTCGATCGTTGGCATGGTGTTTCTCCTTTTTGATGGATGGGGATTCACATCGACAATCCGAGGCGTCTCAGGGTCTCCTGGGTCGGTTTCCCGTCCCGACTCCAGCCGCGGATCGGGTAGTAGGCATCGAGCATTTCATCGAGATGGCACACAAGCCCTTTGGCCGGGCCCTCCGGCATGGGTTCGTTCACGATCCGGGGCGGCAGGGTGTCGTGGGTTCGATCGAATCCGGCTCGCATCAGAAATAGACGCTCGGCGTTGAAGATACGCTCTCCGGCCAGCTCCAGTTCTTCCAGGGTGTAGTCTGCACCGGTTGCGGCGTTGAGAAGCTCGAGAATGCCCGTTGGGCGCAGATCGAGGGTTCCGTCCATGAGATACCGGACGCTGAAGAATACGCAGAGACCGGCCGCATCGATGATCGAAAACGTATCCTGCCATTTGGCAACGAGTCCGGCCTTGTCTTGCCAGCTCAAAGGATCGATGGCGTATGGGACGCCGAGCAGTTCGCAGTAGGCCGTATCTCCTCGCATGTGGGATGCCCCCATGGGGGATGTGGCATAAGCCAGGCCCATCCCCTGACTGCCGCGCGGGTCGTATCCGGCGAAATCCACCCCCTTGGAAACCATGGCCAATTCCGGATGACCGCAGCTTGCGGCAAGCCGCAGGCTGCCTTCGGCCAAACGGTCACCGAAACCGGAACGCAAAGCCGTCCGTTTGACGAGTTCGACCAAAGCGGCCCCATCTCCCCAGGGCAGCGGAAAACCGATGTCTTCGGCGGTCAACACCCCTTTTTCAAACAATTCCATCGCACAGGCGACGGCAGAGCCCATGCTGATCGTGTCGAGCCCGAGCTCGTTGCAGAGATAGTTCGCCTTGGTGAGTGCGGCCAGATCCCGAATGCCGCAGTCGGACCCCAGCGAATAAATAGTTTCGTATTCGGGGCCTTCCCCTTCACCCTGAAAAGGACCGTCGGGAATGCGCGTCACCCGACCGCATGCGATCGGACAGCTGAAACAGGGTTTGGCTTTCACCAGGAATTTCTTGGTGAGGGTCTCTCCATAAATGTCTTCCCATCCGTCGAACTGACCGGTCTGGAAGTTCCGGGTAGGGAACACGCCTCGCTGATGGGTGACGGCTGCGGTGATGGCCGTTCCGTGAAGGCGCAGGACGGGGGGGATCTTCTGGACGGCAGCCTTGAAAATGTCCCGATAGCGGGCATTGGCGTCCTTGAAAGCTTGCGGGTCTGCCAGGGGGACATCGGAGGTTCCTCGAACGACGATGCCCTTGAGTCTTTTGGCCCCCATCACGGCACCGACACCCCCTCTGCCCGCCGCTCGATCCCGGTCGTTCATCACGGCAGCGAATAGGACCCGGTGCTCTCCGGCAGGGCCGATCACCGCCGTTTTCGCTTGTTCATCGGTTTCGTTTCTGAGGATGTCGTCGGCTTCGTGGGTGGTTTTTCCCCAGACATGTTCGGCGGATCGCAGTTCGGCATGTTCGCCGTCGATCCAGAGATACACCGGTTTTTCGGAAACCCCTTCGACCAGAATCATGTCGAATCCGGTCTTCTTGAGTTCTGCAGGGAATTGCCCGCCGGAATTCGATACGGTGATGGCCCCGCTCAGGGGGGATTTGGTCGTGATGACGTAACGGGCGCCTGTGGGTGCAGCGGTGGCCGTGAGCGGTCCGCAGGCCAGGATCATTTTGTTTTCGGGACCCAGCGGGTCGCATCCCGGGTCCACCTCATCGAGGAGGTATCGGATGCCCCAGCCTCTGGCGCCGATGTAGTCTTTGGCGACTTTCGGATCGATGACTTCCGTCGATACCTTCCCCTTGCTCAGATCCACCCGAAGCAATTTTCCCCGCCAACCAAACCATGTGTGTTGATTCATATAGTGCCTCCACAAAGAATCGCTCGGTTGTTTCAAAGGTTCATTTCTTTTTGGGACATTCTCCATATCATAGATTGCACTCCGGTGCCAATACATGATAGCAACATCCCTCCCAGATACGAGCGCGCCCCTCTTGCGACTTTTCCCTGATTTTTGGGTATTGCCGGTCCCGAGCATGGGGGGAGACACGCCTTTTTCGTTGCATCGGATAAACTCAGCCGCCCGAGCTCGTAAGGGCCGGGCATGTGGCCAGACTTCAACGATGGGTCATTGGAATGCAACATCTTGTTATTCAAACAGATATGACTTGAATGAGCATGCCCGGCCCAACGATCTCCGGCGGCTTCAAACAAGTATCCGATGCAATATCAAAAGGCGGTTCTCCCCCCCATGCTCAGGCCCGTGAAGAACCATAGCCAGGGATGAAGCGACTTTTTGCGAGCCCGTCATCATCTTATCGAGTGAAAGAAAAGCTGTCTTGATTCACACAGGAGCTTGTGGCAGAAGAAACCGAAAGGGCCTTTGCTCCTTTGAACGATCGCGAATTCGATCTGCCCGAAGATTGGAGAAATATCGACATGAAAAAGCTGCCGATCGGGATTCAGACGTTCGAGAAAATACGGAAAGCCGGCGATTTCTACTATGTCGATAAAACAGAGCTCGTCGCCGATCTGGCGATGCAGGAAGGCGGGTATTTTTTTCTTTCCCGACCACGGCGCTTCGGAAAATCGTTGCTCCTCAGCACCATCGAGGAGGCTTTTCTGGGGAATCGAGAGCTGTTTCGGGGGCTGTATCTCGAAGATCACTGGGACTGGAGGGTGCAGTATCCAGTGATCCATATCAGCTTCGGGGCAGGGGTGATCCGGGACGTGGCGGAGCTTCGGGTGGTGTTCGAGGACATGCTCGAGCGGATTCTCGAGCGGCAGGGGATCGTTCTGAAGGGAAAGGCCATTCGTAGCCGCTTTTTCGAGCTGATCGAGCGGCTGTCGGAACGAGCCGGCGCACCGGTCGTCGTTCTGGTGGACGAATACGACAAGCCGATTTTGGACAACATCGACAAGCCTGCGGTAGCGACGGAAATCCGGGACGAGCTCAAGAACATCTATTCGGTGATCAAGGATGCGGATCGGTATCTCAAGTTCGTGTTCATCACGGGGGTGAGCAAGTTCAGCAAGGTGTCGCTTTTCAGCGGATTGAACAACCTACAGGACATCACCCTTCACGAGCGCTACGCCACGATCTGCGGCTATACCCACGAGGAGATGGTGACGACCTTTGCCGAGCGGCTTTCGGGTGTGGATCTCGATGCTGTACGGCGCTGGTACAACGGATACAACTTCCTGGGCGAGCCGGTCTACAATCCTTTCGATATCCTGTTGTTTCTCGATACGAAGGATTTCCGCAGCTATTGGTTCGAGACGGGCAGCCCGTCGTTTCTGATCAAGCTGATCGAAGAGCGGCGTTTTCCGGTGCCGAATCTCGAGAGGATCGAGACGACCGACACGATCCTCGGAGCCTTCGACGTGGACCGGATCGAGCTCGAGGCGCTTTTGTTCCAGACAGGGTATCTGACGATCGTCGGAACGGAGACTATCCTGGAAACCCGCAATTATCGGCTGGGATATCCAAACCTCGAGGTGAAGCGGAGTCTCACCGAATGCCTGCTCCACCATTTTACCCAAAACCCGTCCGAGAGCACCCGAAGACGAATGGAGCTCTACCGCGCATTAACGGCAGGCGATCCGGCTCCGCTTCGGGACATTTTCCACGCTTTTTTCGCCTCGATTCCCAACGAGTGGTATGCAAGCAGCCGGGTGGCGGCCTACGAGGCCTTCTATGCAAGCGTTTTCTACTGCTATTTTACGGCGATCGGTCTGGATGTCCGGGTGGAAGATTCGACGAATGTCGGTCGGATCGATATGGCGGTGATCTACGGCGGCAAGGTCTATCTCTTCGAATTCAAGGTCGTGGAGCTCGACACCTCGACCCAGAAGGCCATCGAGCAGATCCGGAGCAAGCGCTACTGGGAGAAATACGCCGGCAAAGGCGAGATCGTGCTGATCGGGGTCGAGTTTTCCAAGACGACCCGAAACATCGTCGGCTATGATTGGGAGCGGATCGATACGGGGGAGATCGCTCCATAAAAATGAACATGGATGCATCAACAGCATGAGGAGGAGGATATGACGAGAGAAGAATTGATCGCATCGGCTCGTATGCTCCATCAACCCTCTTCAGAAGCCGTAGCGGAATATGCCCGGCATCGGGATGCCATGGCTTCCGAAATCAACCGGCTCATGAAAAGCCGCACCGATATCGATTACATGGTCGGC
Organism: uncultured Desulfatirhabdium sp.; assembly: GCA_964549995.1. Classification (GTDB taxonomy): domain Bacteria; phylum Desulfobacterota; class Desulfobacteria; order Desulfobacterales; family Desulfatirhabdiaceae; genus Desulfatirhabdium. The sequence goes on along the minus strand of CAZJXF010000108.1, from coordinate 7,136 downwards.
GGCAATATTTCCATGATGGAAGACAACCATCGAAACCATGCCCGGTTCATGGAATCGCTGATGGCGCTTTACAGCCCCGAAGTCCTTGTGGACACGGTTTTGTGGGTGTTTCGGGCCTATCGGGCGCATGGGTTTCAACTGACCTATTGGCCTGCTCAGCTCGACACATGGGTGGACGTGCTGCGCAGCCATCTTTCCGCAGACGCTTTCAAGGAAATTTACCCATTTTACCATTGGATGATTGTCCATCAAGCTGCATTTGTCTCTTTATCCGATCAGGCCCTGCAAGGCCCTGAAACCCATGCCGGGCATGGCTGTCTATGACAAGCGATCCGGAAGAAGGGGAGAGGAACCTGCCGAGCGATCTGAAGCGGTATTGGGCCGAGTCTCGGGTTGTCCATGTCCTTTGGCTGAATGGGGATGGGATTGTGTTGGAAGCCAATTCCTGCCTGCAGGACTTGCTTCACCGAAAGCCGGATGTATTGGAAGGACGCCCTGTTTCGGAGTTTTTGACCGAGCCCGATGCACGCATGATGGCTGAACGCCTGTCTTCGCCGTCGGCTTTCGAAGCGAAAGGCTTCTTTCTCAATGTGGTGGATGCCGCACAAGTGCCGCAGACCCTGAGATGCTGGATGTTCCGATTCGGTGATCGGGTATTGCTTGTTGGGGAATTGCCGGGCGATCGCATCCAATTCCTGCAGAATGAGCTGCTTGAGCTGAACAATCAGTTGGCCGTCCTCTCCCGTGAAGCCGCTCGCAAAGGGAAGGAGCTCGCCAAGGCGCTCGAAGAACGCAACGAAGCCTATCGAAAAATGGCCGATATGGCTTTTCATGACCCCTTGACCCATGTGGCCAACCGCAGAAAACTCGAGGAAACCTTTTATCTCGAAGCCGAGAGGGCCAGTCGTCTCGGGCAACCCCTTACGGCCGTTCTGATGGATATCGACCATTTCAAGTCCGTGAACGATACCTATGGGCATGCCATGGGGGATACGGTTCTCAAAGAGCTTGCCCGTATGATTTCCAGGCAGGCCAGGCCCTACGATTTGGTCGCCCGTTATGGAGGCGAAGAATTCTTGATTCTGATGCCCGGAGCGGGTCTGGAACAGGGAAAGGCTGCAGCGGAGCGGTTCCGGTCGCATGTGGCAGCCGCTCGAATCGAGGGCCTGCCCCATGCGGTGACGGCCAGCTTCGGGGTTGCCACGCTGAAACCGGGTGAAATGCCGCAGACCCTGTTCGATCGGGCCGACAAGGCGCTGTATCGGGCCAAAGCCGAGGGCAGGAATCGGGTTGTCGTCGAAAGCTTCGAGGAGGATGTCGCATCGAAAACCGGAAACGAATCACCCAATCCAGAAACGACGGCAACGTGATGCCAGGGAAGGGGGCTTTATGGAAAACCTGCATCCAGAAGAGGTGGTAAGTGCATCCGTAGGCGGGGGGATTGCATCGGTGCCCATCGATGGGGTTCGGAGGGCATTTTTAGAGGCGCTGCTTGCCGGAAACCGGAAGCAAGCCCTCGATGTCGTTCAATCCGCTCGAAGAAACGGTATCGACATCCTCGATCTTTATGTCGAGGTGTTTCAGGAAGCGATGTACGAAATCGGCCGGCTGTGGGAAGCCAATGTGATTACGGTTGCGGACGAACACATGGCGACAGCCATCACCCAATACGTCATGTCGATCCTCTATCCGGAAATGAACTTCCGGAACGAGCCAAGGGGCAGGGCCGTCATTACTGGCGTTCGGGGGGAGCTTCATCAGATCGGGGCCAACATGGTGGCGGATGTGCTGGAGGCGGAGGGTTGGAATGTGCGGTTTCTGGGTACGAACGTTCCACCGGACGATGTTCTGGAGACTGTCGTTGATCACAAGCCTGATCTGTTCGGCGTTTCTACGACCATGTTTTTCCATCTACCCCATGTCGTCGAGTTGGTTCAGCGTTTGCGGGAGGAGGTACGAGAATGCCGTCCCAGGATCCTTCTGGGGGGTGCCGCTTTTCGCATGCTTCCGGACCTGCCTGCGGAATTGAGTGGGTGTGAGGTTGCCAAAGATTTGAAAGAGGTGCTGGGCAAGGTCGGATCCGGGCAATGATGTCGCAGTGAAGGGGTGATGTCGGCGAAAGCAGGGGCATGAGGCGGTAGAACGGTGCGCAGATGCCCTTTTTCTGACAGTTGCTTTTCCTTGTTGACTTCCAGCCGGGAAAGCGGCATGAGAACAATTGTCCGGATGGACTGAGTCGTTTCCTTCCCCCAAACCTCCCCAACGCTCGAAAGGAGATGCTGCATGGATTTTTCGCTTTCGGTCGATCATGAAATTCTGAGGGATTCGGTTCGCAAGTTCGCCGAGAAGGAAATCAAGCCGGTTGCCCGTGAGCTCGACAAGAAGGAGGAATTTTCCTATGAAACGATGCGGAAAATGGCCGAATTGGGGTTGTTCGGTGTGTTCGTGTCGGAAGAATACGGCGGGCAGGGCATGGATTATCTCTCGTACATCATCTGTACGGAGGAAATCGCCCGTGTGGACGGCTCTCATGCAGCCACCGTCGCAGCGGAAAATTCGCTTGGCATCGGTCCCATCTATTATTTCGGCAATGAGGAGCAAAAACGCAAGTACCTGCCGAAACTCTGCAGCGGAGAGGCCCTGTGGGGATTCGGCCTGACCGAGGCAAACGCCGGATCGGACGCAGCCAATTCCAAGACGACGGCCGTTCTCGATGGAAACGAATGGGTCATCAACGGCTCCAAGATTTTTATCACGAATGCATCCACAGACATCAGCGCCGGGGTGACCGTTCTGTGCAAGACCGGCACCAGACCCGACGGGAAACCCGAGCTCTCCTGCATCCTGGTCGAATCGGGAACCCCGGGGTACGAAGCCAGGCCCATGCACGACAAAATGATGTGGCGGGCCTCGAACACCAGCTCGCTCTCCTTCGAGGATTGCCGGGTTCCCAAGGAAAACCTGCTCGGAGAGCGCGGGCACGGTTTTCATCAGATGATGAAAACCCTGGATGGGGGCAGGCTTTCGATTGCGGCCATGGGACTCGGTGGTGCGCAGGGATGTTATGAGATGGCCCTTCGCTATGCCAAGGAACGGGAACAGTTCGGAAAACCCATCGCCACCTTTCAGGTGAACGCCTTCAAGCTGGCCGACATGGCTCTCGAAATCGAGTGTGCAAGGCTTCTCCTATACAAGGCCTGCTGGTTGCGGGACAACAACATGCCGTTTTCCAAAGAAGCGGCCATGGCCAAGCTCTATTGTTCCGAAGTCATGCACCGCTGTGCGAATCATGCCGTTCAGCTCCACGGCGGATATGGTCTGATGCAGGAATTCGATGTCGAGCGGTTCTACCGGGATCAGAAGTTGCTCGAAATCGGAGAAGGGACATCGGAGGTCCAGCGAATCGTCATTGCCCGTCATATCGGTGCCCTTTAGCCTTGACGGCTTCGCAAAAAGTCAGATGCCCTTGGTTGACCCGCAGGAGGGCGGGCGCATTTTGCTTGCGCAGCGGAAAAACTCAGCAGCCCGATCTCGTAGGATCGGGCGGATGGCCAAGATGGAAAAGATGGCTTTGTGAAAGGCAACATACGGATTTTCAATGCAAAATACTTTAAGTGCGTCCGCCCGATCCAACGATCTCCGGCTGCTTCAAACACGTTTCCGCTGCTTCGCAAAACACCACCCGCCCTCCTGCTGGAAGCCCGGCATTGGAAGAAAATCGGTAAGAGGCGACTTTTTGCGAGTCCATCAACCTTGGTGGTCCTGAGAAAAGTCGCAAGTGATCGTGAACGAAGTTAGGGAAAAGGAAAGGGAAAAGGGGCGGATGGGAACGCTTTGATTGTATCAGGGCGACCCGACGGGTCGCCCTGACGAGGTTCCGCACAAGCCAACGGATTGAATCTCTGCACCGGCCCGAATTGACGACTTTCATCTACCATTCACCGTGTATAACCCGTTTTCTTGGATGAAGGAGCATCAAATGGATACAACGGAACAAAAACCCCATATTCACATGGATTATTTCGAGGATCTGACCGGCGAAATTGCGGCCCCCGAGACCTTGACCGTCGAGGACATCGGTGCCCGCATCCAGAGCATCCGCAAGGAAAAAGGGATTTCCCTCGAAGAAGTCTCGCAGTTGACCGGCTTCGATGTGGCCATGCTCACCGACATCGAAGCGGGCGCCATCCAACCCCAACTCGGCACCATCATTCGACTCTCCAAGGCACTCGACAGTGCCTTCGGTCGCATCATTTCCGGGGTAGGCAACAGCCTTTACTCAATTACCCGAAGGCATGAACGGAAGCCGGTGGCCCGATCCACATCGGGTAAGGGGCAGAAACCAGCCTACATTTATAAAAGTCTGGCCCCTGAAGTGAAGGGCAGGCATATGGAGGCCCTCATTGTCCAGCTGGAAGAAAACCCGGATGCCGATACATCGGTTCACGAAGGCGAAGAATTTATCTTTGTGCTCGACGGAACGGTTTCGCTTCGGATCGGTGCCGACCAGTTCGATCTCGAGCCGGGCGACAGTGTCTATTACCTGTCGACAACCCCCCATCTGATCGCCGCCAAAAGCGGCAAGGCCACCATTCTTGCCGTCATTTACGGCGGTTGACGGTCGTTCTGGAAGGCCGGACGATGGAAGCGACGAGGTCGAAGGACGGAAGCGAGCATCTGGAAATCGAAGTCAAGTTCCGGGTGGAAGACCGTCAGGCACTGCAAGACAAGATCGAGCGAGCCGGTGGGGAGCGGCTTTCGGAAGTCTTCGAGACGAACCTTCGATGGGACGATGGATCGGAATCGCTGAAAGCCCGAAAATGCCTGCTGCGGTTGCGGAAGGAATCGGGCGGCAAAGCGGTCCTGACGTTCAAGTCTCCACCGCAGATCGAGGATGACCGGTTCAAGGTGTTCAACGAACGGGAAACCGAGGTCGCCGACGGAGAGGAAATGGCCGCCATCCTTGAAGCCTTGGGGTTTCGGCCTGTTCAGGTCTATGAAAAGGAGCGGGTCACCTACCGGCTCGGTTCCGCCATTCTGTGCCTGGACAGGCTTCCGTTCGGGGATTTTCTGGAAATCGAAGGGGAGAAAGAAGCCATCCGGAAAACCGCCGAGCGTCTTGGGTTTGACTGGAAGCGGCGGATTCTCGACAATTATCTGGCATTGTTCGAGAAGGAGCGGTTTTCCAGGGGGCTGACGTTTACGGACGTGACATTCGCCAACTTCGAGGCGTTGAAGCGCTGAGGCGGCCTGACGCTCTCACGAGGGGATATAGGTCGCGCTCGCCGAATCGCTTTCCCAGGTGCGGACCCTGGAGACCCGAACTCTGGGCGTTTCCAGCATCCGATTGACTTCGGTCGCGATGAATGCCGCGATGTGTTCCGAGGAAGGAGGAAATTCGTCCGAAAATACCCCGATATCGTTCAAAAAGCGGTGATCGAGCCGCTGGATGACATCTGCAACGCAGCGCTTGAGCTCCACGAAATCGATGAGAACGCCGGCTTCATTCAGGTGTTCACCGCACACCGAAACCTCCACCTTCCAGTTGTGACCGTGGAGGTTTTCGCATTTCTTGTCCACCATTTTCAACTGGTGGGCTGCCGCAAACTGGGTAACAACCGTCAACTCGTACATGATCTTCCTGCCTTTTCCCCTCACGATGCATGGCTGGAGGCGGATCCGCCTTTGAGAATGTTCTTCAGTTTGGTCGTGAGCTTTCCGGATTCGAGCCGCTTGAATTCCCGGAGGAGCTCTTCTTGCTTCTTGGACAGATGGGTCGGTGTGCGCACGTCGAATTGGACGATGAGATCCCCGCGTTTTCCGCTTCGAAGCGATGGGATGCCTTCTCCGTGCAGGCGGAGGATGTCGCCGGGCTGGGTGCCTTTCGGAATCTGGATGGATGTTTCACCGCTCAGGGTAGGAATGACGATCTCGTCTCCGAGTGCCGCCTGAACGAAGGTGACCTTTGCCCGGTAAATGATGTCGGTGTTGTTGCGTTCAAAATGCTCGTGCGGTTCGACAGAGATGAAGATGTAGAGGTCTCCCGGAGGGCCGTTGTAGGTTCCGGGCTCGCCTTCTCCGTTCAGACGGAGCCGAGATCCGTTGTCCACTCCCGCCGGAATCTTGACGGAGACTTTCTTGTGAACGATGACCCTTCCGTTTCCCCGGCATTCCGGACAGGGTTGGGTGATGACCTGACCGTTTCCTCGGCAGACCGGACATGAGGTTCGTACCGTGAAGAAGCCCTGGCTTCGGGTGACCTGACCGGACCCGTGGCATTGCCTGCAGGTTTCGGGGTAGGCTCCTGGTTTGCAGCCGCTTCCTTCACAGGTAGGGCAAATACCGGTCTTTTCGACGTCGATTTCGGTTTCGGTTCCGAAGGCCGCCTGAAGGAAGCTCAGGCTTAGGTCGTAGCGAAGATCCGCCCCCCGCTGGGCACGGCTTCGGCTTCTTCCGGAGCCGCCCAATCCGAACAAGTCCTCGAAAATGCCCCCAAAACTTGAAAAAATATCTTCAAACCCTCGGAAACCGGAGAATCCGGCACCTTCCAGACCCTGATGGCCGAACTGATCGTAGATCTGCCGTTTCTGGGGGTCTCGAAGCACTTCATAGGCTTCCGCCGCTTCCTTGAATTTCTCTTCGGCTTCCTTGTTGTCGGGATTCTTGTCGGGATGATAGGTCACGGCCAGTTTTCGATAGGCCGTCTTGATTTCCGATTCCGAAGCGTTTCGCGATACCCCGAGAATCTCGTAATAATCCCTCTTGGTGGTCATGTACCGATCCGAATTGCTATGCTGGGTGATTTCTGGAAAACGGGTTCGAACAATGGTAAAACCGTCTGACTTGCCGGATGCCGTTCAGGGATCGGCTGTTCCGATATCCCCATGAGGCTGCAAAGAAAAGGAAGTCCTCTGGAACACTAATACAAAAACCTCTTTTGTCAACAGACCGCTATCCAAGAAGCTGCCTGCGGATGATGGTGTCCTTTTTCCAGCGTATGTCGTCCTTTTTGGGATACTCGATGTTGTAGTGCAGTCCCCGGCTTTCTTTCCGGTGCATGGCACATCGGATGATGAGTTCTGCCACCATGGCGATGTTGCGCAGCTCGATGAGATCGGAGGATACCTTGAAATCCC
>CAZJXF010000107.1:0-11671 GCA_964549995.1 uncultured Desulfatirhabdium sp. | reverse complement strand
TATGGTATTACAGGATAACCAACTTTTTATTTGCCTATTACTGTCGAACTCGGGAAGCTGCCAGAACCAGGCCGACTACCGCAACTACCGACAAGACCAACAGTGCCGACCTGAACGGCCTGCCAGCTTACCAACGACACCGGGCGCCGACCACCCGACGAAGCCCGAAGACCGAGACCAACTTCGCCAGTGCTCGCTTCACCAAACGCGGCAGCCTCATGCATACGAACACCTTGCGAGACAGCACCGACGGTCGAGCCACCACAGAGCTGCGAGGGTGCGGGACTGCCATGATTCCCAGGGCAGGCCCGCACCCTCGCAGCGGCGGTGAGCGAAGGCACCATCTCCTGCGAACGCCACAAGCTCGGGCTCGACTTGTTCGAGCGCGAGCGCTGCGGCTTCAACGCGCCAACCTGCGAAGGCAGCCGCCCCACGAAACGCACCGCTCAACATTGGGGGCTAACATACGCTTAACCGGTAACGCGTATATGGCGCGGTTTGTGCCAGGCGAAGCCGCAGCACAGAACCGTGACATAGCGTTATCCGGTTGAAGCGATTGTTAGATGAAAATAGTTCCAATTAAATATGTCGTTGCCTTTCCTGCAATTTTGATTCTATTATCTTCCAACTCGCATATCAATTCACCTTTTCTTTCTGACAATTGAATTGCATTTAATTTCGATTTGCTAAGCTTATTACTCCAATATGGAACAAGACTTGTATGGGCTGATCCAGTTACCGGATCCTCATTCACACCACAGTTGGGTGCAAAGAATCTTGATACAAAGTCATGATTGTTTCCTTTTGCAGTTACAATTATCCCTCTAGCTTTTAATTTTGATATATTGGCAAAGTTTGGTTTTACAGTTTCAACTTCATATTCATTCTTAAAAATAAACATATAATCCATTTTACCTCTATATATTTCAATAGGAGCTAAATTAAAACAACTTAATAGCTCGTTTGAGTTTTCTACTTTAGTAATTATGTCTTTAGGAAAATCAAGAACATAATATTCGTTATTTTTATTAACTCGTAGTACACCACTCCTAGAAGAAAAAACTATTGTATCTTCAGAATAGTTCTCATGCATGAATAGAACATGAGCGGTGGCTAAAGTTGCATGACCACATAAATCAACTTCACCTTTTGGTGTAAACCATCTAATCTCATAGCCTTTATTACTTTGAATATAAAATGCTGTTTCAGATAGATTATTCTCAATCGCAATGTTCTGCATAATCTCATCAGGTAACCACGATTGTTCGAGTGGGCATATTGCGGCGGGATTTCCTTTAAACACCATACTTGTAAATGCATCAACCTGGTAAATTTTCATCTTTTCTCCATGCGCGAAGCGTCCATCTAACAATATATTGAACGGTTATGTTCAATATTGTGAATCTGCATGATTGCCCAATTAGATAAATTATTAATATTGACGAAACCTGTTAATAATATTACAAAATAGGAGTTGTTCAATACTCAAAATATATTTTTAGGAGGTTTTCTATCTAATGGCATTGCTCCTAATCCCACCCCCGATATTGGCTCGTTTTGAATCAATTCTTGAAAAACAATCCATTTCACCCATCCACCGCGAAAGCTATAAGAAATGGCTTCGATATTTTTAGATTTTTGCAGCAAATATCCGGTTCCGGATACACGGTCCGATCAGGTTCGCTTATTCATTGGAAAGTTACAGGAAAAATAGCAAGGCCCAGCCCAGCAAAAACAGGCTGCACACGCTGTATCTCTGTATTTCGAAACGCTTCATAAGACCGACACGCGATTTTCTGATCTTCAGGATGAGCCTAATAATTCAGATATCTCAACATCTCGGTGCGTCGCGGAGAAACCAACTTCACTTTCCAAAAACGCATTCTCAAGAAGTGTTGTTTCATCCGCAATAAGGGCAAAACGCCAGTCCTGGCAACAGTGGGAAGACGGTTACCCCGTTATATTCGATTCACCGGAATGGGATGCCACCATTGCAAAGCTTGCTGAAGAGATCAAAACACGGCATTACTCCAGAAAAACTCTAAAAACCTACGCCCATTGGTCCCCCCGACAGTTTCAACGTTTTCTAAAGAACAAGGCTCCTATGTCTTTGACTTCGCAGGATGTCAAGGAATATCTGACCCGTCTTGCTGTGAATTGCAAGGTCTCTTCATCCACCCAGAACCAGGCATTCAACGCCCTTCTCTTACTATTCCGCCACTCACTCAAGAAGGATTTTGGAGATTTTCAGGATGTGCCCCGGGCCAAGAAATCAAAATATATCCCTGTTGTTCTCTCCCGCAAAGAAATAGAGTCTATCTTGAAATATCTCCTATATCCCTATGATCTTGTTATAAAGTTGCTTTATGGATGCGGCCTCCGGCTATTCGAATGCCTTCAACTCCGTGTAAAAGATTTTAATTTCGAGGATGGAATCTTGACGGTACACGGTAAAGGGAAAAAGGATCGAGCTGTTCCCCTCCCAGAAAAAATCATGCCTGAATTGACTTCCCAACTCGAGTATCTAAAAACTCTTCATGACGACGACTTGGCTGCAGGATATGCCGGCGTTTTTCTGGATGACCTGCTCGAAAAGAAATACCCTTCAGCCGTAAAAGATTTTATCTGGCAATGGTTTTTCCCTCAAAAGAGCCTGACACTTGTTCCGTCAGTCCAGCAACTGAGGCGTTATCATTTGCATGAGACACATGTTCAGCATGCGCTTTATGGTGCAGTTCGTAGGGCCAAACTCACCAAACGTGTCACCTCCCACACTTTCCGTCATAGTTTTGCCACACATTTATTACAGGCGAATTACGACATCCGAACGATTCAAACTTTGCTGGGTCATAGCGATGTCAGGACAACCATGATTTACACCCATTGTGTACCAAGCCGGACAATCAAAGAAGCCAAAAGCCCTCTGGATTTTTAATGGGTTGCAGAAACCGGGTACAAGGAATTGATTGCACCATCAGTAAAGGAAACAATGCAGCAAATCGGAAAATGATGAATGGCGGCAGATGATCCGGTATGGCTCCCAGTAACATCCTTGATCCTGTTTGGAAGGAAAAACGATTGTATAAGCGTTTTCCATTCGATTATAAATTTTGAGATATCCTGTCAAGCGAAAAATCGCCTGTATGCTTCCTGGAATCCATTGAAGATCCAGGCCATCATCGATCAGATCAAGCGGCATCCTGCAGCCGGAAAAATCGGGATGATTCTGTGTCACAATGGGGTTGTTCGCTCCACCCCCAGATACGGCCGGTCCGTAACGGGGCTTCGCATCACGTTTGATCGCGACAAATTGCGGGGAGATATTGCCGCAAAGAAGAAGCCATCGGGAATTGGCGAAATCCTGGTACAAATCGACGAGAGCAGAGATGACATGATTGCGGCACGGGATGAATCGAGACAGATGATGTTGTTTGAGGAAAGCCAACCATACAAGGCCCGATTTTGAAAAGCTGCTTGTGAAGCGGCTAAAGCAGCTTCGGATGATTGTCCGGATGATGGCGCTTGGCATCGCCGAAAAAGATTTCTTCGATGTCTTCGAGAATCGGGCGGAGGGATTCGAGGGTGATTTTCTCCGCCACCACAAGCGCCATCAGTGCCGGTTTTTGATCCGAATGTTTGAATAGCCTGTTACGGGCAATGTTTTCAGGCCTCCATCGGGCTCCCTTTCGGGGTTGATTCAAAAAAGACGACTTCGTAAAAAGCCCGGATACTGCGTTGCGCTGCATCCTTCGTCACTGCGGCGACAGAGCGATTTTGGCGTATCCGGGCGGCAGGTTGAACGTGTTGTCGACAAAAAAGAATTTCCGGCATCCGGCATCCACGAAACGCTTGAGGTTTTCGATCACCCGGTCGAGGTGGCGCATGCGCAGGCGGGTTCCTGCGATGGCAGGGGTCGAGCAATAGCTTCAGCGCATCGCGGGCAGCCCCGCCGCGTCTGGAATGGAACCAGGATCGTATCCCGGCGATCTCTGGCAGGCAGCACCAGATGCGACTCCGGTTGCGGCAGGGGATAGGCATTCAGGGAGAGGTTTCGATCCGGCGGGGCCAAAAGCCCTTCACCCCGCACCCACAACCCCGCAATGTCCTGCACCGGCTGCCAGGCGCCCAATCGATCCAGCAACCCGAGGAAGGCGCCCTCTCCTTCACCCTGAATCCCGAAGTCGGCTTCCAGAAAATCCAGCGTCTGCTCCGCAAAAATGCTGAAGCCGGCACCGCCCAGCAGAATCGGGGCGCTGCTTTGGCTGCGGCAGAAATCGATAACGGTCTTGACGGCAGGCAACAGGAATTTCGACGGGCGCATGCGCTGGTCATCGGTGTTGCGCACCGTGATGCCGATCAGATCGGGGGAAAATTGTGCGAACGCCTCCGGCAGGAGCCGCTGGAGGTCTTCCGGGGCCATGAGTTTTACCAGCCGGACTCCGTGGCCTCTCGATTCGGCTGACGCCGCGATGCAGGCCATGCCGAGGGCAGCACGGGCCTGTTGATCTGTTCGGTATTGGCTGAAATCAGCAGAATATTCATGGTTCAACTCCGCTTGCCCGGCACCCGGGACATTCTGTTACGCTTCCAGGATGGCTGCAATCGATGCCACCACCTGCTCGGGCGTTTTGTCCGTCGTTTCGATCCGGATATCGGCGTATCGCTCGTAGAGCGGCCGCCTTTCATCATAGAGCATGTCGATGGTCTGCCCTGGCAGGATCAACACTCCCCGCTCGGAAAGATTGTCCAGACGGGCCTTGAGTTGCTCCAAGCCGATTTGCAGATAGAGTGCAGGCCCCAGCGATTTCAGGTGCGCCATGGCTTTGGGGCTGTACACGGCGCTTCCGCCGGTTGCCACCACACCGCAGCCCTGTGTAAGACCAAGAAGGTATCTTTCCTCGATGTGACGAAACCCATCGAACCCGTTCCTGGATATAATCTCCTGAAGATAAGCGCCTTCACCGTTCTGAATCAGAATGTCCGTATCGATGAAGGGCTTTCGAAGGCGTTTGGCAAGCAGCACACCGATGGTACTCTTACCCGCCCCGGGCATTCCAATAAGGATCAGGTCTGGAATGGGGTTCACGGTTGTGTACCTTTTGATTTAGGAGAATGGAGCGCTTCTGTCGATCGTACGCAGCGCGTTCCTTACTTCATACAATAACACAATCGGATGGATCACAACAAGCCGCCATCTTCCAACGTTTCGGACAATGCCGGTTTCAGCCTTTTCCAGCTAAATCCCACCGAAGGATGCCTCTGTAATATCGGTAACAGCCGTCGAACCGTCCTGGATGGCTTTCAGTTTTCCCATGGTGACGGGAAGTTGCGTACGAAGGAAGAATTCGGCGTTCAGAATTTGACCTTGATAGAATGCGAAATCGGTTTTGGTTGTATTTCTCTGTATGTTCTCGGAAGCAATGGCTGCCCGCCAAAGAAGCATCCATCCCACGGCGACATCACCTGCAGCATCCAGAAGAGGACTTGCAAAGGAGAAGGCCGACGAGGCTTGCGCACCGGCAGCGGCCTTCCGCAGTTCGTCTGCCGTCGGATCGAGTACGTTGACGACATCGGCAAGCCGATCAGCCAAAGGACGAATCGTAGGGAAACGTTTGCTCCAGGCGATGGTTTGCCGAATATCCTCCATCCAGTCGCGAAACAGGCGCCCATCGTCCAATTGAAGCTTTCTCCCCAAAAAATCGATGGCCTGAATCCCGTTTGTGCCTTCATAAATCGCTGTGACCCGGACATCCCGAAGCAACTGCTCCACCGGATATTCCGATGTATACCCATATCCACCGTACACCTGAATACCCAGGTTGCAGACATCGATCGCACGATCGGTGGCATAACTTTTCGCTAACGGAATCAGAAGATCGATGCGCTCCCGATGCCGTCTTCTTTCGGGGCCATCAGGTGCGACCGCATGCCGATCCTCACACCAGGCCAGGTAATAGAGCAGGCTTCGTATCCCTTCCACATACGTCTTCATGGACAACAGCATTCTTCGCACATCGGGATGGCGGATGATGGGAATGGAATGCGTATCCTTGCTGTCTATGGATTTTCCCTGAACCCGTGTTCTGGCATAGGACAAGGCATACAGATAGGATGCCGAGGCACACACCAAGCCCTGACAGGCCACCATGAGCCGTGCCTCGTTCATCATCAGAAACATGGCCGCAAGTCCTCGATGTTGTTCACCCAAGAGTTCCCCGACACATTTTCCCCGGCCGCCAAGCACCATAGAGCAGGTAGGGCTCCCGTGAAGGCCCATTTTCTCCTCGATTCCCGTACAGACAATGTCGTTTCGCTCACCGAGCGTTCCGTCTTCACGGACGATGAATTTGGAGGCGAGAAAAAGCGATAGCCCGCGGCTTCCTTCCGGGGCCCCCTGAATCCTTGCGAGAACGGGATAAACGATGTTTTCCGTCAAATCCTGTTCGCCCCCGCTGATAAACATCTTGGCTCCCGAGAGCGAATAGGTGCCGTCCGGTTGCCGAACGGCGGTGGTTGTAAGCCCGCTCAGGTCCGATCCGGCTTCCGGTTCCGTAAGAACCATCGTTCCGGCCCACTTTCCGCTGTATACGTTCTCCAGATACCGACGCTTCTGGGATTCCGTTCCGAAGGTTTCGATCAATCTTCCGGCCCCATGGTTGAGACCTGCCACCATCATGAGCGCAAGGTTCGCACCGAAGAGGTATTCTTGAGCCGCCAGGCTGACAAGCTTCGGCATGCCCTGCCCGCCCCACTTCGGATCGGCTGACGGTGCAAACCAGCCCCCTTCCATCAGAAGCCGCCATACCCGCTTGAATTCATCCGGAGTTTCCACCTCTCCGTTTGCATAGCGGCATCCGACGCGATCTCCGATTTGGCGTGTCGGCAAGATTTCCTGTACGGCAAGATTACGGGCTTCCGTGACGATCATATCGATCGCGCGGCGATTGAATTCGGAGAATCGGTCGTGCTGGGCAAATTCATCTGCATGAAACTGCTCCTGCAGGACGAATGTTACATCCTTACGATCGGCAATCCATTGAACCATAAGATGTTCCTTTATCCAGATTTCTTGAGGGTCGATCCATCGTTTTCATTGCACAAGCTGGGTTCCGACATTTGTGGACTACCGCATCAGGTTCGGAAGAAACAAGGTGATTTGGGGAAAGATCAGAATCATCAGATTGCAGAGGATCAGGGCCAACAGCATGGGCATGACCCCTCGAAAGATGGTTTCCAGAGGAATGTCTTTCGCCACCCCGTAAACGACATACACATTCACCCCTACTGGTGGAGTGATGACTCCCATTTCCGTGATCAGCACAATGACCACCCCAAACCAGATCGGATCGAATCCAAGTTTGACAATGATGGGATAAAAGATGGGCACCGTCAGGATGATCATGGCCAAGGAATCCATGAAGCAGCCGCCGAAGATGTAGACGAGGATAATGAGGCAGATGATGAGGAAAGCCGGTAAGGGCAGCGCAGCCACCCAATTGGCCAAATCGTAGGGGAGACGGGTTACGGCCATGAAATGCCCGAAAACGATGGCTCCGGCAACGATGACCATGACCATACAGCTGATGCGTGTGGTATCCGAAAGCGAACGGACGAAGTCTTTCCAAGTGAGTTTCCTCCGGATCAGGGCGACAAGCAGGGTGAGAAACGCACCGATTCCCGCCGCTTCGGTTGGTGTGAACAACCCGAAAAAAATGCCACCCATGACAAGCCCGAAAATGAGAAAGGTTTCGATGAGACCGGTAAAAGCCTGCCATTTTTCCACCGCCGAGCTGATCGGTGCAGTAGGCGCCAGATGCGGATGCCTACGCACCCGTACATAGACCGTGACAACAAACAGGGTCGCCAGAAGAATCCCTGGAAGGATCCCTGCGGCAAAGAGCTTTCCGATGGACTGCTCGGTCAGAATGCCGTACACGATGAAGATGACGCTGGGCGGAATCAAGATGCCGAGGCTTCCTGCGGCAGCCACCGTTCCGCTGGCCAGCCCCATATCATAATGATGCCGCCTCATCTCCGGGATGGTCACGGTTGCCATGGTTGCAGCCGTGGCATTGGTGGATCCGCAGATGGCCGAAAAACCCGCGCATGCACCGATCGTTGCGATGGCAAGCCCTCCGGGACGGTTTCCGATCAGAATGTAGGCCGCATCGTAGAGCCTTCGGCTGATGCCCGAATAAAAGGCGATCTGCCCCATGAAAACGAACAGGGGAATGACGGTGAGGCCGTAGGATGAGAATACTTCGAAGAAGTCGCGGATCAGCAGGCTCAAGCCGGCTTCAAGGCCCCGAACATACCAGAATCCAAGAAAACCGACAAAACCCATGACGAATCCGACGGGCATGCTTGAAAACAACAGCGCAATCAGAACGACAATCCCCAGCACACCAATGGTCATCAGACTCATGTGTTGTCTACTTTCCGAAAGAGGTTCGCTATATCAATGCATAGAACAAGACAGACGGCCATAGAGGCGATGCCGAGACCATAAACGAAAATGTAGAACGGCAATTGCAAGGTGGGGGATACTTCCCCCGATTCCCGAAGAGTGCCTCCATAGACAATAGCCTGCCAGGAGAGAAGTGCGAAAAGAAACAGGGAAAAGGCGTTTGTCAGAACTCCAATCCCCCGGCGGTATGAATCAGGGAGCAAATCAACGGCGAAGCTGACGGCGACATGACCTTTCATGACGGCCGTGTGAGCCATTGCAAAGGCGGCTGCAACCGCACCCAGAAAGCTGGCCAGCTCGAAGGTCCCCGGTATCGGTTTCAAGCCGGAAAGCCAGAACCATCCATGGGATTGATACAAGGTGACGGCATAGCGCAGCAGTACATCGCAACAGGTGAGCAGCATCATGGCAACGATGGCCGCTCCTGCAATCCAATAAAGGATTTCCGATAGCCGAGTGGATAAGGTTTGTAGAGAAGCGATCACGATCTTTCCTTTCCAGATCCTGAACGGTCGTCCATGTTCCCAAGGCAACCGCCCCTTTATCGATCGACCGGCGGCTGCATCCACCACATCGATTTTCTACGATCATCCATTCCATCGTTTCAGTTGTTCGATCCGTTTCGAAGGGACCTTTTGAGAATCTTACCGGATGGGCTTTTGGGAAGGGATTCGACGAACCGAAATTCCTTGGGCACCTTGAACGGAGAAAGACGGGATTTCAGATCCATTTTGAGATCGCTCGGATCGACGGTAACCCCGGGCCTGCACACGATGAAGGCCGTCACCCGCTCGCCCCATTCCGGGTCTGGAATCCCCACGACCGCGCATTCCTGGATTTCCGGACGAGCATACAACAGCTCTTCGATTTCACGGGGATAGACGTTTTCCCCTCCCGTGATGATCATGTCCTTCAATCGATCGACGATGTACAGATATCCTCGATCATCGAGCATCCCCAAGTCCCCACTCCGGAACCAGTCGCCCCAGAAGACCGCCTGCGTTTCATCAGGCCGGTTGAGGTATCCCTGCATGATGTTACGACCTCGAATGCAGATCTCCCCCGTCTCCCCTATTCCCAAGATACGCCCTTCCACGTCCCGAATCTGTACTTCGACAGTTCCTACCGGGGTTCCGACGGAACCGACCACGTGATGCAGATAGTGGTTGTAGGTAACCATGGATGCACTTTCGGTCATGCCATAGGCTTCATGAATGGCAAGTCCGGTTCGTTCCATCCACTGTCGTACCATTTCCGCTGCCATGCTGGCGGCTGCAGAAAAACAGTACTGGACGGATCCGAGGGTTTCTTTCAGGGATGGAAGCGCCAGCAGCCGGGCATACACCGTCGGTACGGCATAGAGTTTGGTGATGCGACCTCGGGAAAGGACATGAAGGATGCGATCCATGTCAAAGGAAGGCATGAGTTCTACACATCCGCCGCTCATCAGGGTTGATACGAGGATGTGAATCTGACCGAAGACATGGTTCAATGGAAGAAAGCACAGAGCACAGTCGCTTTCCCGAGACCGTTCGTTGAAGACCACGTTTTGAATGGATGTCAGGATGTTTTCGTGGCTCAGAACGGCTCCCTTCGGCACGCCTGTGGTTCCTCCGGTAAAGAGAACGGCGCAGGCATCGTCTCGATCCCGATCCACAATGTCGAATCCATCAAAGCCGCCTTCAAGGAAGCCCTGGTAATCCAGATCGCCGTCTGGACAAATAATGGTATCACACACCCCGCGGGTCCGAAGCTTCTCGAGCTCCGCCAGATGCTCCGGTGCCGAAAAGATGATTTTCGGCTTGGCTTCGTAAAGTAGCTGTTCGAGTTCCAATCCACTGGCCGAGTTCGGGAGGGTAGCCGCTACGGCCCCTGCCCGGATGATGCCGAAATAGCAAGCGACCCATTCGATCGAATTGGGTGCACAGATGGCCACCGTATCTCCCGGCAGAACCCCAAGTTTCGCGAGAGCGGAGGCGATTCGGCCACTCAGGCCGTACAATTCCCGATAGGTGATGGGAATTTCATTTTGGGAGAGTGCAGGGCGATCGGGAAAATGGGACGCGGCGTACTTCAGGATGAACGAAAGATTCATGGTCTGCCATCCAATCGGCTGGTTTTCGGCTGCGCATCGCGCATCGAAAGAAAGATGAATAAAGTTCATTCAGCGAATGATCACTTTTTACTTGACTGGATCATATGTATTATGGTCTTATGTTTAATGTCAAGCCAATTTTTTCCCATAGGGGGTGTCCCGACATGAAGCATTTCAAACCGGTCAAGACGGACCGTATCTATGAAAAGGTACTGGATCAGTTGAAGGAAGCAATTCTGCTCGGTCGATTCAAGCCCGGGGAAAAACTGCCCTCCGAGCGGGAACTCTGCGAGGAATTTCTGGTCAGCCGAGGGGTGATCCGAGAGGCCATCCGAGCCCTCGAATTGCGCGGCTTTGTTCTCATCCGCCAAGGGCCTGCCGGAGGCGCTTATGTAACGGATTTGAGCTTCAACCAAGTGGGCAATGCCTTCCTGGACCTGTTCAAGACGAACAAATTATCCATGAAAGACATCGCCCAAGTCCGTATGCATATCGAACCGGAGGTAGCCCGTCTGGCAGCCGAAAATTTCGATCCCTCCCATATGGATATGCTTCTTGATCTGGAACGGGAGGAGCATGTCGAATACGCCTCCTATGAAGATCGGATCGATCGGTTGACCCGCGTGCACAAGGCATTGGCCAAGATCTGTGGGAATCCGTTTTTCGAGGCGATCGTTCGATCCATGCTGATGCTGACTGCAGAAGTCGTTTTGAAGGTCGCATCGAATCATGATCTGCTGCACGGCCCCGGGGAACACGCCCGGATCATTCAGGCCGTCATTTCACGGGACGGAGAAGCTGCAGCCCGTGAAATGGCGGTACATTTGCGGCAGTTTTCTCAGAATCTGATCGAAATGGAAAAGACATACAGGCAGCAATACGGTCAGGAATGACGGCTTCGCAAAAAGTCAGTGAGTCTCCAATGAGCCGCATGGGGGCGGGGACACCTTTTTCGCTGCATCGGAAATACCCCCCACTCGGGCTACTTTTTCGAAGCCGTCAAGAATGATGGGCTCGCAAAAAGTCCGATGCTCTTGTTGAACCCGCAGGAGAGGGGGTGCATTTTGCTTGCGCAGCGGAAAAACTCAGCAGCCCGATCTCGTAGGATC
>CAZJXF010000106.1:0-11697 GCA_964549995.1 uncultured Desulfatirhabdium sp. | reverse complement strand
TTCTCCCCCCATGCTCAGGCCCGGAAAAACCCCAAAATCGGGGGTAGTGCGACTTTTTGCGAAGCCGTCAAACGTCAACCCGTCATGTTCATCAAGCAAAGGAGTAAACTCATGGAAGAAGTACCCGAAAAAATATTGTATGTGCTGACCTGTGCCGCTGAAAACCCCGAACGGGCGACCCTACCCTGGGTGCTCGGCAACGCAGCGTTGGCGATGGATGTCGGCGCAACGGTGGTTCTTCAGGGAAACGGGGTATATCTCGCCCAGAAGGGCTATACGGATCATATGGTTTCGGCCCATGGATTTTCGCCGGTCAAGAAGCTGATGACCGACTTTCAGGCCCTGGGCGGCCGAATTTTGGTTTGCGTCCCCTGTATCCGGGAGCGCAACATTTCCGAAACGGATCTCATCGAAGGCACCGAGCCTGCGGCAGCAGCCAAGGTGAACACCGAAGCCATGGAATCCAAGGCCGTTTTTGTCTACTAACGGGAGGAACGTCGTGCACGCAACCATTCAGAAACCCATCGACGAAATTGTAGATCATATCGATCCAAACGAAAAAGTGTTTGTGGTTGGCTGCTTTAACTGTGCCTGGAAATGTCATTCCGGGGGACCCGATGAAACAGCCGCCATGGCCGGAAGACTCATCGCGCGCGGAGTTCAGGTCGTCGGTTATGCCACGCCAGGCCCACAGGGCATGAGTCTATGCAAGCTCGACAACACCCGGAAGGTGCTTCGGGAAGACTATGGAGAGCAGACCCGGCAGGCGGATTCTTTTCTGGTGCTTTCCTGCGGGCAGGGGATTCACACGGTAATCGATGCTATGGATGGAGCCATGGTCCATCCGGGATGCGACACGATTTTCGGTGGGGAAACCGTATCCGCAACGGAGATCGAAGAATTCTGTTCTCTTTGCGGCGAATGCGTCATTGAAGGGACCGGGGGCCTCTGTCCCATGACTCTGTGTTCCAAGCAATTGCTGAACGGTCCCTGCGGTGGAGCGGAAAATGGACATTGCGAAGTGGATGCGGAAAAGCCCTGCGGTTGGATCCTGATCTACGAACGATTGAAGCGGCTTGGGAAAACGGATCTGTTGGAATCCTATCGCAAGCCCAAAAACCATGCGAAATGGAGCAGACCCAGAAGACTTCGAGTCAGTGCGGAAGAGGCTACGTTTATTTCCCTCGCAGGAAAACTCACCGTTAACAATCGAAACTGATTTCCCTGTCGGAGTACATCATGAAAATCACCCAATTCTTCAAGCAAGGCGTTTTCGTCGTTACCAGCGAGGTAGGTCCAATCAAGGGAGCAGTTTCCAGAGATAAGACCATCCATCCTTCGTGCGCGAAAGAAGCGATATTCCTCCAACATCATGTGCATGCCGTCAATGTGACGGATAACCAGTCAGCCGTCATGCGCCTTGGCTCCCTGGCTGCCAGTGTGCTGTTGAAAGAAAAAGGCATCGAGCCCATTTACCAACTGACCTGCAGGGACCGGAACCGGATCGCCCTGCAAAGTGATTTGCTGACCGCCTACTCTCTTGGCATCGACAACGTGCTGTTGCTGACCGGCGATCACATCCAGCTCGGGGATCACAAGGAGGCAAAGCCCGTGTTCGATCTCGACTCCGTCCAGTTGTTGCACATGGCCATGGGGCTTCGAAACGGATACGACATCACGGGACATCCCATCGAAAACCCGCCGGATATGGCCTACGGAGCGGTGGTCAATCCGAATTTCGAACCCATCGATCTGCAATTGATCAAAATGCGCAAGAAGGTGGATGCCGGGGCCGAATTCTTTCAAACGCAGGCCGTATACGATGAGGCGATCTTCGATCGGTTTATCGACAAGGCCGCATCCATGGGACGCCCCATTCAGCTCGGCGTGGTCGTTCTCAAATCCCCCCAAATGGGGAAATACATGAACGAAAACGTTTCCGGCATCACCGTTCCCCAGAGTTGGATCGATGAAATCGGATCCGTGGACAAGGCCGATCGCAAGAAGAAGGCAGCCGAGATGACGGCTCGGCTGATCCGAAAGCTGAAGGACCGCGTCCAGGGCGTGCATATCATGCCGCTTGGGTGGACGGATGTGGTTCCCGATATCCTGGCCCAGGCCGATATCGAGGTGAAGCGGATGGCGGTTACAGCATGAAGCGCTATGGCGCGCCCGATGCGCCTCCGCCCATAGCAGGGTGATGCGTACAACAGCTTGATCCGCAGGAGCCAATATCGGGCGCTTGAAGGACGTTCGGCGTAGGTAATTTTTCATGTAGGCGAAAGCCGGGGCGACGCACTTCGCTGCCCACTGCCCACTAACGTATTTCCATCCATGACAAGGAGTCTTATCCATGGCCTTTCTATCTGGACTGGTGATCGGCATCGTCTTCATGGGTGTTGCCGTATGGGTGCTGATGCCCAAGCTGATGATTCGGGTTTACCGAAGTCGTCTTTCCTTCGATGAGACGGTTTCTGCCATCGAACGCAACGCCCTTTCGAAAAACTGGAAAGTGCCCAAAATCTACGACCTTCAAAAGACCCTTCAGGAGGCCGGGCATGAGGATATGACGCCGTTGAAGATTCTATCCATCTGCCAGCCACATCATGCCTACAACATTCTGAAAAACGATGCCGACAAGATCGTGACGGCCATCATGCCCTGCCGGATCGGCGTGTTTCGGGCCAAGGACGGAAGCGTCCGGATCGCAGAGATGAACATGGGGCTGATGAGCCGAATGTTCGGCGGCAATATCGCGCAGGTCATGAGCGGCGTTGCCATGGAAGAAGCCGCTATGATTCGACCGCTGATCGAATGATTGGATCGTTCGATTTTATTGATAGATACCCGAAAGCGGAGGGTGAGATTCATTTGCCAATAGAAAGGAGGTATCGTGCATCTCGATCGTCGAGGGTTTTTAAAAGTCGTGGGTATCGGCGCATCTGCTGCAATCGCGGGTGTTCCGAAGACGTCGCATGCCTGGCAGTCCAAAGCACCACCGGATCCCTATGGATGTCTGGTGGATTTGACGCGTTGTGTGGGATGCCGAAAATGTGAACTTGCCTGTAATGAAGTCAACCATCTACCGGAGCCGGCCGTTCGCTTCGATGATTTACGCGTGTTCGATCGGGCCAGGAGACCCGACGAAAAGGCGTATACGGTAGTCAACCGGTACCATACGGGAAAGCGAGACGATCGGGATCAGCTGGTGCCGACCTTCGTCAAGGTACAGTGTATGCATTGTCAGGATCCGGCATGTGTGTCGGCGTGTATCGTCGGTGCCCTCACGAAGAAGGAAAACGGTGCCGTTCATTACGATGTCGGTAAGTGCATTGGATGCCGTTATTGCATGGTGGCCTGTCCCTTTGAAATTCCCGCCTATGAATATTCCGATCCTTGGACGCCGAAGGTTCAAAAATGCACCTTCTGCTATGAACGGATCGTCAAGGAGGGCGGAAAACCCGGATGTGCCGCTGCCTGCCCCACGGAAGCCATCACCTTTGGCAAACGGAGCAGCCTCTTGCAACTGGCCCATCGCCGGATTTCCGAAAATCCAGCCAAATACATCGACCATGTCTATGGGGAGAAGGAAGCCGGGGGGACATCCTGGTTGTATCTGTCGGACGTCGATTTTGCGAACGTCGGCTTTCCGACCGTTCCGGATCGACCGATGCCGAAACTTTCGGAAACGGTCCAGCATACCCTATACAGTTATCTTTGGTCGCCAGCCCTTCTCTATGCCGCCTTGGCTGGAATCATGTGGCGACAGTCCCGGAAAGAAAAGGAGGTGTGAATGCATCACACAACCGCACGCCCATTGAACACACCCTTCTGGACGCCCGGTGTATGGGTCATGTTCGGATTCATGCTCTGCGGTGCCGCTGCCATTGTCGCCCGGTACATCAACGGGATCGGGTATGTATCCAACCTTTCTCATGCCAGACCCTGGGGTATCTGGATCGGTATCGACGTTGCATCGGGAGTGGCACTGGCTGCAGGCGGCTTTACCACGGCGGCCATCACCCATATTTTTGGAAAACACGAATATGAACCGGTCGTTCGGCCGGCCCTGCTGACTGCCGTCTTGGGGTATACCTTTGTGGTGTTGGGACTGATGGTCGACATCGGTAGGACATGGGCCATCTGGAAACCGATGATTTTTTGGAATTTCAATTCCGTTCTGTTCGAAGTCGGCATGTGTGTCATGACCTACCTGACCGTTTTGTACATCGAATTCATTCCAATCGCTGCAGAACGGTTCGGAAAGACCTTGCCGCTGCTGGAATGGCTGAACGGAATCGTCGGCAGGGTCATGGGGCTCTTCATCGTAGCGGGGGTCGTGCTCTCCTGCATGCATCAGTCAAGCCTTGGGGCGCTGATGCTCATCGCTCCGACCAAGCTTCATCCTCTCTGGTATACGCCCATCCTTCCCTTGCTCTTTCTGACCTCAGCCTTTGCCGTTGGGTATCCGATGGTGATCTTCGAGACAACGCTCGTCACCAGCGCTCTGAAACTCGATTCCGAAATGAAGGTGCTTTCCCGCTTGAGTCGGTTTACGGTGTTGTTGCTCGGCATCTATCTCGTGCTCAAGATCGGGGATATGATCGTGCGTGGCACCTATATCTATCTGTTCGAGGGAACTTCGGTCAGCAATGCTTTTTGGGTGGAAGTGGGTCTCGGGGTGGTTCTGCCTTGGATTCTGTTATGGTTCCCCATGGTTCGGACGTCCCGCAAAGGGCTCTTCATCGTATCGGTGCTGATTGTAGGGGGAGTTCTACTCAATCGGATCAATGTGTTTCTCGTGGGTTTCAGCTCTCCTGTAACGCATACTCGGTATTTTCCGGCGATTGGGGAAATGCTGATCACCATGGGCTTGATTGCGGCGCTTATGTTCATCTACCGGATCGTCGTGACGTTTTTCCCGGTGATATCGGCCGCCAAACTGAAGGAGGTGCGCCCATGAACCGTGGAAGAATCTTGTTGTGGATACCTTCGCTCGTGATTTTCGTGTGGATTGGATGCATGGGAGTCACCGCCGGTTTTTCCGCCGATAAGCCGGCCGGAAACGGCGACAGCGAACTTCTCAAGGATAAGGCCGCCTTCAATCCGGCATGTCAGCGGAAAGCATTTGAGCACGCCCACGAAACGGTGCCTTTTGTGGAACGGGTGCGTCAAGAATCCCCAGGTGAGCGTCAGAAGCGGCTGATCGACTTGGGTATCGGCATCAAAAATCTGCCTGCCACCTACTTTCTGCTCGACAGCCCTATCATCAGGGCGGAGGAAGACCGTTACAAGCCGGTTCGTTTCATGCATGGGAAACATGCAGCCGTTGTTCAGGACTGCTCCCGATGCCACCATCTGCGACCGGAAGCAGAGGATGCCTCTGAAACCGTACGGTGTTCGGCATGCCATCAACAATCCTTCAATCCCAAATATCCCGAGCGATTGGGCCTCAAGGCGGCCTACCACCAGCAGTGCATGGGATGCCACGAGCAGATGAACAAGGGGCCCGTTTCGTGTAACGGATGCCATTCTCCCAACGTTCCGGACCACAAGAACCTGGTTCGGCTTCCCGAAAAACCAGAACCTATGCAAGTCACGCGTGAATGCCTGCGCTGCCACGAAAATGCCGGTAGGGATATGCTCCAGTCCGCTCACTGGCTCTGGCGGGGACCCTCGCCATATACGCTCAGACATCAGAAGGATGTTCAAAGTGGCAAAGGAACCAATGTGATCAACAATTTCTGTATTGCCCTGGCACCCAACTGGCCTCGGTGCACAAGTTGCCATGCGGGATATGGATGGAAGGATGCGAATTTCGATTTCAAAGATATGAGCCGGATGGACTGTCTGGTATGTCACGACACCACCGGATCCTATAAGAAGGCCCCGCCGGGTGCGGGTATGCCCGATCCAAATGTAGATTTGGTCAAGGTCGCCCAGAGTGTCGGCTCAACCAGTCGAAAGACCTGTGGAGATTGTCATTTCCAGGGAGGTGGCGGCGATGCGGTAAAACATGCCGATATGTCGGGTGTGCTCTATTATCCCAGCCGCAACTGTGATATTCACATGGGCGGGTATGATTTTTCCTGTGCCGAATGTCACAAGACGCGAAACCACAAGATCTTCGGTCGGAGTACATCCGCGCCGGTTGTCGAGGGGAGCCGTTCCTGTGAGGATTGCCACACGGCAAAACCCCACTACGGCCAGAAACTTCTCGATCATCATCTGAACAAACACACGGAAACCGTGGCTTGCAATACCTGCCATTCTCCGCTGTATTCGAAATGCAAGGCGACCAAGTCCTGGTGGGACTGGTCCAAGGCTGGTGACAAGAGCCGGAAGCCGAAAAAGGACGCAAACGGCAACGAAGACTATTCCTGGATGAAGGGGGAATTCGTTTGGACGGAAAGCGGCAAGCCGGCCTATGCCTGGTACAATGGATATGTGGACCGCTCCTACATTGGAGATAAGGTTGACCTGGACCAGGTGATTCGGATCACCTCACCCGTCG
This sequence comes from uncultured Desulfatirhabdium sp., assembly GCA_964549995.1. Taxonomy (GTDB): domain Bacteria; phylum Desulfobacterota; class Desulfobacteria; order Desulfobacterales; family Desulfatirhabdiaceae; genus Desulfatirhabdium. Next base: position 5,183 of record CAZJXF010000106.1, on the reverse strand, counting down.
GTTCCATGAAAGATCCACGTTCGAAGATTTACCCATTCAAAATTATGAAGGGCATCCAGCCTGCGGATGCGATCAACCAATACCTTCTGGTGCCGCATTTGTTCGGAAAGGGCGGGTACTGGGACGAGCTTGACTGGGAGAAAGCGTTTCAAACAGGCATGAAGGCGGTCAACCTTCCCTATTCGGGAAAATATACCTGGGTGCGTACGGAAATGTACTGGGGGATTCACCACGAAGTCATGCCGAAAGAGTTCGCCCTTTCGTGTTCCCAGTGTCATGAAAGCCTCAAAGGGGAGAAGACCTGCAACCGATGCCATCAGGACAATCGGGATGTCAATTTCAAAGAACTGGCGCACAAGGGAGCGGATTTCAGTTTCATGGCCAAGGAAGGTCGCAATGTGAGCCATCTTATCGGAACGACGGATTATATCGACTTCAAGGCTCTCGGGTACAAGGGGGATCCGATCGTTTCCGGCGGCCGATTCAAGCAGCTTCCCCTTGGAACCTCGTCCCCCTGACGAAGATTCCTGATGGCATGGGGCTCCATACGGGTGGAGCCCCATTGGGTACGGGAATGCTCTTGGATGTTGTCGCGGAAACGGTTTGAAGCTGCCGGAGATTGTGGCGCTATGAACCATCGCTTCCAAGAGCGGACGTACCGTGATCAACCGATCTGAAAACTCTCCGAAGCCCCGCCGTACCGTTTGCGTAGGCGGGGTTTTTCGATTTTGCCGGTCGGGTTCCGGGGGACCTCGTCGAAAAAGATTTTCCGGGGGCGTTTGTATCGAGGCAGCCCTTGACAGTATTCGAGGATTTCTTCCCGGGTGGCCTCGACCCCTGGTTTGAGTTGGACGATGGCCACCGGAATCTCGCCGAGCCGCAGGCTCGGGATGCCGATGACGGCGACATCCTGGATTTTCGTGAAGGACTGCAGGTAATCTTCGATCTCGACGGGGTAGATATTCTCTCCGCCGGTGATGATGACATCCTTTTTCCGGTCGACAAGCCAGATGAATCCGTCGTTGTCCTCGCGGGCGATGTCTCCGGTATGCAGCCAGCCGTCGATCAGCACTTCCCGGGTGGCCGACGGATTCCGGTAGTATTCCTGCATGACGCCTGGACCGCGGACGACAAGCTCTCCAGGCTCTCCGCGCGTGACGGGGGTTCCATCCGGTCCGACGATGCGCACCTCCCAGTCGAAGCCGGCCTTGCCGATGGCGCCGATCTTGTGGATGTTTTCCATGCCGAGGTGAACGCATCCCGGCCCCGTGCTCTCGGTCAGACCGTAATTCGTGTCGTATTGCTGAGCGGGGAACCGCTTGCGCCATTCCCGGATGAGGCTCGGCGGTACGGGTTGAGCGCCGATGTGCATGAGCCGCCATTGCTGAAGGCGGAACCGATCGAGCTTGAGTTCGCCGCTTTCGATGGCAAACAGGATATCGAGCGCCCAGGGAACGAGCAGCCAAACGATGGTTGCCTGCTCCTCCGAAACGGCCTCGAGGATACTCTTGGGATCGGCTCCTTTCAGGATGACCGCCTTGGCGCCGACGATGAAATTGCCGAACCAGTGCATTTTGGCGCCCGTATGATAGAGCGGCGGAATCAGCAGAAAATTGTCCTCGTGCCGCTGCTGGTGATGGGCGTTTTCGACGTAGCAGGCAAATTCGAGATTTCGATGCGTGAGCAGCACACCCTTGGGATCACCGGTGGTTCCGGAGGTGAAATAGAGTCCTGCCGGATCGGTGACGATCAGGGGTGGAAAAGCGAAGGTCGATGGGATGGACAGGGAGGATGCCGCATCGAGAAGGACTTCGGCGAAAGCGGGCGCTTCCTTCGGTTCTCCGACAAAGGCGTAGTAGCGGACACAGCGATCGATGGCCGTTTTTTCGGCTTCGATCCGTTCGATGAATTCGGGGCCGAAAAGGACCGCCGAAGCCTCTGCGGTATGGATGCATTTGCGGATGGTGGCGGCATCGAAACGGTAGTTCAACGGAACGACGATGGCTCCGGTCCGCAAGATGCCGAAATAGACCGGCAACCAATGGATGCCGTTCATCATGAGCTGTACGACCCGATCCCCCGGGCGGATGCCGCGCTCGATGAGCAGGGCTGCAATGCGATCCGCCGTCTCGTCGAAGGTCTTCCAACTCAGAACCGTCCGCTTTCCCTGTTGGGGATCCCGCTCGATCAACGCCGTTTCCTGGGGATACATCCTGGCGTTTCTGGCCAATATCTCCGTAATGATCATCGAATTGCTTCTTCCTTTCTCCAACAGATTCCCTGAACGATCTTGCGTTCTTCCAGTCGCCTTCGGACGGCATCCACGTTCCGCCGTTTTTCGAGCGCCCACAGCGGGGCTACGAGCTCCTCGGGATGCGGGTCTCCGGTGAGCCGTTGGATGACTGTAGACGGAGGCAGCAGGCTCAAAATGTCACACACCGTATCGACATATTCTTCTCGTTCCAGACACCGATAGGCTCCGGATCGAAACAGCGCTTCCATTGGGGTTCCCCGGACGACATAGAGCAGATGAATCTTGACGCCGTCGATGTCGAGATCGGCCAGAAACCGGGCCGTATCGAGCATCATCCCCCGGTCTTCTCCGGGAAGGCCCAGGATGATGTGGGCGCATACCGGAATGCCGAGGGCTCGGGTCTGTCGGACGGCCCTCTCGAAGCAAGCCCGGTCATGCCCCCGGTGGATGGCCGCAAGTGTCCTGTCATGGCTGGATTGCAGGCCGTATTCCATCCAGAGAAGACATCGGGAGGCAAATTCGGCCAGCAGCCCGAGCACATCGGAATCGATACAATCGGGTCGTGTGCCGATCGAAAGCCCGACGACGCCGGGAACGCTCAATGCTTCGGCATACAGACGCTTCAACACATCGGTCGGTGCATAGGTGTTCGAAAACGACTGAAAATAGGCGATGAATTTTTCGGCCTTGTATCTGTGTCGCATCCGCTCGATTCCGACTTCGAGCTGCTCCCGGATGGAAAGACCCCGGCCGTGGGCACCGGTTCCCGAGCCTTGTGCATTGCAATAGATGCACCCCCCCGATCCGGTCCGACCGTCCCGGTTCGGGCATCCGAGGCCGGCATCGAGGGTGATTTTCTGCACCCGACAGCCGAAGCGCTCGCGCAAATACGTGTTGTAGTCTCGGTATCGGTGTTCCATTGCGTTCAGGTTCCTTGACCCTGCGGTTCGGCTCCTGCTATGCTGGCCCCTCAAAAAGCGGGGATTTCCTATCACACTTGCGGCAGGAAGCAAATGGAAAATTCTTCATACGATGTCATCGTCGTCGGCGCCGGTCATGCCGGTTGCGAAGCCGGACTTGCGGCTGCCCGGATGGGGTGCCGGGTGCTGGTTCTCGCCATCGATCTCGACAAGGTGGCCGCCATGCCCTGCAGTCCGTCGATCGGCGGGACGGCCAAGGGGCAGATCGTCAAGGAAATCGATGCCCTCGGAGGGGAGATGGCCCGGGTGGCCGATGCGACGGCCATTCAGTTTCGGACGCTCAATACGAAGAAGGGGCCGGCCGTCCAGTCTTCGCGGACGCAGAACGACAAGAACCGCTACCACATGACGATGAAGGCCGTTCTCGAACGGCAACCCGGTCTCGAGCTGAAGCAGGGCATGGTTGAACGGCTTATCGTCGAAAACGATCGGATCCGGGGCGTGGAGGACCATACCGGAACCGTGCATGAAGCCGAGGCCGTCGTGCTCGCCACGGGGACGTTTCTGAGCGGCCTTGTGCATATCGGGTTCCGCTCGATCCAGGCCGGAAGGGCGGGGGAGTTTGCCTCCTATGGGTTGGCTGCAGAACTCAAACGCCTCGGGTTTGCGATGGGACGGCTCAAGACCGGAACCCCTCCCCGGCTCAAGCGCTCCAGCATCGATTTTTCCAGATTCACTCCCCAGGGATCCGAGGAAAACCCGACGCCGCTGTCCGTTTTCACCGAATCCATCCGGATGCCGCAGGTCCCGAGCTACATCGGGTACACGAACGCCCGCTGTCACGATATCGTCCGCCGCAATCTCGACAAGAGTGCGCTCTACGGCGGGGTCATCACCGGCACATCGGCTCGCTACTGCCCGTCGTTCGAGGACAAGATCGTGAAATTTCCCGAGCGGGACAGGCACCATGTCATTCTCGAATACGAAGGGCTCGACACCGACGAAATCTATGCGAGCGGTCTCGGAAACAGCCTTCCGGTGGACATTCAGATCCAGGTGGTCCGATCCGTCGAAGGGCTCGAAGAGGCCGAAATCATGCGGCCCGCCTATGCCATCGAATACGATTACGTCAATCCGATTCAACTGAAACCGACCCTCGAAACCAAACGCATCCAGGGATTGTTTCTGGCCGGGCAGATCAACGGCACTTCAGGTTATGAAGAGGCTGCAGGTCAGGGATTGTGGGCAGGCATCAACGCGGCTTGCCGGGTGCAAAAACGAGAGCCTTTCCTGCTCGATCGATCCGAAGCCTATATCGCCGTGATGGTGGACGACCTGGTGACCCGGGGAACCCGGGAGCCCTATCGGATGTTCACTTCTCGTGCCGAATATCGGCTGATGCTCCGGGAGGACAATGCCGATTTGCGGCTCATGGAAAAAGCGCATGCACTGGGATTGATCGATCTGGATCAGATCCGGAGGGTTCGGGAACTCAAGCGGGAGATCGAAGGCGAAATCCGACGGGTCCGTCAGACGGTCGTCAAGCCGACGGAAACGGTCAATCGGTATCTGGAATCCCGATCAAGCCGTCCGATCGACAATGGGGTTCACCTGGATCAGCTGCTGAAACGGGCGGAACTCGATTATGAGGTGGTGCGGGTGCTGGCCCCCGCCGAGCGGCCGGTTTCCCGACGTGCCGAGCAACAGACCCAAATCGAAATCAAATACGAAGGGTACATCGAACGGCAGATACGGGAAATCGAGAAGTTCCGGAACCTCGAACGGATCCGCATTCCCGAGGGATTCGATTACGGGCGGGTACACGGACTGTCGAAGGAATTGCGGGAAAAACTCGATGCGGTGCGTCCCATCAATCTGGGGCAGGCATCGCGCATCGACGGCATGACACCGGCGGCCTTGAGTGCGATGATGATTCTGTTGAAGGCGTAAGGCATGACGGCTTCGCAAAAAGTCAGATGCTCTTGTTTAACCCGCAGGAGAGCGGGTGC
>CAZJXF010000105.1:0-11832 GCA_964549995.1 uncultured Desulfatirhabdium sp. | reverse complement strand
CTGCGGCCTTTTTGCGAAGCCGTCCATAGAAGTGACTTTTTGCGAGGCCATCACTTCTGACTTCTGACTTCTGACTTCTGACTCCTGACTCCTGTAGGAACCGGCTTGAAGTTCAACAGCATCAAAACCCGGATCGGTGTTGCCTTCCTGACGTTGTTGATCGCGCCCTTGGTCGTCGGTCTGATCATCGCCCTGGCCATGCATGAAAAGATTCTTGAGGAAGGAGCGATCAGCAGGGTCAAGTCCTTCGCACAAACCGCTCATCACATTCAGCGGGAAATCGAGATGGAAATGCTTCGCCTTGCGCAGAGCTATGCTCGGCAAAAAAGCATTGCCATCCTTTTGCCGCTGGATATGGGAGACAAGATCGGCCGCGAATTGCAGCGGGTGTATCGGTCGGATCGCCTGGATTTGCTTACTGTCGCCGATACGCATCTCCGGGTTGTGGCTCGGGCCCATGCCCCAGATGCAGTAGGGGACATCCTTCCGGCCAAATCCTATTTCGAGCGAACCGGTACGGGGGAAACGGTTGTCTTCCTCGAGGTGTTGAGCGGACCGGAGCTGAAAGCCGAGTGTATTCCAAAAGAACACCTTCCCGATGCTCTACATGACGAAAACGTCCTTTCCCTGACCGCCGTTTCCCCCATCCAGCCGATCGTGCAGGAGCCGCCCCTCGGTTACGTCCTTCTTCGAAAGCTGCTCGCCGTCCAGCAAATTCCCACCCGGTCCATCGCCAATGCGCTGCATGTCAATGCGGCTCTTTATTTCCAAGGCAGGCGGATTAGGGTAAGCCGTTCCCCCAGCACCGATCCGCCCCTTCAGGATCCTTCGGAAGACAACATTCGCCTGACGCTGGTAAACAATGAGGAAAGGACCGAAAGCGCCTTCCGGAAGGATGGTCATGCCACTGTTCTCATTCCGCTCAAGGATTACCGGGATGAACCGACAGCGGTTCTGATGATTCAGGCACCGGTCACGTACCAAATCGATGTCCGCAGGAAGACCTGGCTGGTCATCGGATCAATTGCAGCCATTACAGCCCTTCTCGTTTTCCTCCTGTTGAAAGCGATCGATCGACATGTCGTGACGCCGATTCAGCATTTAGGCCGTACCATGGAGCGGTTTTCGGAAAACCCCGATTGGCGAATGGAAATATCTCCCCTCAGCAATCCACCCGATGAAATTGCGATGCTGTATCGGTCCTTTTCGAGAATGACACAAGCATTGCCGGATGTCCTTCATCGCTTGCGTCAAGAGAACGAGCGTCGGCAGCAAACGGAGAATGCGTTGCTGCTCATGGTCGAGAATATGGAGCGGCGGATCGAAGAACGAACGGCGGATATTATTCGGATGAACGAAGCCTTGACGGCCGAAATTGCGGAGCGTCAAAAGACGGAGGCACACTATCGGTCCGCACTTGCCGAAAAGGAGATTTTGCTGCTGGAGATCCATCACCGGGTCAAGAACAACCTGCAGATCATCAGCTCTCTTCTGGATATGACCCGAAACCGCTCGAAAGATCCTCGGGTGATTGAAGCCCTGACGGCTGCATGCAACAAGATTTACGCCATGTCCCTCATCAATGCCCAGCTGTATGAGAGCAACCGGTTCGATCGGATCGACATGCAGATCTTCATCCAGAATCTGACCGCATCCCTACGAATGCTTTCTGCAGACTACCGTCGGGTAACCTACCGGATCCATGCGGAGAATTTCTTCATGTCGGTAACCCACGCCAATCCGGTGGCGTTGGTGTTGAACGAAATCTTGTCCAACTGCCTCAAGCACGCATTCGTCGAACAGGAGGAAGGCATCATCGACATTACCCTCCAACGGGACGGCGCCTACAATGTCCTGACCGTCAGGGATAACGGAAGGGGCCTTCCGCCGGATCTCGACGTGAAAGAGACCGAGACACTCGGTCTGAAACTGATCCGAAACCTTGTCTCACTGCAGCTGAAAGGGAGATTATCCATTCGGAGCGATCAGGGAACCATCGTCAGGATCACGTTCCCGAGAGCTGAAGTCGTCGAAGATGATATCCGTTCTTGAAATCCGTTCTTGACCCGAGGTTCTTGTTGACGGAGAATCGCACCCATGCGGCTCGCAAAAAGTCGATCCTCTGGACGGCTTCGCAAAAAGGCCGCAGGCAAGGAGTGCAAATCCCGAGGAATGAGGCGTACTTAGACGTACGCCGCAACGACGAGGGATGCAGCACGACACAGCATCCGGCCTTTTTGCGAAGTCGTCATTCTTATTTCCCTCTTTTTTCAAGCGCATGGAGGTTGACCATGAAAGACATCGCAGAACTTCGATTCCCCGAAACCCTTCGGTATGCACCCGATCATGAGTGGGCCAGAAAAGAAGGCGAAGAGGCCGTGATCGGCATTTCCGATTATGCCCAGGATCAATTGGGAGATGTCGTCTATGTTGAGCTTCCCAAAGTGGGCGCTCGTTTTGAAAAGGGGGATGTGTTCGGAACGGTCGAATCGGTGAAAGCCGTATCGGAACTGATCGCCCCTCTTGCCGGGGAAGTGCTCGCAATCAATTCGACCCTCGAGAATACGCCCGATCTGGTGAACTCCGATCCCTACGGAGAAGGCTGGATGATGCGCATTCGATGTGCGCAGCCCGCCCAATACGATGAAATGATGACCAGTGACGCCTATGTCGCCATGCTGAAAGGGTAAGCCCGATGCGCTACTTTCCCCATACCGAGGAAGACATCCGACGGATGCTCGAAGGGATCGGGGTGGAGAGTATCGATGCGCTGTTTTCGGGCGTTCCGCCCGATTGCAGAAGCAGCGGTGCGATGCATCTTCCCGATCCGCTTTGCGAGTGGGAACTCGACCGAACGATGGACAAGATGGCGGGGCAGAATGCCGCCGCACCGAACCTCACCGTGCTGGTCGGTGCAGGACGCTACCACCACCACATCCCCGCCGTCGTACCCGCCCTTGCCGGCCGAAGCGAATTTCTCACCGCGTACACCCCCTACCAGCCCGAAATCAGTCAAGGCACCCTGCAGGCCATCTACGAATACCAGACCCTTGCCGCCCGCCTGATGGGCATGGATGTCGCGACCGCCTCCCACTACGACGGAGCCACGGCATTGGCCGAGTCCTTGTTGATGGCCATTCGAAAAACCGGGCGGTCCATGGTCGTCGTCTCGAGGGCGATCCACCCGCATTTTCGCCAGGTCATCCAAACCTACCTCAAGCCGACCGGATATGCCATGGTGGAGGCCGGTTTTACGGCCGAGGGGACGACCGATCTGACCGGCATCGATCTGGCCGGTGCGGCTGCCCTGGCCGTCCAGAGCCCGAATTTCTTCGGATGCATCGAACCGCTTTCCCGTTTTGCGGATGCAGCCCACGGCTCCGGGGCGCTTCTGGTGGCATCGTTTACGGAAGCGCTCTCCTTGGGCGTCCTGAACAGTCCCGGCTCTCAGGGGGCAGACATCGTGGCAGGCGAGGGGCAGAGTTTCGGTCTTCCGATGGGATTCGGAGGTCCCGGACTGGGGATGCTCGGCGCACGGCAGGAGCTGGTACGCACCCTTCCGGGCCGACTCATCGGTAAAACTCGGGATAAGAACGGCAAGCCCGGTTTCGTGCTGACTCTGGCCACCCGGGAACAGCACATCCGACGAGAAAAGGCCACCTCCAACATCTGTTCCAACAACGGTCATTGCGCGCTGACGGCTGCCATCTATCTGGCGACACTGGGTGCGCAAGGGCTTGTGCGAATGGCGCGGACCAACCAAAACAAGGCGGCCTATCTTGCGGAGAAACTCCAGGAAATCGGCATGTCCCTCGTCTTTTCGGCACCGTTTTTCAACGAGTTTGTCGTTCAAGCGCCACGCTGGTTCGAAGCGGTTCGGCAGACGCTCATGGCAAAGGGCATTCTGGCCGGTTTTCCCATCCAAACCCATTACCCGGAACTCGACAACCCGTACCTCTTCTGTGCGACCGAAACCGTTTCTCGGGCGGAAATCGACCGTTTCCTTGCGGAGGTGAAGCCATGAGCATTCAGATGACGGCAAGCGGCCTGTCCATGAATGAACCGCTCCTGTGGGAAAGGGGCCGAAGGGGTCGCTGCGGCGTGGATTTCCCGGAAGACGACGTTCCCGATCGTCCGCTTCCGAACGATGTGTCGGCATCTGCAGCCCCCGATATCCCCGAGCTTTCCGAAATCGATGTCGTTCGTCACTACACGCGGCTTTCCACCTGGAATTTCGGGGTCGATACCGGCATGTACCCCCTCGGCTCCTGCACCATGAAGTACAATCCGAAAACGAACGAGCGGCAGGCTGGACTCGGCGGTTTTACGAACGTGCATCCGCTGGTTCCGGAATCCGGATGCCAAGGGGCGCTTCGGTTGATGTACGAGCTCGAGAAAGACCTGTGCGAGATCACCGGCATGGATGCGGCCAGTCTGCAGCCTGCGGCAGGAGCGCACGGCGAGCTGGCCGGGATGCTCATCCTGCATGCCTGGCTGGCCCACAAGGGGGAGACCCGCCACAAGATCATCATTCCCGACACGGCCCACGGCACCAACCCGGCCAGTGCGGCATTGTGTGGGTTTCGACCGGTTGCCGTCGCATCCGGTCCGAACGGGATCCTTCAGGCCGAAACCGTGAGAAGCGTCATGGATGAGGACACGGCGGGGATCATGATCACCAATCCGAATACCCTCGGTCTGTTCGAGGCCGAACTTCCGGAGATCTGTCGGATCGTTCACGACAAGGGTGGGTTGGTCTATGCCGACGGTGCCAACATGAACGCCCTGATGGGTATCGTCAGCATGGGCTGTATCGGGGTGGATGTGATGCACCTGAACCTGCACAAGACGTTTTCCACCCCGCACGGAGGGGGAGGCCCTGGGGCGGGACCGGTGCTCGTGAAGCGGTTTTTGGAACCGTTTCTGCCCGTGCCTCGGGTCATCCGGCGGGAAGACGACAGCTTGGGTCTTTCAGAGGACTTTCCCCTGTCGATCGGTCGGATGGTCGGTTTCTACGGACATTTCTTGGTCTGGGTTCGGGCCTACAGCTACATCCGAAGTCTCGGAGCCGAAGGACTCCGGCAGGCCAGCCGATTGGCTGTTCTGAACGCCAATTACATCCGTGCCGGGTTGAAGGATGTATATCATCTTCCCTATGAGACCCCTTGCCTGCACGAATGCGTCTTTTCGGATCGGCATTTGCTGCCCTACAAGGTCAGCACCCTCGATGTGGCCAAGCGCCTGATGGATTACGGCTTTCATCCGCCGACGATCTATTTCCCGCTGGTCGTTCACGGCAGTCTGATGATCGAGCCGACGGAAACCGAATCGAAGGAAGAACTCGATCGCTTCGTGGAAGCCATGCGGACCATTGCGGAAGAGGCCAGGGACAACCCGGACATGGTGCATGCGGCTCCCTGCAGAACACGGGTCACCCGACTCGACGAGGTGGAAGCGGCCCGAAGGCCCTGTCTTGCCGGATGAAGGGTGTCGCTGGGGATGCCCGGAAACCCCCGTCGGATGGCAATGGAATGGGAGGGAGAATATCGGGGAAGGATACTGCCAGGATGACGAGCTGGCCGTGGATGGATCTCGGCTGTGTGGATTATGAACAGGCCCGGGAGTTGCAGCAGCGGCTGGTCTCTTGTCTTTTGCAGGAACGTGGGGAGGGTTTGCCTGGCTATGGGCCTTCCGTATTTGACGGCATGTTTTTGCTGCTGGAGCACCCTCCCGTATTCACGCTTGGAAAGCGCGGCGGCAGGGAGTTTCTGCGCGTCAGCGAAACCTGGCTGGCAGAACGAGGTATTCCGATTTTGGAAACCGAGCGGGGAGGCTTCATTACCTACCACGGCCCCGGGCAGTTGATCGTCTACCCGGTGGTGCGGCTTCGCTCGCTGGGGGTATCGGTTTCGGGACTGGTGGCCGGACTTGAAGATGTCATGATCCAGGTGCTCGCTCACTGGGGGATCGAGGCGGACCGTAATCCCATGAACCGGGGGGTGTGGGTCGGAACGCGGAAGATTGGCAGCATCGGAATCCACGTTCGAAGAGGCATTGCCTTTCATGGAATGGCCCTGAACGTGAACACCGATCTGACCCCCTTTTCCTGGATCGAACCCTGCGGTCTTTGTGGTGTTTGCGTGACCTCCATACGGGAGCTTACGGGGGCTACGGTCCCGATGACGCACATCCGCTGGCAGACTACAGCTGCCATCGAAAAGGTCTTCCGGATTCATTTGCAATTCATAGACACTCTGTTAGTGTGATCCCCACCCGGCTCAGTAGGGCCGTTCAGTATCCCAGTGTTCCTTTTGAATGGAGGTCTGATCGTGGATTCCATGGAAGGCAATAACGAACAGTTGATTCAACGAATGCGCAGTGTCATTCGGTTCTGTGTCCGTTGTCTGGCTGCCATGATGACGATTGTGATTGCGTTGGGTGTGGTGGATGTTGCCTGGGAAATCTATCAGAAACTACGAACACCACCGGTGATGCTGATGACTATCAGCGACATCTTGGCCACCTTTGGGGCCTTCATGGCGGTTCTGATTGCCATTGAGATCTTCATCAACATTACCATCTATTTGCGCGACGATAGCATTCACGTCAAGATTGTCATGGCCACCGCCTTGATGGCGATTGCCCGGAAGGTCATCATTCTTGACTTCAAGGTGATTTCACCGGACTACGTGTATGCCACTGCCGCACTGGTGCTGGCGATGAGCCTGGGGTACTGGCTCGTGGTACGTCACGCAGATACCCAAGCGGTATCGAAAAGCGACGTGGAAACCTGTTTCGAAGACAATCGCATCAACGAATAAAAACAAGGTTCAAAAGGTTCTGGACGTGAAGCAGCACATCATTCATCGATACTAATGAGCAAATCAGATGCTTCGGATCCAGATGGCTGGATGGGCGGAACCCGTTCGAAGAAAACACATGTGGGCCGATCGTTTCGGAAGACACAGCGTCGGCCGAAGGGCGATGACCGCATTCGTGGGTGGCATTGTTGCCATGTTCGGGGCACGACTGGCGGATGGGTGCCCCAGCGGACACGGGCTAAGCGGTTCTCTTCAGCTGGCTGTCAGCGGCTTCATCGCCCTGGGCTTCTTTTTTATCGGTGGTATCATCGTCGCCTGGCTCATATATGGAGGTAATGAACGATGAAAACGCTTGCCTATGGATTGGTGACGGGATTGTTGTTCGGATTTCTGCTGCAGAAGGGACGCGTTCTCCGATACGACAAACAGCTTGGTGCACTGCGATTCAGAGATATGACGATCGTCAAATTCATGCTCTCCAGCGTCATTGTCGGCATGGTGGGGGTGTATCTGCTTTATGATCTTGGACTGGCCAAGCTTTCCATCAAGGCCACCATATTGGGTCCTGTCATCGTCGGCGCTCTCATCTTTGGCCTTGGCTGGGGTCTTATTGGTTACTGCCCCGGCACATCCCTGGGCGCCTTCGGCGAGGGGCGTTGGGATGCCTTATGGGGAATTCTTGGCATGATCGTCGGGGCCGTTCTCTTTGCAGAGGTCTTTCCCTTCCTCGAAAAAACCATATACACCTGGGGCAATCTGGGGCGCATCACTTTGCCCCAGGTTCTCGGGGTCAGCCACTGGATCGTTATTCCAGTGTTTGTCATCGGTGCCCTTTTATTGTTCCGGTGGCTGGAGAAAAAGGGACTGTAAAACAGGCTGGGTGAGCGGTTCGTTAAAGGCTGTTCATATGATGGACTTTTTGCAAAGCCGTCAATGAAAACGGAAGGTGTAAAAGGCGTCCAAGGCGTTATCTGAACCAGATTGCAACCGTACGGAGAACCGGGGAGTGATGTTGTAGCGGATCTGAAAGACGCTTTCCGTACTTCCCAGCGCCTGTTCCACGCTCACCGAAAGCCTGGATGTAATGCGTTTTCCGATGGTGACGACGCCGCTTTGCAGACCGCTTTGGCCGCGGAGCTCCAGGGTGTCTAGACCGAGATGGGTGGCGATGCGCTGGGTAATCGGCACACGCTGACCCGAGGACAATAAGGCGCTGGCAGCGGTTTGCAGAAGGGCCATGCCATTGGCATCCGCTGAAGTGATATCCTGGCCCAGCACCAGCCAGGATAGGGTTTCGGCATCCGACATCGCAGGGGTTGATGTCAGGGTAACCAGCGGTTTTTGAAGAGTTCCACCCACCAGCACACCGACCTGGACCGGCAAATTGTCTCTCTGGGCGCTGAAATTCAGGCCCGGGTTGTCGACCGGACCGGAAAAATTCACCTTTCCGCCCTTCACCAAGCGCAGTTTTTGTCCATAGGCGCTGTAGCTGCCCTGATTGACCTCGATACTGCCTTCTGCAGAAAGGGGTTTCCCCGTTGCCGCCTGAAGGCTGAAGCTTCCTCCCAGTCGTGCATCCAGACCGTAGCCGCTGACATGTACCTTGTCCGCCAAATCGATTTGAACGATCGCCGCAACGGCATATGCCGAGTCTGCCTGAACCGGCAAGGGTTGATCGGAGCGTCCCACGACAACGACATCCTCCGATAGTTTCGGCTCTGTTCCTTGGGGTAGCTCGATATTGGCTTCATCTATTGCAAGGCGGGTCTCGATGCGAATGCCCTTTTCATGAACCGTGACGTTTCCATTTCCGGTGACGATGGCATGGCGATCTGGCCGATGCAAAACCGTCAGATGGCGTGCCTCCAAATGCATGTCTCCCTGGATCGTACGATCCTGCAGTTGAATCGTTCCGTTGGCAAGCAGCTCTCCTGTAGTTTCCTTCATGACCAGCCGATGTATCCGGAGGGTATGATCGGCGAGACTTGCATCCAATGTGCCATCGTGAATATCGATTCCCAGCTCTGGGAGTGCCACCCGCAGCCCGGAGCCGGATATTTGCCCGCTGAGCATCGGAGCGTTCACAGATCCCGAGAGTCGAACATTTGCAAGAAAACGACCATCGATGTTGAGCCAGGGCCCCGCCATCCGCCCGATCCAGGCGATACTGAATATATCGGCGTCGATGTCGCCTTCGATCGGAGTGCTTGTCTTGATTCCCCAGTCGAAACCGATGCTCGCCATCCGTGTGCGCAGCTGCGAGCGAATGCTGCCCAAGGTTGCGCTGTCGGCTTCCAGCCTCGCAGAAAGCCTATCCTCTCGCGCCTGAAGATGCAGGGTAAGGGTGGAGAGATCGAGGGGCAGAGGGGGATTCCCGGCGAGATACAGGTCTCCAGAGCGTCGTTCGATGACCACGGTGCCGAAGAGGTGTTCGCCGACATCGATATTCCAGGTCATGTCCATTCTCAGGGTCGATCCTGCAACGGTGGATGTGTCGAACCCAAGAAGGTCCAGAAATTGGGTGAGATCGATATCGCGAAATGAGCCTGTTGAAGCGAACCGGATCGGCGATGCTTCCCGAGAGGGAGGTTCCCACCGGATTTCCTGAACGTCCAACATGCCAAAAGTGCTTTGTAGGTGAATATCGCTCAGAAATGCCCCAAGACCGGTGATGTGCAACCCGGCGGGTGCGCTCAGCCGAAGGGAGGGGCGACCTTCGATGCGAAGTGTTTCGATATAGCCACGCCATCCATCCTGGGTGCGATATCCACCTGCAAGCATCGTCTGAAGATCGTGCTTCCCGTTGCTGAGCGATAGTTCGATGCGGTGGCTGTCTAGTCTTCCGAAGGCGTTCAGCCGAGTATCAGACAGGTTGTCACTGCCGAGCCGAACCTGCTGTGCATGGACATGTAACGCCAATTCCCCCGAAAGCCCCTGCTGCAGTGTTCCTTGCGCGGCAATGCGTGCGATGCGGACATGCTCGGGAAGCACCAGGTGGGTGGCGTGCAGATCGAATCTTCCCGAGGGATGCTGCAGTGTCCCGCCGATCTGCCCCTGTGCCCGGAGTTCTCCCGAAAAGGAGGAATCGAGGGCGTTCAATGCAGGGACATCGAGGCGCCAGTTCAGGAAGAGTCCTTCCCGGCCGAGATCTCCCTGGGCATTCAGGCTGTTTGGGCCGAGGCGAAGTGTTGTCTGCAACCCATCGATGCCTTTCGGCGTCAGCGATCCGTGAAGATTCCCGCTTACTGTATGCCCTTGCCATGTGCTGGGCGAAATCTGGATGTCGAACCGGCTTTGGTAGGTTCGAGCCTCACCCGTCGCCTGGACATTAAGCTGAAGATCGGCCTGGGGATAAGTGCCGAAGCGGCTCGGATCGAAACGGTTCAGCCGGGCATCGATGCGGAAAGGCATGGCATCCTTCATGTCGATATGACCCGTTAATAGAACGATTGGGAGGGTCCTGTCAGCTAACAACCGAAATGGCTTGATCTCGATGCGGGAGCCTTGCCGGACGGCTTCGATCGCAGCCATCCAGTCCTTCTGCGCGAGTCGGGCCTTTAACTGCTGATGCTCTGGTGTGCCGAAGAAGCGGATCGGGCCGTTGAGCCGGGTGGAAAGAAGTTTCGTATGAAACGAATGTAGATCGATTCCATTGGCCTGGAGCTCCAACTCGAACCGATGGGCATCCTTCGGTTTTCCGGATATCTGCATCCAGAAGCCACCCTGACCCCCGTCGTTTGCATCACTTCCCGACGAGAGGGTGGCCCCGCCTGCAAGACGCAGATCGATATGGCCTGCTTCGATACGGTCTGGCCGAACCCGGACGGATATATCCAGACTTTCCAGCGGAATCCGATCGGCATCAAGGGTTCCGGACCGGTGATTTTGAAGCAGCAGGCGGGCCGCAGCGTCGTCAATGCGGGAGGGCTGAAACAACAGTTCCGCATCGATAAGGGCATCGGGCAGCCGGGGGTCAAAACGCCTGAGGTCGACGGTTGCGACCAGGATACGTCCTGCCGCGATAGGTCGATCGGAAAAAGGGGCCAGATGGATATCGAAGCGAGCTTGGTTCTGGAAGGCCCGGGCAGTGCCTTTCAACTGCACGTGAGACAGCGTGCCAGAGGGTTCGGCGGCAACTTCAAGCCGGACACCTTCAGCAAGAATATCGGCATCGATATGTCCCTCGAGATGGAAAGGTTCGCTCAGACCCAATTGCAGATCGGCATTTCCGGTTCCCCAGGGGGTCGTTGCCCGGCCCACCAGATGAAGGGAGTGGGCGTCTGCATTCAGACGGCCGGAGATTTCCCCGATTTCTCGGCGGTTGAGCTCAGACTCAAGAAGCGTGATGCTTCCGAGGTGCAGCGAGGCGATATGGACGGAAAAGGGAAGATCGACCGGTTGTGGCAGTGATGGAGGCCCAGCCTGTGAGTCTGATGAGGCAGGGAGTACAACGATCTCGAGCGTTTCCACATCAAGCCTGGAAATGTCGATACGGGGAATTTTTCGGAGCAAGGCCATCGGACGCCAGCTCAGCGTAAGACCTTCGGCATGGAGAAGGGGCGTTCCTTGATGCCGAACTTGAAGCAGTGAGAGATGAACCGTATCCCAGAGGCTGCCTTGAATCGAAGCAACTTCAATCGATGTGTCACCGATGCTGTAGGATCGATTGCTCAACCATTCCAATCCAGGCCCGCCACCCAGCCACAACAGTGTGCCTGCGGCAAGGATCGGCAGAGCTGTCATCAGTAGCAGAAACAACCGTGACAGGCGGAGGAGCCGTTGTCTGGGTCCTGTTTCGAGGGGACATCGATCGTTGGCAGGGGGAGCAGTGCTTGTCAGCGATTGCGCTGAATGCTGGGTTTGTGCAGCGTTCGGGTTGTTCGGGTGTTGTTCGGGCATGGAGGATACCATAGATGTAGTGACGGCCAAACAACAGCGCCATCAGAAATTGATGGGCTCGCAAAAAGTCCAAAAGTCTCATCCGAGTCGCATGGGGGGAGAACCGCCTTTT
>CAZJXF010000104.1:0-11967 GCA_964549995.1 uncultured Desulfatirhabdium sp. | reverse complement strand
GTGTCTCCTCCCATGCGACTCGGATGAGACTTTTGGACTTTTTGCGAGACCATCATAATTGATGGTCTTGCAACAAGTCGGGCAGCCTTGTCGTGAAAGTGCGCGATGCGTAGTGCGAAAGGTCGCAAGTCAATAGGGGCGACCCGCAGCGGCGTTCCTAAAGGGTCGAGGTTAAGCCGTCGTTCTGAACCGATGCATCGAGATAGGGATGGCGGCTACCGCCTTGTGCATTTCAATACGAAGGAAGGGTATCCGATGGTAAACCGCCATCGATGTCCGAAAAGACAACGGTTTGGTTCCGAAAGGAAAGCGGGACCAACCGGGTTTTGTAAACCTCCTCGAGCTGGTGAATCCGAATCTCGTCCGGACCACCCTCAGCGACAACCCTTCCCTGCTTCAAAAGCACGATCCGATCGGCTGCGATCAAGGCATGATTCGGATCGTGCAGAACAGCTACAATCGTATAGCCATTGGCCTTCCATTGCTGAATGAAGCGCAGCACCCGGGTCTGATAATGCAGATCCAGGTGCGACGTCGGTTCATCCAGAAGAAACAGCTTCGGATTTTGGGCGACGACACGGGCGATCATGACCAACTGTTGTTCGCCTCCTGACAGCTCCGTAAAGGGCTGATGCACCAGATGTTGAATCCCCACATCCTTCATGGCTTCAACGGCTGCGTCGATGTCTTCCGCTCTTGGCTGAAACCGAATGGTACCGGCCCTCCCGGTCAGCACCACATCTTCCGTCAGGAAAGGGAAAATGACCTGTTGTTGTTGGGCCAAATAGCCGACTTGTCGCGCCCGTTTTCGAAGCGGCATATCGTTCAGGTTCTCGCCAAAAAGGACGATCCTACCGGATGTCGGTTCCAACATGCCTGCGATCAGTTTGAGCAACGTGGTTTTGCCGCTCCCATTCGGGCCGAGAAACACAGTGAAGCTTCCAGCTTCAATCTGGAGTTGGATTTCATGAAGAATGGGTTTCCCTGCATAGGCAAAACAGAGACGATCGATCCTTACTGCAGGTACAGGATCGTTTGGATCCGTCATATCTGCCATCCGACACGTTCTTTTCTTAACAAATAGATGAGGAAGGGGCCGCCGATCAGGTTGGTGAAGACGCCGATGGGAATTTCAACAGAAGCCAAGCTGCGGGCAAGGTCATCCACCAGAACGAGATAGGTTCCACCGAAACAGAAGGAGGCGGGAACGAGGCTGCGATTGTCCGGTCCAACCATCATGCGTACCAGATGCGGTACGAGAAGTCCCACCAGCCCGATAACACCAGCCACAGCTACGGATGCGGAGGCTGCGAGGGTTGCAGGAACAATCAACCGGAATTTCTCCACTTCCGGGTGCAGCCCCACGCTGCGACAATGATCATCGCCCAGGGCAATGACGTTCATGCGGAAACGATACAGCAACAAAACCCCCGTTCCGGCCAGAATTGGGCCAGCGGCGGATCGAAGTTTTCCCCAACCAGCGGTGTGCAGATTGCCCATTGTCCAATGCACGATGGTTTGCAGCTTGAACGGGTCCACCCAGTATTGAACGATGGTCAGCAATGCAGTGAACAGACCCGACACCACAACGCCGGACAAGATCAGCGAAACGATGGAAACCGTTTTTCGGGATCGTGCGAGGATATAGCTTGCGCCGACAGCCAGAATACCGAATCCAAAGGAAAAGAGTTGAAGGAAGCCGGAACCGATGGCTATGGAAACGGCCGCCCCGAATGCAGCCCCTGAAGAAAGGCCTAAGATGTAGGGGCATACCAGAGGATTTCGAAACATGGCCTGAAGGGCGCAACCGGAAACCGACAGAGCGCCTCCGATGAGAAACCCGAGCAGGATACGCGGCAGCCGGATATCCCACAGGATGGTATGCATCATCTGTTGACCGGCTTCCCCTTGCACAGCACTTGGCGGCATCTTCCAGAAATGGGAAACCACCTCTTCCCAGCCGAAGATCCGGCTGGGTCCAACCCACAGTGACACGAAGAGTGCGGGGATCGGCAGCAGATACAGCAGCAGGCGTTTGGAGGGAGGCTTCACAGCGTCACTCGATCCATTTGGCCCCATAAAGACGCTTCATCGTTCGAATGCGCTCCTGTTCGGGATCAAAATCGGAAAACCGATCGGGGTAGGCCCACCATGCGACCAATCGAATCGCATGAACGATTTTCAGGGTCCACAGATCGCAGGAAAAGGCATCGGGCAGGACATGAACGGCTTTATTTTGAACCGCTTTCAGGCAAGCCCATGCCGGATCCCCCCGAAAATCCGGCAAAACCGATTTGGGTCTGGGCCACAAGACAAAGAGATCCGGATTCCACTCGATCAGATTTTCCAGCTGAACAACTGCATGTTCCTGTTGAATCGACCTTGCGGCATTGCGTACGCCGGCATGGTCCATCAGCTGCTGGACGGTACTAGGAAACCCGGAGGTTTCGAGATTGCCCTGAGGCCAAATGAAATAAGCGGTCTTTCGCACGGCATCCGGCACATGTAGCTGTTTTTGGAGGGAAGACAGGGTTTCTCGTGTCATCCCCACGAGTTCGCTTCCCCGCTTCTCGGTGGCGGTGAGAGCTGCAAGATCGGCGATTTCCTTGTAGACATCCTCGATCGATTGGATGAAGACACCATAAACCAAAATCCCATAGGAAGAAAGGGCATCGGCCACTTCCTTCTGATGCGCCCAGATCACTACCAGATCGGGCCTGAGAGCCACCACATGTTCGATGCTGACAAAATCCCAGTTCCCGGGGGCCGGAAGGGTTTTCCGAGCGATCCGCTCATCCATACGGGCATAGGCATCGACGGTGGGTTTTTCATAGACATTCGTGGAAATACCGACCACACGGGATTGAGCATCCAGCATGTACAGTCCTGAAAGCGCGCTCTCGATCAGGCAGACGATGCGCTCGACCGGCCGTTTGATTCGCAAGGTTCGGCCGCCGAAATCGGTGATTTGGATCGTTTCTGCAGCCAGCCCTTCGACATGGAAAAGGATCAGGATCAACAGAAGCCATCCGATGTACCGATGATGCACGAAAATCCCCTTCTACTGTGAGATGATGGTTTTATGAAAAATGATGGACTCGCAAAAAGTCGCTTCATCCCCGGCTATGGTTCTTGACGGGCCTGAGCATGGGGGGAGATACGCCTTTTGATGTTGCATCGGATACTTGTTTGAAGCCGCCGGAGATCGTTGGGCCGGGCATGCTCATTCAAGTCATATCTGTTTGAATAACAAGATGTTGCGTTTCAATGATCCATCGTTGAAGTCTGGCCACATGCCCGGCCTTTACGAGCTCGGGCGGCTGAGTTTATCCGATGCAACGAAAAAGGTGTACCCGCCCCCATGCGGCTCGCTGTAGACTCAATGACGTGTTGCGAGTCCATCAAAAATATCCGCACCCACCTGCAGGCAGAAGATTGGGGAGGGAGGCCAAGTCGACGTGCAGATGGATGCGGAAACCCTAAACCGGTCTTAAAATACCGCTTTCAGACCAGCCATTGCCGCAAATCCGGGATCTTGAAACTGCCATGGCATTTCATACTCCCGATTCGTCAAATTGTACAGATCGACATACACACTGACCCGGGTGACGTCCTTTTCATATACGGCCTTTTCGACATGGGCATTGAGGGTCTCATACCCGGAAAATTCCTTTCTTCCGGAAAGCGACGTACTGTCATAGATCTTTCCGGCGGCATGCAGCCAAGCGCTGGCCGACACCCCCCATCCCAGGTTGGCGGTCACACCGACATTTCCCATGTGAGCCGGGGCAAAAGGCACTTCCGCGCCATCCTGATCCGGGTCGATGTCGTTGTCGATTTCGCTGTGCGTATAGGTGTAATTGGCGAATGCACTGATATCTTTGCTGAAACGCCACTTGATCTCGGTTTCCACTCCGTAGGCCGTCGTTTTCCCGGCATTGACGGACTGGGACTGCGATGTGGTGGCTGTACTGACAACGGCATTCTCAACGATCTGGTCGTCGATTCGGTTCAAAAATCCCCTTACGCCGAACTGGATGGATTTGGTCAGCGAAATGTCGGTTCCCAGATCATATCCGATGCCGGTTTCCGGCTTCAAATCCGGATTCGGCAATTGACCGTTCTTCCCCGGTACCCCCTTGTCGGAGAGCTTCAGCGTTCCTCCCACCGATTTCAACGAAGGAGCCAGAAAGCTCGTTCCGACATTGGTGTAGGCAGTGAACATGGAGTTTATTTTGTAGCGAGCCCCGGCGCTCCACAACCATTTGTTCCAGGATTCACTGTCATCGCCCGGAGGGTTGCCCCCCAACAGTTTGATGTCATGCTCCACTTCCGTGAATCGTCCACCGACTCGCAACGTCAAATCGGCAATCCGAAATTCCTCCTGCGCATAAATCCCAGCCTGTGACGCATCCGCGTCGTTTCCGACGGCGACATGATCCGTTTCCGAGTAGGTCTGGTAGGTCGCATGCTGATAGTCGCCGCCGAAGGTGAACAGATGGGCGTCACCGTGACGTAGGGCGAAGCTGATATCCGCAGGGATGATGGTTTGTTTGACCCCATCTTGTGAACGAAGCGCCAAACTCTGCGGATACTGGTCTTCCTCCCAGCTTCGATCATAATCCCGATAGCCGACAGCCAACTTGCTGGTTAGTGAATCGGAGAGCGGAATCGAATAACTTCCCTGAAGAATGGAATATCGGTGCTTGAAATCCCGGTTCGGCCTCCCCGCATCCCCATCGTGAATGTACCGGTTGGCAAACAGGGACAATTTGTGATCGGGGCGTCCGTTGATTCGATAGCTGCCTCCCACATACAGCTTCGTTTTCTCATATTCGGGATCATCGATCATGTTCAGCCAGGAAGGCGTTGTACCATAGTTCGTATAATCGGAATTCTCGTAGTTGCCTCCGGCGAACAGGCTGAGATGGTCGACATCCCGACCATGGAAGAATTTCGTGGACAGGGTATCGTATGAACCATAACCGGCCATCAGACGCGTTTCCGGTGCACCGAAGCGATCCGGCAGGATCAGGTTGGTGGTTCCGGCAAGCGGCGACTGGTTGCCGGCAAAATCCATGAAGAGATAATTGGGATACAGCACCGATGCAGGCCCTCTCTGGGTTTCGATGCGATCCAGAATCCATGGATCGAGCGCCTGCGGATCTACGAAACCATCGATCGGCAATCCGTCGAGCATGTACATCGTGTATTTCGGTCCAATGCCGCCTGCAGCCCCCCAGTTGGCATCGTTTCGCGAGAGAATGCTGGGGGCCATGCCCGGTTGATATTGCAGAATTTCGATCAGATTGCCCTTGGTCAATACCATATTGTCGGTTTCTTCCAACGTGATCACTTCGATTTTTTGTGTCACGTTACCCTTGGACTCCGGCGTCTTCGAAGCGGTAACAACCATTTGATCCATCTGGTACTCGGGCTGCGCCGCATGAACAGGCGACAATTGAAGTCCAATGCCGGACAAGAGCAGCCATCCGAATACAGCCCCCAGCCATCGCGAATACCTTCGCTTCATCTTCTTCTCCTCTCTGGTCTGTTGATTGTTTTTGTGAAACACGGCAAACCGAAACCATCAGCCCGGCCGATGGTAGGCAAGATCTGCCGTATTCCCGATTCGACGGAAGGAAGGATGTCACAAAGCCATCGACAAAAAAAGGCCGGATATGCACGTACTACCTGCATATCCGGCCTTCAAGCCGTTTTCCAAACAAGTGCGATCTGTTCAGCCAACGCCTTCTTGGCGTCTGTTGAAGAAAGCTTTACCAAAAGAGATGAGACGTGTCAACATGCTGAGCACAGGAATTCGTCAGAATGTTTAATCGAAAAAGCGATCAGCCGCTTCTAAGACACAGTCGGCGTCGTATTATCGGGCGGCGGCGGAAGTGACAAACGAGGGTTGAGGCGCACCGATTCGTACGCCTCAATGGGGAAGGATATGACAAGATCCATCGAAATGCAGGACATTGGGATCCTGGATGGCGTCGTCACGATTGGAGCATCCGGTATCCGATGCGGCAAGACAGGCGTCTTGGCAGGAGTCTTGGCAACAGCGTATGAACGAGGCGGGGGAAAACCCCGGGGATATGAACCGATTTTCCGGTTTCCAAAACGTTTAGAGCTGAAAGCGCGACCTTGGCAGGATCCCACAACCCCCATATCCGGATCCAGGGAAGTCGGTCCGGAAATGCGCCCCCGCAGATCATCGGGGTGGCTGTATACGGCGGGTTGAGGGTACCGATGACGACCCCGGTATGCCGAACCTCTTCGGCCACTGCCTCGCTGAGGCTCTGCACCAGGGCCTTGGCTGCACCATAAGCCGCATGCATCGGCGTCGGCTGGAAGGCGGCAACCGACGACACATTGAGGATCCGCCCTTCGCCCCGCCGGATCATTCGGGGCAAAAACAGCCGCATCAACACGAGATAGGCCCGGGCATTGATCTGTAACAGGGCATCCATCCGCTCGAGGGGAATCTCATCGAAACGGCCGTAGGCCATGATGCCGGCATTGTTGATGAGAATGTCAATCTGGGAAAACCGCCGGCAAGCCTCCTCGAACAGGGACTGCGGGCCGTCCGCACACCCCAAATCGCAGGTCACCGCCCAAGCCCTGATGCCGTAAGCCCGCTGAAACTCCTCGACGATCCGATCCAGGATATCCCGTTCGGCGGGGTGGGCTCCCAGCAAGAGATGTACTCCCTTTCCAGCCAGCTGCCGAGCGATTTCCAAGCCGATTCCGGAGGAGGCGCCAGTCACAACGGCGTTTCTGCCCCGCAGGGAATAGGTTTTCATCTGGGTCATTCCCGCTCCAGGATATGGATGCACATGGCCGCCTCTTCCACGCCGATGTTCCCGCCGCCATTTTCGGCAAGCGCCAGCCGCGCACCCTCCACCTGGCGGCTTCCGGCCTCGCCGCGCAGTTGCAGCCCGATCTCGTAAATCTGGGCAAGCCCAGAGGCACCGATGGGATGCCCGCGGCACTCGAGCCCACCGCTGGTATTCACCGGCTGCTTTCCGCCGAGCCTCGTCGCGAAGGTTTCGGCATAGGGTCCTCCTTCTCCGATCGGGCAGAATCCCATGGCTTCCGTCTGATGCAGCTCGCCGTATGCCGTTGCATCGTGCAGCTCGGCGCAACTGATATCCGACGGCCCGACACCCGCCATCTCGTAAGCCTGACGGGCGAGCCGCTCCCCGATATCTTCGCCGTCGAGGTTCCGATCCGATCCCGATCCCAGAACGGATGCCCGGATCCTCAGCGCTCGAGAGGACGATCGCTTCCGGAGAAATCGATCCGAACACACGATGGCCGCAGCAGCCCCGTCACCTACCGGTGAACACATGGAACGGGTAAGCGGATAGGCCACCGGCTTGTCGGCCAGCACTTCCTCGACCGTCATCGGCTGCTGATACTGTGCCAGCGGATTGAGCGATGCATGGAAATGGTTCTTGGAGGCAATGACGGCAAGATGCCGCTGGGTGGTACCGAAGCGGCTCATGTGCCATTTGGCACCCATGGCATAAGCATCCATGAAAATGCTTCTGCCGTCGCCCGGTGGCGCCTGATCCGGCGGAATGTCCACAGTGAAGGATTTGGAGATTTCCTGCATCATCTCGAGATGCTTCTGAAAATTGCCCACATCCATGCAGGACGCATAGGCTCCCAGAGACAGCATCTTGTTGGGATTCGAGATTTTTTCGGCCCCCAGGGCCAGCACCACATCGGCCATGCCGGCCTTCACCGTCATCCAGGCCAGATGCAGCGCCGTTGAGCCACCGGCACAGGCGTTCTCCACATTGGTGACCGGAATCTTCTGGATACCCATCGATCGAAGAATCACCTGCCCCCGGATGGAATGCTGGTTGGAGAACATCCCCCAAAAGGTATTGGAAAAGAAGGCGGCCTCGAGTGCATCCGCATCGAGACCGGCATCGGCGAGGGCTATCCGGGTCACCTCGTGGGCCATGTCGCGCACGTCCCGATCCGGATACTTGTTGAAGCGGATCATTCCCAAACCGATGATGTAAACGTCCTGGCTCATGGTGGATCCTTTCAAAAAGGAAGTCATCCTTTATTGATTATTGATGGGTCAGATCAATCAGATCAGACGAATCCTTTAGAGGTTATAGGCCGCAGTAATCATCAGTGAATCGTTTGCGCCGTCTTCGATCAGGGCGGCACGGGCATCCCGGAAAAACTTTTCCACCGGATATTCCTTGCTGACCCCAAGCCCCCCGAACATCTGTACGGCGGCATGGGCCACTTCGAAGGCCGTATTCGTGCAGAAGACCTTGGCTGCAATGGAATACTGGGTAAGCGGCGGGGTGTTGTTGAAATTGTAGATCATTGCCGCTCTGGACAAGGCTCGGGCCGCCTCGATCTTCATGAACATCTCAAAAAGGCGATGTTTGATCATCTGGTGCTCGAAAAGATATTTTCCGCCCTGCACCCGATGGTTCTTGGCGTAGTCGAGCGCGGCCTCGTACGCTGCACGGGCGACCCCTGTAAAGGTTGCCGCCATTCCGGCATTGGCTGTTGCCAGGGTCACGTCGAGCATGGCCTCGTAGCTGTCGGGCTCCACCAGCATGTATTCTTCGGGAATACGAACCCCATCGAAAAAGATTTCCCCCTGATTGAGCGCCCGCTGCCCCAGTTTGTCGAGCGGTCGGCCTTTTCGAACGCCCGGCAGGTCGAGCGGAACGATACCAATGCCGCCGCCCGCCATCCCCATCGACGGATCGATGGTCAGGTACACGAGGGCATGGGTGGCGATCGTTCCATTGGAAACCCAGGCCGATTTCTGTCCAGTGATCACCCATTCGGAGCCCTCTTTTCGGGCGGTCACCTGACCGCTGATGGCCGGATCCCGAAAGGCCGGGGTGTTGGGGCAAAGCGTATCCGTTCCGTGATCGGGCTCGGTAATCGCCCAACACCCGATCATACGAGCTTCGGTATCACTGCAGAACGGGGTGATGATCTCTTCGGCCAGCCGATCGGTAGGTACCATCGATGCAAAGAAGGCCGGGAAACACGACACTCCCAGACCGATGGCGAAATCCGCACTCCCCCATCCCAATTCCTCCAGAACAATGTGCACCTCGAGCGGATCCAACCCAAGCCCACCCCAGGAATCGGGGATGAAAATGGTGTGATAGGCCAGCTCGTATCCCTTTTTCATGACGTTCCAGAACAGGGGGCTCTGAATGACATCTTCGGGATTTGCGAGCTTGTCGAGCTCGATGCTTGCCGGCCGAAGCACATCCCGAGCAAAACGATGCGTTTCTTCCCGGATGGCGATCTGTTCATCCGTCAACGACAAATGCAGTTCGGTATACATAAGAAGATATCCCCTCCGTGTATCGTAAACACCATCTTTGATGACCGATCGGCGCCATTCTCCCCGCCTTGCGGGAAACAGGAACGGGTCGGCACGCCTGAGCTTGCATCCAGCCCACAAACCACCACCCAATGCCGACTGCCCACTGCCCACTATCTTTTAAACACATTCGCCCCATCCACCCGAAACGCCTCCCGAAGCACCCGATCGAGGGCTTTTTCCGAGATGGTCTTCGGGATAGCGTCCACGACCTGCAGCCAGGAAGGCACGAAATTGGGAGACAGGCGTTCGGCACACCAGGCGAACACCGCCGCAGGATCGATGCTGCGCCCCTCGAAAGGAACGACAGCCGCAACGATGTCGCTTTCTCCGGGAGCCCCGGATTGGGCGGGAATCCCGTACACGCATACCTCGCTCACATCCGGATGCTCTCCGATCACCCGCTCGATCTGATCCGGTTGGATGAAGTCGCCTGCACGACGAAGCTCGCTTCCTTTCCGGTGATGGAAGAAATACCACCCGTCCTTGTCCCGATGCACCATGTCTCCGGTGCGAAGCCATCCACCACGGGTCTTTTCTTCCGAGGCCGCTGCATTGTCGAGATAATCGACTCGGGTTTCTCCCTTGGTCATCCGGACGATGAGCTCGCCGACCGTTCCTGGAGGAACTTCCCGGTCGTTTTCATCCACGACCTTAAACTCCATCATTCCGGGTAGCGGTTTCCCGAAGGAACCGATGGGGCCGACTCCCGGCGGCTTGTAGGCGAATCCGCCTTCAACGGCCCCGTACCATTCGAGAATCTTGACGTTGAAGCGTTTTTCGAAGTCTTCCCAGATGGCTGGCGGTGTGCCTGCAGAAATGACCACCTTCACGGGATTGTCGGCATCGTTGGGTTTGGGCGGTTCGTTGAAAATGCCGGCCATCATTCCGCCCAGAAGCGAGAAGCTCGTACAGCCGTAGGTTCTGCAAATGTCCCAAATCCGGCTTTTGGTGAACCCCGGACTGAAAACGGATCGGATCCCGGCCATGATGGACGGGAAAAAGGTGACAGCCTGGGCGTTGCCGTGACTGAGCGAAAGACCGGTGTACAGGATGTCGTCGCTTCGGTATTTCCAAACCAGTTTGGTGACGAGGTTGAACAACCCGATCCGGTTGTTTCGGATCATTACCCCCTTGGGATCCCCGGTCGTCCCCGAGGTATAAATGACCTGCATGGGATGTCGGACATCCATGATCTGCTGATCGACGCGCTGCCAGGAATCGGCCTCCAGCACTTCGTTCAAGGTGGGAAAGGCAGGATCGATCTCCGCCGGATACCCTTTTCTGTAGGAGACGACGAACCGAATGTCCGGAACGGCGTCCCGAATGGCCCGAACGGCATCGAGCTTGTCCGAGGTCAGGATCACGAGCTTGGCCTTGCTGTGCCGAAGCAGATAAATCAGCCGATCACCGCTGCTCCGAGGATCGATGGGCACGAGAACGGCGCCGATCACGGGACCTGCCAGCAGCGAATAGGCGAATTCCGGATGGTTCCGCATGAACACACCAAAAACATCCCCCTTGCCGATCCCGTTCTGCAGCAGCATCCGCGCCAACTTGTTCGAGTTTTCGTACAGATGCCGATAGGTGAGAACCTCGGCCGGAAGGTCTCCGGCCTCGAAGGTCATGATCGGTTTGTACGGCGATTCATCCGCCTTGAGCTCGATCAAATGGGACACGATCGCCGGATTCAGATGGGCTTTATTCGACATGATGGTGTACTCCATTTCGAAAATCGGGATACGTGATGGGACCGCGCGAATCGATAAGTGGAGGCATCAGACCGCACTTCCGCCTTTCCCTTCCTACCCGTTTCCTTCTTCCCTTTCCCTGAGCGGTTACTCCACCGCCCCGATGAAGCCGCGGTTGTAGGTCGGGAATTCTTTGTTGAAAATCTCGTCCCAGTGTTCCTTTGTCCAGAACATGTGCCGGTCGAAATAAGGATTGGCCTTTGCTGCGCTCACGGAGACGCTGATACACAGATCGACATCTTCGATGAGTTTCAGGGCGAGGGCACCGAAAGCCAGCGTGCTGAACACCCGGCAGTGGAGCCCCAGCCGATGAGCCATGGCTGCTGCGGCATTGGCAGCAATGTTCAGGTTCAGGTTTTTGAATTGACAACTGGGGCCCCGGGCCGTCAGCGACTCGACTTCCTCGGCGGCGTTCATTTCGGCGCATGTCCGGTACCCACAGGCTCCGCAATTGAAGCCGAAATCGGATTTGCGCTTGTCACCGATCAGCAGCAGGCTGCAGGGTTCCTTAATCAATTGAAGCACATGCCTGCCGTCTCGGGCCGCCAGCGGGGACATGTCCCCCAGAGAAAAACAGAATTCGGCGATCTGCTCGAGTTCTTCCTTACCCACAGCGATCATTCGAATGGTGTTGCGGTTGCCGAAACGAAAACTGTTGTGCGCCGCAAGAGCCATCAGCTCTACCGCCCGTTCCAGACCGTTTTCGATCAGCTCCGCCATTTGAAGAACTGCCATATTTGCCTCCAGATGAAACAGGGATCATGTCAACTATGACGACTTCGCAAAAAGGCCGGATGCTGTGTCGTGCTGCATCCTTCGTCGTTG
>CAZJXF010000103.1:0-12298 GCA_964549995.1 uncultured Desulfatirhabdium sp. | reverse complement strand
CCAGGGCAAGCGCCGGTGCAAACCATCCCATGGCCTGATAGACGGCCATGCGGTTTAATCGCAATCGGGGAATATATGCGCCAAAGGATGTGATACCGATCATTTCGATGGTCCTCCCTGTAGAGTCCTTCTATGTAAATGGCGAAAATCGGGGGCAGGAATCAGAAGTCAGGAGTCAGGAGTCAGAAGTCAGAAGAAAACGGTTGAAAGCCGGTTGATGGTATCGGCGATATGTCCAACCTTTTCCAATTCTTCAAACTTTTCCCCCTACCCCTCTTTCATCCTTCACCTATCTTTCAACTTACCGCCCATCACCCATCACCTATCGCCTATAGCCTATCGCCTATCGCCCATCGCCTATCGCCTATTTCCGATCGATCCGGAACAACTTCTCGATCAACTGGGATTTCATGATCTCGCCTTCAATCCGAAGTTTCCCGCCGGTGTAAGCCTGCATGGGCGAAAGCTTTCCGTTCATCATGTCCAGGAAATCTCCGGAGGCCATGAGAAGGGTGCATGTCGGCTTTTCGTGAAGTCCGGCGACCACCTGGCATTGCCCGTCCTTCACCGCACAGAACCAATCGCCTCCCCCATCTCCGGAAATCCGATATTGAAAGACCACGTCGATGCCTTTGGCCGCATCCGCCAGGAAAGCTCCCGGCATGGCGTCGAACACGGCTTTCGCAGTGGTGAATGTCGATCCGCTCTCTTCTTCCGTAGAGGCTTCCACGACATCCTTCGGATTGAGAACTGCGGCGTAAACGTCCGCCACCTGTTCGTTCAACTGATGGTAGACCGTTGCCCCTTTGAGCGATGCGATCGCCTGCATGCGATCCCGAATCTCTTCGACACTCGGCACACTCCCTTTTCCCAGGACAACCCCCGTCCCCGTCCAGATGGCCGCCCGGTTGTAGAACCCCATCCCGGCATTGTAGATGCGGCCGTTCACCGGACATTGCTTCGAGCATAGCACCAGAACGATCGGTGCGACGTATTCCGGCTTCATCCGAACGAAAAGCTCCGGAGGTGTCACATCTTCGGTCAGGCGGGAAGCGGCCAACGGCGCTACCGTGTTGACCCGGATGCCGTATTTTTCGCCTTCGAGCTTCAGGGTGTTCATGAAGCCGACCAAGCCCATCTTGGCGGAGGCATAGTTCGTTTGACCGAAATTCCCGTAAAGCCCTGCGGCCGATGTGGTCATCACGATCCGTCCGTAGCCCTTCTCCTTCATCACTTTGAAGGCCGGTCGGGTCACATGGTAGGCCCCGTTCAAGTGAACGTCGATGACCGCCTTCCAGGTTTCGGGCTCCATCTTGACCATGCTCTTGTCCCGCAGGATTCCGGCGTTGTTGATCAGAATATCCACCGTTCCAAAGGCATCGAGCGCGCTTCGGATGATGGCTTCTCCCCCTTCCCGGGTGGCGACATTGTTGTAATCGGCAACGGCCTCGCCACCGGCGGCCCGAATTTCATCCACCACACGATCGGCGGCCGAACTCGATGCCGGTCCCGTGCCGTCTCGTGCCGCACCAAGATCGTTCACGACCACCTTGGCACCCCGTTTGGCAAGCTCCAGTGCATAGACACGCCCCAGACCGGCGCCTGCCCCCGTGACCACGGCCACCTGCCCTGAAAAATCCAGCCGTTCCCGCACCGGATCCCCATATTCGAAGACACCGTGATCGATGACCACATCTCCCGTTTCCGCATTCAGCGTTTTCCAAAAGGCCTTTCCTTCATCGACTCTCCAAATGAGCGTCCGAATAGGCGTTCCGGGATAGAGGGTCTTCGTGAAGCGGCAATCCATACGCCGGGCTTTTTCGGGCATGCCGGGAATCAGAGCGTTGACCAGGGCGCGGCAGGCGAATCCATGGGTGCACAGCCCGTGCATGATGGGCTTTTCGAATCCGGCCATTTTGGCGAATTCCGGATCGACGTGCAGATCGAAGATATCACCGGAAAGCCGGTAGAGAAGCGGTTGATTGACACTGGGGCTGTCGTCCACCACGATATCGGGCTCTCGATCCGGAAAGACGAATTCCTTCTTCGGAGCGTTCTCGCCGCCAAACCCACCGTCGAGGCGAGCGAAAATGGTGATGACACTGGTGAACAGTTTCTTTCCGTTCGAGTGATAGGTGTCGCTTTCCCCGATGACCAGAGCTCCCTTGCCAGGCCCCTTGTCATAGTATTTGACGATTTGGCCCTTGGTGCTCAGCGTACCTTCCGGAGGGATCGGATTGTGAAAGACGAGGATTTGCTCGCCGTGCAGAATTCCGGCGAGATTGACATTGGATGTAGCGCCGATATGGGCCAGAAAATCGAAGATTGCGGCAATGGAAAAGCTGGGCAGGACCTTGAGACGTTTTTCGTAACAGTAGTCGAGTTCGGAAAACCCCGCACCGACGCCCAGCGAGTAGAGCACCACATCTTTCCAGGTGTAGCTCTTATCGACCGGTCCGATCGGTTTTCCGACAGCTTCCAGGTTTAACGCCATCATCTACCTCCTGTTGTTGGGTTGCAGCGGGAAATCTTTGCCTATTTCACGAACGCCGGCACCAGAATGAATTTCAGGGTTTCCTTGACGACCAGCCTGTAGGTCTCATGATCCACATTCATCATCGGGCGGAAGAAATTTTCACCGGAAATGAAGTTCAGCACCGAATTCCAGACGGCCATGATGCGCGCCTTGGCTTGAACGGAAACGTTCTGTTTGTCCGGAGACAGGCCCATGGCAACGGCAATGGATGCGATATGATCCGCCATGCGAGAGTCGAGCGTGATGCCGTGACGATCCTTGCTGAAATATCCGAGGAGCATGAGGTTGGAGACTTCGGGATTTTCGAACAGGTAATCGGCCATCACGTCGATGGCGATGTCGAGCCGGACATCGAGACTCTGCCCTTTCACCCGCCGCTCGATTTCCCGGAATCGCTCCTGAATTTCGTCGTTGATGTCGAGGATCACGGCTTCGTAAAGGTCCTGTTTCTCCCCCCAGTGATAATACAGGGTTGAAATGTCGATGCCGACTTCCTTAGCGATCCGTCGGGTGGTTGTGGCATCGTAACCGTAATCGCCAAAGAGTTTTCTGGCCGTTTTCAGAATCCGACCCTTCATGGATTCGGGGTCTTGTTTGGCTTTTTGCAGACGAGAGGGCATGCGAGATCTTTCAATGATGGACTTATGAACAGATGTTCATCCGTCATCCAGCGATGATACACAAACAATCGTTTCCAACACTTGATGGATTCAATGAAACATAAATCGACCTGTCTTGTCAATAGCGATATTCAACGAATCGCCGGTTGGACGCTCGAGCTTCCGATTGGAAGGGGGTCAGGGATGATGGACTCGCAAAAAGTCGCCTCTTACCGATTTCCTTCCAATGCCGGGCTTCCAGCAGGAGGGCGGGTGGTGTTTTGCAAAGCAGCGGAAACGTGTTTGAAGCAGCCGGAGATCGTTGGATCGGGCGGACGCGCTTCATCTGTTTTGGATGGATAATCCGGATGTTGCCTTTCAGAAAGCCATCGTTTCCATCTTGGCCATCCGCCCGATCCTACGAGATCGGGCTGCTGAGTTTTTCCGCTGCGCAAGCAAAATGCACCCGCTCTCCTGCGGGTCAACCAAGAGCATCGGCCTTTTTGCGAGTCCATCAGGAATAGCTCAGGCGCTTCATCATGGCAATTTCGTCGCAATCCGGAAACTTGACGCAGAAGAGGCACCCGCTCCAGATCTTGAGCGGAAGAAAGGATCGATCGATGCGCTCGAATCCGAGCGTCGAAAAAAACTCGGGGCGGTAGGTCAGGGTAAACACCTGATGAATGCGATAACTTCGCGCTTCTTCGATGGCTGCTTCTGCCAGCTGACTACCGATTTTCTTGCGAAGATGATCAGGCGATACGGCCAAGGAACGAATTTCGGCCAAATCCTCCCAACAGAATTGCAAGGCGCAGCATCCGATCACCTGACCGTCTTCCGGGTTTTCATATACCGAAAAATCCCGCAGATGGTCATAGAGCTCGCTATAAGGC
The DNA here is from genome assembly GCA_964549995.1 of uncultured Desulfatirhabdium sp. Taxonomy (GTDB): domain Bacteria; phylum Desulfobacterota; class Desulfobacteria; order Desulfobacterales; family Desulfatirhabdiaceae; genus Desulfatirhabdium. The sequence continues at coordinate 8,270 of CAZJXF010000103.1, read as the reverse complement.
CTTGGCAGCAGCACCCCCTGGTTTCCATAGTGCTGGAGTAAACTGTAAATGGCCTTGATATCCTGCAGGGTGGCTTTTCGGATCATGGTTGAACTCTTTCATCAGGAATTGAAAAATGATATGAGGTTTCAGGAACAAAGACGAAAATCGATTTTCTTCTTAGATGGGTTATGCTCCGAAATCAACCCCAAAACCCTGTTTCCAGGAATGCCGTGGTCATTCACTACCCATAGCGAAAGGTTTTCCTTACCCCCAAAGATGAAAATGGCAGAGCAAATAAGGTTCTTTTAGAATCAAAACGCTATCATCCGCCCTTTTTCGCTGAATCCGAATGATCAAGATCACTGTTAAAGTAATTGTGATATCGGCCGATATTCTTTAGCAACGTTCATGGCCCAATTTCCATATGTGAAAGCCGTTATATGCTTGCTGGCCCAAAACCCTCCAACGTAACAGAAAGGAAGAAACGATGCTTAAAACGATGAAACTCGGTACCCGGCTGATGTTGTTTTCCTTTATCATGGCGGCAATCGTTGCTGCTCTGGGCGTCACGGGATATTTCAGCGCCATCACCAGCGAACGCTCCATCCACAACCTGACGGACGAAATGATTCCCGCCCTCAATGCCGTCCTGCAGCTCGAGTCTTCTCTTCAGAACATTCGAGGCACGCTTCGAACCCTTGGCATCCCCGGCCTGACATCCAAGGACCGCTCCAGACAATACGAAAACCTGCAATCTGCCATGAAGAGCTACCAGGAAGCCTTCGACCGATATGCGAAGGTTCCCAAAGTCTCCGAGGAAGAAGCCCTGTGGAAGCAATTTCAGGGAGTTCACACGAAATTCCAGGAGGCTGCGAACAGCTATGTTCAGATCAGTCATGCCATCGATCAATACGGCATTTCCGATCCGAAGCAGCTGATCGGTGATATCGAGCGATTCCAGAAGGAACACTATCGTCTGGTCCAACAGGTCTTTCATCTGGTCTATTTCCGTCAGAGCTTCGAAGGCGGCGACAACCATGAAACCTGCAACCTGGGCCAATTCATGCAGAGTTTTCAGGCTCACCATCCGGATATCGCCAAGGCGATCGAGCTGATCCGCGAACCTCATCGCCGGTTCCATGAAGCCGTCAAGAAGGTTCAGAGTACCATGAACAAGGCGAACCTGTCGGATGCCGATGTCATGTATGCCCAGGTCGTCTATGAGCAGGAAATGGCTCAGGCGATGAAATTCGTCTTTGCCAATCTGGAAACGATGGCAAAGATGGCTTACGAAGTCGACGGAAAATATGAAGAAGGCCGACAGATTCTTTTCGGCTCCTTGATGACAAGCCTCCGCGAAAACACCGGTCTGCTGAAAGACATCGTTCAATTCAATCTGAAAGAAGCCGATGTTCTGACCCAGGAGTCGGTCGCAACCGGGAATACGGTCAAATGGATTTCCGCTGTGTCGGCTGTCGTGGGCATCCTGATCGCACTGGTTCTCGGCTGCTTCATGACCCGCTCCATCGTCCGACCCATCAACCGAATCATCGACGGCATTTCGAACGGCGCCGATGAGGTGGCCTCCGCTGCCGGCCAGGTAGCATCGGCCAGCCAGTCCCTGGCCCAGGGATCGAGCGAACAGGCGGCTTCGATTGAAGAGACATCTGCTTCCCTCGAGGAAATGTCCTCGATGACCCAGCAGAACGCCAACAACGCAGCAGAAGCCAACCGCCTGATGGGTCGCACCGCCCAGATCGTCACAGAGGCGAACCAGGCCATGCAGGCCCTGATCGCTTCCATGGGTGAAATCTCCCGTGCCAGTGAGGATACGTCGAAGATCATCAAGACCATCGATGAAATCGCGTTTCAAACGAACTTGCTCGCCTTGAACGCTGCTGTGGAAGCTGCCAGAGCCGGAGAGGCAGGAGCAGGCTTTGCGGTTGTAGCGGATGAGGTTCGAAATTTGGCCATGCGGGCTGCCGAAGCGGCCAAGACAACCGCATCTCTGATCGAAGAAACGGTCAAGAAGGTCAAGAACGGATCCGAAATCGTCGCAAAAACCAACACGACGTTCGTTGAAGTGGCCAACAGCACAACCAAGGCATCGGAGCTGGTCGGTGAAATCGCCTCCGCTTCCCATGAACAGGCTCAGGGTATCAGCCAGGTAAATGTCGCCGTCACCGAAATGGACAAGGTCACCCAGCAGACGGCTGCGACGGCAGAAGAATCGGCGAGCGCCAGCGAAGAGCTGACTGCTCAGGCCGAACAGATGAAAGCGATGGTCGAAGAATTGCTCTTGATGATCCGTGGAAACACCGGAAAAACCATCACCATTTCATCGGAATCGGCAGGTTCATCGGATGCACCCCGTTCGATGAAGACAAAGGCCCTTGCCGTTCGCAAAGAAGGGAAGGCTCCCCAACGCCACCTTCCCGCTGCATCCGAGGTTAAACCGGATGAGCTGATCCCCTTCGACGAAGATGAATTGAAGAATTTCTAACTCCTCTCCAAAAGGAAACCTTTTCCTGCGGATTTCATCAACCGGGGTATCGGGCCGGATGCCCCCCGGTTGAAAACATGGACGAGCCATAAGGCATCGAACCATACTTCTATCCGCAAGCTTGATCGTTTTCTGCCGGGGCGATCAGACCGATTGCCCCGGCATCATGCCGTTGAGATCTCCTATCGTTCGCCTACCTTACGAGCCCATTCTTTACTGCCCCCCCCGGAATTGGATTATTCGATATTCGAATTTTACATTGATTCCGATCACCTCTTGGAATTTGACTCGACGTTACATGCATGGGATGATTGAAATCATTGTTCATAGCGAAGGGGTTTCGTCACCCCCGAAGATCATTTTCGGTCGTCATTTCAGACTGATGTAGCATTCCAGAACATCGGCTTACGCTCGACCTTGTAGGGGCGACCCGGCGGATCGCCCCTACAAGGTTTTCGCACTTTCGCACTACGCAACCGCCTGAACGGATCTTCCATCAAGCCCAAGGAGAATACTTCCATGGAAACGATCGATTGCATGGGGCTGAGCTGCCCGCAACCGGTATTGAAAACAAGAGGTTACCTATTGGCCCACCCGGAAACCACCGGATTGATGGTATGGGTGGACAATGCACCGGCTTCTGAAAATGTGAAACGATTTCTCGAAAATCAGGGATTTACGGTAACGATTGAAACCCAGGGGGAACGTATCGTGGTTTCCGCAAGCCAGGGCTGCGAATTGCCCATGGCTGAAGCTCCTAAAACCCTATCGGAGGCGGAAGAGACAAAGACTCTGATCCTTCTGTCAAAGGATGAGCTTGGGGAAGGAGATTCCATTCTCGGTCGGAAATTGATGCTGAATTTCATCAACACCCTTCCGGAAATGGGGCAAGCCCTCTGGCGGGTCGTTTGCTTGAATGCAGGAGTGAAACTGACCATCGAGGGAGCCGAAACCCTTCCTGGCCTGCAGAAACTCGTTGAACAGGGGGTCAGTCTTCTGGTTTGCGGCACCTGCCTCAACCATTATGGCTTGCTTGAACAAAAACGCGTCGGTGAAACCACCAACATGCTGGATATCGTCACCAGCCTGCAGCATGCTGAAAAAATCATCACGATCTGACCTCACCACCTCTGTGTTTCTCCAGCATCCCCCCGACTCCGGCCGGAAGACTACGATGAGATCAGTTGAATTCCCAATTGTTGCAGAACGGCTTCCGGCCCCTTCATCATCGACAGCAATACCATATCCCTGAATAAGACCGGCGATGAGGGCTGCATCCGAATCCCGATGCGCTGTGGATTGCGGAGGAAATCTCCAGCAGCCTGCCATATCGCTTTCGATACTTCCGCTTGCGACAGGGAGATTTGTCGGTCGATTTCCTGCGCCCATGAAGCAATCTGATCCTTTCCGCTGATCCCCCGTTTTCGTGCCGTCGCTTCTGCAACCCTTGAAAACAAAGAGGCGTCATCATACACGATACGCAATTGCTGCAGAGCCGCATTCTGAGAATCTTTCAACAGCAGAAAGGGATTCTGGATGATCCGTGGAATTTCCTCTGGAAACACGCCGTCCAATCCTACATCGATCGTCATCTGGAAAGCATCCTTGACGGAGAGATGAATCGCCTCGAACCGGCAGGTTTTCAGCGATCGATCGATCTGGTACCGGATGTCGAGATCGGCTTGAATTTCAGCATATCCAAGGTCCTTCAGGATGGGATCGATGGCTGCAATCCATTGACGATCGAGGGGCAACTGAATGCTGTTGCAACGAATCTGCCCTTTTTGACGATCGGCATCGTTCTGATCGATCCGAATGGCGATGGATGCGATTCGGACAGGTGAGGAAATGTAGGCCGTTTGAACGCGAACGTTCCCCAGACCGATTTCTCGACGAAACAGGTCGACATGCATCTCGTCGTATTGCATTTCCTGGATCAAACGGGAATCTGCAACAAACCGCGTGATCTCTTCGGTGGCCTGTCTTTCGAAATAGAGGGTCGCTCCCAAATACAGTGAAACGGCCAAAACAATACCGGCCGCCGTCCATATAGCGATTCGCAATTTCGATGGCATCGATGCCCCTGTTCGTTGAAATGTCCTAATACTGCACCCGAACCAAAAACAGGCCGTGTGCCGGTGCCGCAACACCGGCCTGCCTGCGATCTTTGGATGCGATCATCCGGTTCATCTCGGATGGGGGATAGCGGTGCAGTCCGATCTCGACCAACGTCCCGACGAGGTTTCGAACCATACACCGCAAAAAACCGTTTCCGGTGAATTCGATCCGGATCAAACCGTTTTCTTCGGTCAGCTCCGCATGGTAGATGGTGCGGATGGTATGAACCCTGGGGCTTCCCGTACTTTCGAACGCCTTGAAATCGTGCGTTCCTACCACCCAGGCCAGCCCCTGCTGCATGGCATCGAGATCGAGCGGCCGATGAACATGCCAGGCATATTGACGACCGACGGCTTTCCGCACGGGGCCGTTGTACAGATGGTATCGATAGGTCTTGCTGATGGCGTCGTGACGGGGATGAAACGAGGAAGGAACTTCCATGCAGGAATGGACGGTGATATCTTCGGGAAGGAGTGCGTTCATTCCATGCATCAGGGTGGGGCAGGCAAGCCGCGTCCGACTCCGAAAACTGGCAACCTGCCCCAGGGCATGAACTCCGCTGTCGGTTCTCCCGGAACCGATCAAGGTCACCGGTTCCTGGGTCAAGATAGAGATCACCCGCTCGATCGAAGCCTGAACGGTGGGAAGGCTTCCCTGACGTTGCCAGCCATGATATGCCGTTCCATCATATTCGATGGTGAGTTTGAAGGTCCGTTCAGAGCCGGTCACAGCGCATGTCGGCCATTGCCGCCTCGAATGCCTCGTCCATGTCTTCCAGGAAGCGGTTCAACGGAAATTCGCGCTTGCAGCCCGTGCAGCGCCAGAATACACGAGATCATCGGCGCACCGGCTCCACAGGTTTGCCGCAAATCGGGCAGCTGGCTCCGGTTCGCACCATGGGTGATGGGGTCATGAAGGGTTCCTCAACAAAAGGATGTTTCCGCTACAGAAGCGGGGATACCGACTTATCGTCATGCCTGAATACGCATTTTTACGATAGCCCCATGCAACCGAGCTTTCACCCCGATGCATGAAAGACGCACGGGCGAGCCTATAAAAGCAGGGTTCTTCCGCTTTTATTCTGACTTCTGACTCCTGATATTCGACTTTCATAGGAATCGCCCATGCAGCCGGGGCTACACCCCGCTCGATGATGAAAGCCTCCAGCGCGAATTTCAAAGGAATATGGCGGTATGGCAGCGGCCATACTGCCGACTGCCCACTGCCGACTGCCGACTTTCGCAGGAATCAGCCATGCAACCCGGGTTTCACCCCGGTCAATGAAAGTCGCAGGAGCAAGCTACAAGAAATGGGGGCCATCCGCTTTCTTCTGACTTCTGACTCCTGACTTCTGACTCCTGACTCCTGATATTCGACTTTCGTAGGAAAGGACATAGATGGGAAATTATTGGTCATGCCTCCGGATGCAGATCATAAAGCACCGGATCGGTTTGCGGACGAAGGGTTTTCATTCCGCCCTTCCCTCCCTTCTTGTCAGGAAGAATAAAGGGTTCTTCATTTTCGATGATATCGCCCATTTCGGCTTCGATCGCTTCCGGATCCTCCCCCTGCTCCATGCGCCGAAGGGCTTCTTCCATTCCGGGACCAAGACCGATTCCCGTCATGTCGGTAAGCTTTCGCATCAATTGGGCCGCCTGACGAGGATCATCCTCGTTGATCTTGTCTGCCTCGCCGGCAAGCAAATTCATGGCCTGCTCCATCTTGCTCTCGTCAAAGGGCAGATCATCCATATCATCACCTTCTTTGGCCCGACCCGTAACAGCAAATGGAGATACTTTTCGATCGAGTTCCACTTTCAGGCACTTCGGACAAAGGGGCTTTGTCGTCGTATCGATCCGTTTCGAAAAGAAATTGAAAATCATGTTGCAGTCACGGCAGAAGAATTCATAGATCGGCATGGCAGTATTCCTCGATCGCTTGCTGTGCTGACCTGCGGATGTCGTTGCGGATGCCGGCCCGGGTCAGCACGAAATCGTATCGGACCGGATCATCCGGCACCAAACGTCGATAACCTTCCGTAATTTCAAGCGCCGCCTTGATGTCGGACGTCCTACGGCAGGTAAAACCGAACAATCGACCCCATCGCTCCATATGGGTGTCCAGCGGAACGATGAGCTGATCTCTCCGAATCTGCGACCATCCCCCTGGATCGACGGCATCCTGACGAACCATCCAGCGGAAAAAGAGGTTCAGCCGCTTGCAGGCGCTGCCGCGTTCGGGAGACGGCAAGAGGTGCCCCAGCTCTCGCCCAGCATAGCGGTACAACGACCTGCAAAACCGAATCTGACTGGGAACGAGGGTCGGATCGTCCGCTGAATAGGTTCTCAGGAAACCGGCATAGAGCGAACCTTCGGATTCGATCATCCCCCGGAGAGCTGATAGAGCATACACCAAATCTCCATCGGATGCAAAGCGGTGGCGAAACCCCCTGTACAGATTCATCAAATCCAGAAACGTGTGACGTCGCAGAAATCGGCAAGGAGATGTTCCCATCGGCGTAAGCACAGCCCGAACATGATCCAGTATGGTCTGCACCCGACCGTAGGCAAGAGAGGAAGCAATGAAGGCGACGATTTCTCGGTCTTCCGGCATCTCGTAGGCATACAGAAATTCGAGGGGATCTGGGTGTACATATTCTCTGCGGTTGTAGGTTTCGTACAACTCCTCCAATATTCCCTTCAAGACCATGAGACGCGGCATTTCTCAACAGCACGAATGAATCAAAGGAACAACCGATAGTCGGACACGCGTAAGATTTCGGCCAGGATTTCCGCCCGCTTCCTGCCAATCGCTCGCTTTCCTGTCTCCATCTCCGAAATGTGCCGCTGCGGTATCCCGGTTTTTTCTGAAAGCTGTTTTTGCGTAAGACCCTCCCGAAGTCTTGCACCTTTCAGAATGGTTCCCGGTTCGTTATCAGCAAATTCGAGAAATGCCGATCTCCAGGGGATAGCGTCATCAACTCCGGTGAACCCAATGGAGCGCATCATTTCACGGGCTTTTTCCTCCATCTCTTTCGGCCCTGAAAAGGTCAACAGGATCTCAGTAGGGTGCGTTTTCGTGCGTGCCAACATATTTCACCTCAATGAGTCTGATCTCGTTATCGATAACTTCCCAAACCGCTACATAACAAGGATTTCCGGGTTTAAAATGACAATGGTGCAAGGTTTTGGACAACTTCCCATAATTCGGCCATGCACCCCGTACAGGCCCGGAATGCTCAAGTTCAGCAAGCAGATAGTATAACCGAGCCTTGACGTTTTTCGGTAGGCGCCCGATCTGTTTCAAGAGCTTCTTGGATAGCGTCACCCGCCACGTCATAGTTTATATACCCTCATTAGGTATAGTCAAGCGACATTCTTTTCAGCCCTCCGGAACACAACTGCCTTTGCGCCGTCACGAAGCCGCTCGGATGCTCTTAGCTGGCCATTGCAAAAGATACCGTCCAAGATGCCGTTACGAGATGCCGGAAATCAAAGATTTTTTGGGATGATACGAAAAAGAAAAAACCCCGAAGTCGTTGATTTGACTTGGGGTTATGGATTTTTTTGGAAGGCAATAAACTAATAGGTGGTGGCGATGCAGGGATTTGAACCCCGGACACTGCGGATATGAGCCGCATGCTCTGACCAGCTGAGCTACATCGCCA
>CAZJXF010000102.1:0-12564 GCA_964549995.1 uncultured Desulfatirhabdium sp. | reverse complement strand
GATTCCGGGTGCCGGTCTATCCGAAGATTTCGGCCACATCGACGGCTCTGGCCGTTCTGAACAATCTGGTCCGAAATCCCTATGCCGGAGGTCTGGGAATCGACGGAGAAGACGGCGGAACGGGTGCGGCTTACAACGTGTCGATGAACCACATGGGGCATCCCATCGCCAGCAACATCCGCGATGCCTACCTCACCCTGGTGCAAAGCGGTAAACAGAACGAAATCCCACTGATTGCAGGCGGCGGCATCGGCAAGAGCGGAAACCTTGCGGCCAATGCGGCAGCGCTCATCATGCTGGGGGCAAGCGCCGTTCAGGTCGGAAAATCCATCATGCAAGCGGCAGCCGGATGCCTCGGCAGCGAAACGGACCGGTGCAACATCTGCAACATCGGTCAGTGTCCCAAGGGAATCACCTCCCAGGACCCGAGGCTCTACCGTCGTCTCGACCCGGAAAAAGTGGCCGAGCGTCTGGTGGATGTCTATGTGAGCTTCGATACGGAACTGAAGAAAATCGTTGCACCGCTCGGCCGCTCGACGGCGCTTCCCATCGGCATGTCGGATGCCCTGGGAATCGACGATCGGGATGTTGCGGAGCGGCTGCACATCCAATACGTCGTGTAGGAAACAAAAGGTTTTGCCATGAACGAACCGAAATGGACGGTCATTGAAGGGAAGATGGACGGCAGGCGGATCTCCTCCCGGCTTCTCGAAGAAACCATTCAAAAAGCCGTTGCCGAAGGCCACCGCCACCTCGAAGTGCATGCCCTGGGGCATCACGGCATCGGCGGCAGGCTCTGGAAGGCCGGAAATCGCTCGGTGCATGTCCGGGTGTTGGGACCTTCCGGCCAGCGGCTGGGTTCCCTCGGGTTTCCCAACACCTTTATCGAAGTGATGGGGCCCGCATCCGACGATGTGGGCTGGTTGAATGCAGGTGCGCATATCGTGGTCCACGGCCATGCCACCAACGGGGTCGCCAACGGCATGGCTCAGGGCAGGATTTACATCGCCGGAAACATCGGCGCACGCGGCATGACCATGACGAAGCACAACCCGCGGTTTTCCCCGCCCGAGCTCTGGGTGCTCGGATCGGTAGGGGACTATTTCGGGGAATTCATGGCCGGAGGCATTGCCGTCATCTGCGGCGTCGATCCTCAGGACCCGGAAAATGTCCTTGGATTTCGGCCACTGGTGGGCATGGTGGGCGGGATGGTGTTCTTTCGGGGGCCTCATGCCGGATACAGCCAGGTCGATGCCCGGATGGAAACGATCGACGATACCCGCTGGGAATGGCTCGCATCGCATCTGAAGGAATTTCTGGACGGCATCGGCAGACCGGAACTTCTGGAGGCATTGAGTCGGCGGGAAGAGTGGCGGCTTTTGGTCGCCCGCTCCCCTCAGGAGAAGGCGAGTTCGTTTCGAATGAGTGTTTCGCAGTTCCGGGCGGAGGTCTGGGACAAGGAGCTTGGCAAGGGCGGATTGATCGGCGATCTCGTCGATTTCGACCGAAGTCCCATCCCCTTGATTCCAACGGGGGATCTGCGCCGGTATGTCCCGGTGTGGGAAAACCGAAAGCACAAATCCCCCTGCGAAAACGCCTGCCCAAGCGGCATTCCGGTTCACGAACGCTGGCGTCTCATCCGAGAGGGAAAACTCGATGAGGCCGTGGATCTCGCCCTTCGCTATACACCGTTTCCGGCAAGCGTGTGCGGCTATCTCTGCCCCAATCTGTGCATGCAGTCCTGCACCCGACAAAACGCCCTGATGCCTGCCGTCGATATCACCCTGCTCGGAAAGGCGAGTGTTGCGGCAAAAGCCCCCGACTTGCCCAAACTCTCCGGAAAGCGGGTGGCCGTCATCGGCGGCGGCCCCGGCGGCATATCGACGGCTTGGCAACTGCGGATGAACGGCCATGAAGCCGTCGTCTTCGACATGGCCGACGCACTTGGAGGAAAGCTTGCGACCGTCATTCCCAGAACCCGAGTGCCATCGGATGTGATCGAGGCGGAACTCGAACGGGCGAAGTCCCTTCTTCCCCAGGTCCAGCTCGAAAAACGGCTCAGCAGGGCTGACATGGCCGCCATTCGGTCGGAGTACGATGCCGTGGTAATCGCTACAGGCGCCCAAAAGCCCCGGATGCTTCCGGTGCCCGGCGTAGAGCGGGCCTTCTCCGCCCTCGAATTCCTGAGACGGGCGGCCACGAACGACATCCATTGCGGGAAAAACGTCGTCGTCATCGGCGCTGGGAATGTGGGCTGTGATGTCGCCACCGAAGCCAAACGGCTGGGTGCCCAGCGCATCACCCTGATCGATGTACAGGAGCCTGCCTCCTTCGGCAAGGAGCGCCAGCACGCCCAGGCTGCAGGGGCCATTTTCCGATACCCCTGTTTCACCCAGGCCATCGAGGCCGATGCCGTCGTGTTGACGACCGGAGAGCGGATTCCGGCGGATATGGTCGTGATATCGATCGGGGACGTTCCCGATCTCGATTTTCTGCCGGAAGACGTCAAAACCGAACGCGGCTTCATCGTGACCGACGCCGAGGGCCGAACGAGTGCGGCCGATATCTTCGCCATCGGAGATGTCGTTCGACCGGGGCTGCTCACAGATGCCATCGGCATGGGCCGAAAGGCGGCGCAGGCCATTCACCGGATGCTCGTCCGAATGCCCGAATGTCGGGATAAACGATCGGTCATCGACAAGAGACGGGTCAGCCTCGAATACTTCGATCCGCGCATCGAGCGCTTCGAGGATATCGATGCCTGCGGCAGTCAGTGCGCATCCTGCGGGGCCTGCCGGGATTGCGGGGTGTGCGTGGCCGTCTGCCCTCAGGCGGCCATCGAACGGGTCGAGTCGCCGACAGGGGACTACGAATACCGATCGATCGACGATCGCTGCATCGGCTGCGGATTCTGCGTGGGGGCCTGCCCCTGCGGCGTCTGGAATCTTGTGGAAAATTTCCGGATGGAATGATAAAGGATAGGGATGATGAAAGCCATTTTCGCCCTCGAAGACGGAAGGACCTTCCCCTGCAAGAGCTTCACCGGCCCCGGCGAAGCCTGGGGAGAGGCCGTATTCAACACCGGCATGAGCGGATACCAGGAAGTGCTGACCGACCCGTCCTATCGGGGGCAGGTCGTCACCATGACCTATCCGCTGATCGGCAATTACGGCGTGAATCCGGAAGACGTCGAATCCGACCGGATTCAGGTGGCCGCCTTCGTCATCCGGGAATATCAGCCCTGCTACAGCAATTGGCGGGCGACGCTCTCCCTGGCCGACTACCTGAAGTCGCAGCAGGTCATGGGGATCGAGGACCTCGATACCCGCGCTCTCACCCTGCACCTGCGCCAACGAGGGGCCATGCGGGCCTACATTTCGACGGAAGACCTGGATCCAGTGCGCTGTGTGGAAAAGGCCCGCTCGACGCCAAGCATGATCGGACAGAACCTTGTCCGGGTGGTGACGCCCGAGCGGCCCTTCCGGTGGGAAAACGGCAAGGCGCTCTTCGACGAAGCGCCGGAGGCGCTGCTGCGATCGGACGGTTGGCGGCATCCCGAAAAAAAGGCCGTCCTCGCCATGGACTGCGGGGCCAAGTACAACATCCTGCGCTGCCTCGAAGAATCCGGTTGCGAAGTCATCGTCGTGCCTTCCGATACCCCGGCATCGGTCATCCGAGAGATGAAACCCGACGGTATCTTTCTGTCGAACGGCCCTGGTGATCCCGAGCCGGTTCACGACACCGTTCAAACGGTCCGGGAACTTCTCGGCTTCCGGCCCATGTTCGGTATCTGCCTCGGTATTCAAATGCTGGGGCTGGCCATGGGCGGCAAAACCTCCAAGCTCAAGTTCGGGCATCGGGGCGCCAATCAGCCGGTGAAAAACCTCCTGACCGGCCGAATCGAAATCACATCCCAAAACCACGGATTCGTGGTCGATATCGACAGTCTTGACCCTGGTTCCGTCGAAATCACCCATGTCAACCTGAACGACGGCACCCTCGAAGGATTCCGGCATAAACAACTTCCGATCTTTGCCGTTCAGTACCATCCCGAGGCTTCCCCCGGGCCGCATGACGCCCGGTATCTCTTCGACGATTTCGTCCGTTTGATGGACCGATAACCCGACAACCGAAAACGATTCCCCCATGCCCAAACGAACGGACATCCATTCCATTCTGATCATCGGCGCAGGCCCAATCATCATCAGCCAGGCCTGTGAATTCGACTATTCGGGAACCCAGGCCTGCAAGGCCCTCCGGGAAGAAGGCTACCGGGTGATTCTGGTCAACAGCAATCCGGCCACCATCATGACCGATCCGCAGATGGCCGATCGCACCTACATCGAGCCCATCACCCCCGACATCGTCACCCGGATCATCGAAAAGGAGCGCCCCGATGCACTGCTGCCGACATTGGGCGGCCAGACGGGCTTGAACACGGCTGTCGCTGTCGCCGAAGCCGGCGTACTGGAGCGCTACGGGGTCGAGTTGATCGGTGCATCGCTTCCCGCCATCAAGAAAGCCGAAGATCGGGATCTCTTCCGCCAGGCCATGCAGCGGATCGGGCTGCGTATTCCCAAAAGCGGGATTGCCACCGACATGGATCAGTGCCGCGCCATCGCCCGAGAGATCGGTTTTCCGATCATCGTTCGCCCCAGCTTCACCCTGGGCGGAACCGGCGGCGGGGTAGCCTACAATCCGGAAGATCTGGAAACGATCGCCCGAGCCGGCTTGGATGCCAGCCTCATCGGACAGGTCATGCTGGAGGAATCGGTTCTCGGGTGGAAGGAATTCGAGCTCGAGGTGATGCGGGATCACAAGGACAATGTCGTCATCATCTGCTCCATCGAGAATATCGATCCCATGGGGGTCCATACCGGAGACAGCATTACGGTGGCCCCCATCCAAACCTTGTCGGACAAGGAATACCAGAAGCTTCGGGACGGATCGATCGCCATCATGCGGGAAATCGGGGTGGATACGGGCGGATCGAACGTCCAGTTTGCCGTCAATCCCGAAAACGGGGATCTCGTTGTTGTGGAGATGAACCCACGGGTGTCCAGAAGCTCGGCCCTCGCTTCCAAGGCGACCGGATACCCGATCGCCAAGATCGCCGCCAAACTGGCCGTCGGCTACACCCTCGATGAAATCCCCAACGACATTACCGGCCGTACCATGGCCTCTTTCGAGCCGACGATCGACTATTGCGTGGTGAAAATCCCCCGGTTCACCTTTGAAAAATTCCCCGAAACGCCCGATTACCTCACGACGGCCATGAAATCCGTCGGCGAGACCATGTCGATCGGCCGCACCTTCAAGGAAGCCCTGCAGAAGGGGCTTCGCTCCCTCGAAATCGGCCGACACGGATTCGGTGCGGACGGAAAGGATGGAGCACCGACTCCGGCCGAAATCCGGCAAAAACTGGCCACCCCGAATTCGGCAAGGATCTTCTATCTGCGCCATGCCCTGAAGCAGGGAATGGATCTTTCGGAAATCCATGAGCTGACGAAGATCGATCCCTGGTTTCTGCACCAGATGCGGCAGATCGTCGAGATGGAAAACGAACTGGCCGGTGAAAAAGGTCCGCTTTCGGAAGAGCGGCTCTGGGAAGTCAAACGGAACGGATTTTCCGACATCCAGATCGCCTATCTCACCGGAACGGACGCCGAAGATGTCCGCCTGCGCCGAAAAGCGCTCGGCATCCAGCCTGCCTACAAGCTGGTCGACACCTGTGCGGCGGAGTTCGAGGCTGCTACTCCCTACTATTATTCGACCTACGAGCGGGAATCCGAGGCTCGGGTAAACCATCGGCGCAAGGTGATGATCTTGGGCGGCGGGCCCAACCGCATCGGACAGGGCATCGAATTCGACTACTGCTGTGTGCATTCGTCGATGGCGCTCCGGGAAATGGGCATCGAAAGCATCATGGTGAACAGCAACCCGGAAACCGTGAGCACCGATTACGATACCTCCGACAAACTCTATTTCGAGCCGCTCACTTTCGAAGATGTGATGCACATCGTCGAGACCGAAAGGCCCGAAGGAGTCATTGTTCAGTTCGGCGGCCAGACACCGCTTAACCTCTCGGTGCCGTTGCACCGGGCGGGAGTCCCCATCTTGGGAACCCAACCCGAAAGCATCGACATGGCCGAGGACCGAAAGCTGTTTCAGGCCATGCTGCAGCGGCTGGGGCTGCAACAGCCCGCCAATGGAACGGCGGAATCGGTGGAGGAAGCCCTGGTTGTGGCGGAGGCCATCGGTTATCCGGTCGTGGTACGGCCTTCCTATGTGTTGGGCGGAAGAGCCATGAAAATCGTGTATGAACGCTCCGAACTCGAAGGGTTCACGCGGCTTGCCATTGCCGCATCTCCCGGGCATCCGGTGCTGATCGATCATTTCCTGGAAGACGCCATCGAGATCGATGTCGATGCCATCTCTGACGGAAAAAGGACCGTCATCGGCGGGATCATGGAACATATCGAAGAGGCCGGAATCCATTCGGGAGATTCAGCCTGTGTGCTGCCGCCCTTCAGCCTGAAGCCAGCGATGATCGAGGAGATCACACGGGCCACCAAGGCCATGGCAAGGGAGCTTCGCGTCGTGGGACTCATGAACGTCCAGTATGCCGTCAAGGCCGACCGGCTGTATGTACTGGAGGTCAACCCCCGGGCTTCCCGGACGGTGCCGTTCGTGAGCAAGGCCACAGGCGTGCCGCTCGCCAAGCTCGCCACGCGGGTCATGATGGGGCAGTCGCTCGACGAGATCGGACTCACCACGGAAGTCGTTCCGAAACACCTTTCGGTCAAGGAAGCCGTTCTTCCTTTCAACCGCTTCCCGGATGTGGATACCCTGCTCGGCCCGGAGATGAAATCCACCGGCGAAGTAATGGGAATCGCCGATGAATTCGGCCTGGCCTTCGCAAAGGCACAGATTGGATCGGGACAGAAATTGCCCCTTGCGGGCAATGTGTTCATCAGTGTAAAGGATAGGGACAAACCGGCTGCGATCGACCTCGGACGGCACTTCGAACGAATGGGATTTGGAATCGTGACGACCCACGGAACTGGGGAGTGGTTTTCCAGACACGGCATCCCGAATCGGGTGGTGAACAAGGTATCCATGGGAAGACCCCATGTGGTCGATGCCATCAAAAACGGCGAAATTCAGCTTGTCGTCAACACCGGTTTCGGCAACCAGACCAAGCGGGACGGGTATTACCTCAGACGGGCCGCACTGAAATACGCCGTTCCCTACACCACGACCCTTGCCGGAGCCATCGCCATCGCCCGGGGCATCGAGTCGCTCAAGACGAAGATCCTCGACGTGACACCCCTGCAGGAATATTATCGCAGGTGAAACGGCGGATTATGCCATGACGGAACTTCAATGGGGATACAGAACCGATGAAGCTTAAGGTCATCATTCACCAGGCTGAAGAGGGAGGATATTGGGCGGAAGTGCCGGCCATCCCGGGATGCATGACGCAGGGGGAGACAATGCCTGAACTCCTTCGGAATCTCCAGGATGCCATTGAAGGATGCCTGAAAGTCAATATGGACTAAACTTCGCTTCTTCAGGGGGGACGCATGAGACCTTTTTGCGAGGCCATCATTCCATGATGGCCTCGCAAAAAGTCGAGCATATGGACGGCTTCGAAAAAAGGCCGCAGGCAAGGAGTGCAAATCAGGAGGAGTGAGGCGTACTTAGAAGTACGCCGCAACGACGAAGGATGCAGCACGACACAACATCCGGCCTTTTTGCGAAGTCGTCATTCCATCATATGATCTAAATTTTGAATATGCCACGAATCGCTTTCTTTTTCGGTATTTCCATTTACATGTATGTTGGCGACCATGGTTTCCCCCATTGTCATGCCATGTATGGGGATTATGCCGGGTCATTCAGCATCGAAACCGGGGATATAATAGTGGGTATGATGCCTCCTCTCCAGCAAGCGAAAATCAGACAATTTATTTTGAACAACCAAGCCGAATTGATGGAGAAATGGCATGAGCTCATCAATTGAGTGGCCTTGGCCCCGGGTAGTCTTCGTAACCGCCAAAGAGCCGTGGCGTCTTTTCGTACGTTTGGACGATGGTCGAGAGCTGCTTTTGGATATTGGGCCGCTGGTGGAGCGCCACCAATCCTTGTGGCGGCTTCGTTATGGCAGATACTTCCAGAAAGTCCGGATCGATGAGCTCGGCGCCCTTTGCTGGCCGGAGGGAGAAGACATTGCACCGGAAGCCATCGAACATTATATCCTGAAAAACGAGTCCTTATGAACATCGACGATCCCCATTTCGAATCTTTTGAGGAAAAACCCCGGGAAGCCTGCGGGCTCTTTGGCGTTTACGGTCATCCCGAATCGGCCAGGTTCTGCTATTTCGGCCTCTATGCCCTCCAGCACCGCGGGCAGGAAAGCGCGGGTATTGCCGTCAACAAGAACCGATCCATCGTCTCCCACAAAGGCATGGGACTGGTATCGGATGTATTCGAAATGGGCCATTTCGACGAGCTCAAGGGCGAAAGCGCCATCGGTCATGTTCGTTACTCCACCACCGGAAGCTCCATTCTCACCAACGCCCAACCCTTTGTCGTTCACCACAAACAGCGCTCTTACGCCGTGGCTCACAACGGCAATCTCGTCAACGCACATCTGCTCAAGGCCGAACTCGAAGAAGCCGGCTCCATTTTCCAGACGACCATGGACAGCGAGGTGTTCTTGCACCTGTTCGTGAAGAACCTGCATCTCGGCTTCGAACAGGCCCTCATGGCCGCCGTCTCCCGGATCAAGGGAGCGTTTTCCATGATCGTGATGACGAGCAACGGCGAGATCATCGGCATGAAGGACCCGAACGGGTTTCGCCCCCTGTGCCTCGGCAAACTCAACGGCGGGTATATTCTGGCTTCCGAAACCTGCGCCCTCGATCTCGTCGAGGCTGATTTCGTAAGGGAAATCGATCCCGGTGAAATCATCATCATCGGCCCCAACGGCATCAAGAGTCTGCGCACGCCGTTTACCCGAAAGCGTTCCTTCTGCATCTTCGAATTCATCTATTTCGCCCGCCCCGACAGCACGATTTTCGGGAAAAACGTCTACCTCACCCGCAAGGCCCATGGCCGTCGTCTTGCGCAGGAAGCCCCGGTCGAGGCCGACATGGTGATGCCTTTTCCGGATTCAGGGACGTATGCGGCCCTCGGCTATTCCGAGGAATCCGGCATTCCTTTCGAGATGGGCATGATCCGGAACCATTATGTCGGAAGGACCTTCATCCAGCCGACCCAGAGCATGCGGGACTTCGGCGTCCGGGTCAAGCTCAACCCGGTCAAACAGCTGCTGAAAGGCAAGGACATCATCATTATCGAAGATTCGATCATCCGGGGAACGACCGTCAAGACCCGGGTGAAGGCCTTGCGGGAGCTCGGCGTCAAACGGGTCCATCTGCGGGTGAGCGGCCCGCCGCATCGGTTTCCGTGCCATTACGGCATCGATTTTTCCACCAAGGGCGAGCTCATCGCCGCCAAAATGGAAGTCGATCAACTGCGCGATTTTCTCGGCCTGGACACGCTGCATTACCTGAGCCTTCCCGGGCTGCTCGAATCCACCGGTGTACCGCATCCCGAAAACCACTTCTGCAAAGCCTGCTTCGACGGCTGCTATCCGGTGGCCTTTGACGAAAGCCTGTCCAAATACTGCATGGGATAGCGGGGTTCGTTCATGCGCGCAGGAAATGGAAGAAGGGTACGAACCGTCGAGTTCCGCAAGGACAGCGTCAATGTCTTCTTCCATATCCTGACAGCCTGCAACCTGAGCTGTAAACACTGCTACATCAACCCGAAGGCCCACGGAACCCAAACCCTGCCCATCAAAACCATCCGGATGTGGATGGAGCTCTTCGCAGCCGGAAAACCGTCTGCAAACATCATTTTTTTAGGAGGAGAGCCCACCCTGCATCCCGAGCTGCCGCTTGCCGTCATACATGCCAGACATCTCGGCTACCAATCCATCACGATCGATACCAACGGATTCCTCTTCCACGACATTCTCGACAAGATCACCCCGGATGAGGTCGATGCCATCAGTTTCAGCCTCGATGGGGCCGAGGCCCAAACGAACGACCGGCTTCGGGGGAAAGGCAGCTTCAATGCCGTCATGCAGGGAATTCGGAAAGCGGTTGCAGCAGGCTTCGGCACCAGTG
Source organism: uncultured Desulfatirhabdium sp. (assembly GCA_964549995.1). Lineage (GTDB taxonomy): Bacteria > Desulfobacterota > Desulfobacteria > Desulfobacterales > Desulfatirhabdiaceae > Desulfatirhabdium. Next base: position 2,365 of record CAZJXF010000102.1, on the reverse strand, counting down.
TCATCTTTACGGTCAGCACGGCCAATATCCACGAACTTCCCCGAATGCCCGCCCTGCTGCAATCCCTTGGCATCCACCGATTTTTCATCCAGGTGGTCGGACTCAGAGGCAAATCGGCGACAGCAACCGAAACCCGTCAGACCCAAGCCGCGTCATGGCTCCGCAGTGTTCCACGGGTTGCCGAAGAGGCGGCCGAACGGGGCATGACCGTCACCTATCCCAAGGTCTATCTCGATCCGGATGAGCCGTTCGAATGCGCCGGGAAGGCGGCGGACAACGTGTTCATCTTTCCGAACGGCAGGGTGTATCGCTGCCCCCTGTGCGAGGATCATCCGCTGCACAGCATCGAAATCGTCGACAACCGGCTTTGCGAACGTCCCCCCATTACGGAAAGGGAACTCTTCGAACTCGTCATTCCGGAAGGCTGCGTCATGAACCGGCTCATCCAGCCGGGAAACATCGCTTACGGGCCGGACGGAAAGCCCTTGCATCGCATTGCCTGCTGCATGCTCAAACAGGAGTTGACCCCATGAACGTTCAATTTTTCGGAGCGGTGCGGGAAGTGACCGGTTCCATGCATCTGATTCGCAGTCAGGACGAAAGCATTCTGCTCGATTGCGGTCTCATTCAGGGACGAAGAAAGGAAAGCGAGAACCGGAACACGACCTTCCCCGTTTCGCCCAAACTGATCCAGAACGTGGTGTTGTCCCATGCCCATATCGACCATTCCGGAAGGCTGCCGTTGCTCGTCAAGAAGGGGTTTGCCGGAAAAGTCTTCTGCACCCGGGCCACAGCCGATGCATGTGCCCATCTGCTTCTCGACAGCGCCCACATTCAGGAATCGGATGCGGCCTACCTGAATTACAAGACCGCCCGAAACGCTGCCATGCAGATGAAGAGCCAGGGGAAGAATTCCCATTCCATCCGGAAGGATCGGGAACAGATCCAGGCGCTGCTGAAGACGGGGCCCCACGAGCTCAATCTGAAGACGATCGACGAATGGCTTCGCCAGTATCGGCTGGACCGAGTCGAACCCCTCTACACGATATCGGACGCCGAAACCGCCATCGCTGCACTGGAAGGGATTCCCTATCGATACCGAATACCCGTCGGGTCCCGCATGAGCGCCGAGTTCTTTGATGCCGGCCATATTCTGGGTTCGGCCATGGTGCTGCTGCGCATTTCGGAGAACGGTTCTCTCAAGCGGGTTCTGTTTACCGGAGATATCGGCAGATTCGACATGCCGCTGCTGAAAAACCCGACCACCCAGTTTCCGGAGGAAGACCGTCGGATCGACCTCCTGATCATGGAGAGCACGTACGGCAATCGGGAACATGAGCCCGGTCAGGATCTGAAGGAGCGGCTGAAGGAAATTCTCACCGAAACGGTCGGCAGAAACGGCACCTTGCTCATCCCGGCATTCGCCTACGGAAGAACCCAGGACATCCTCTACCGGCTGCACGAGCTGTATGACGAAAAGGCTGTACCCAGGGTACCGATTTTCGTGGACAGCCCTCTTGCCTCCCGAATCACCAAGGTCTTCGCCGAACATCCGGAAGTCTTCGATGACCACGCGCACAAGACCTTTCTCGAAAAAGGGGAAAATCCGTTCCGGTTCGATCGGGTCACCTTCATCGAGAGCGTTGAAGCGAGCATGGCTCTCATGCGGGAAGAAAAGCCCCACATCGTCATCGCTGGATCGGGGATGTGTGAAGCAGGCCGGATTCTGCATCATCTCCGGTACAAAATTCACCAGCCTCAGCATACGATTCTCATTGTCGGATACATGGCGGAAAACACCCTCGGCAGACGCATTCAAGATAAGGGACTCGAATACGAGGCGGGAGGAAGAAGCGGGACAGCGCCGATCGTCAAATTCCTGAACAAGGAATATCCCTTGAAGGCCCACGTCGTCCGATTGGGTGGATTCAGTGCACATGCCGACAAGAAGGAGCTGATGCGGTTTCTGAAGGAAACCAATCTGACCTTCGGGAAAATCGCCGTTGTTCACGGCGAAGAAGAGCAGTCTCTCGCCATGGAAGAGACCCTGAAAAAGGAAGGGTTTCAGGCGTTTGTGCCGCTGCCTGGACAGAGTGTGGATATCTGAAAAGAGTGGGCAGTCGGCAGTGGGCAGTAGAGATCGTCAGCCCGGCGAAAACCAAGGGATAGGACCTGCTCAAGTGGGGTGATTGTTGTAGGAATCCCCCATGTAGGGGCGGGTTTTCAACCCGGCCCTCTCCTCGGTTGATGAAGGTTGCTGGAGAACGACTTTCGTAGGCCCCCCATTCAAAAGTATTTTCACCCCGATGAATGATGGCCTCGCAAAAAGTCGCTTCATCCCCGGCTATGGTTCTTGACGGGCCTG
>CAZJXF010000101.1:0-12696 GCA_964549995.1 uncultured Desulfatirhabdium sp. | reverse complement strand
CGTATCTCCCCCCATGCTCAGGCCCGGAAATACCCCAAAATCGGGGGTAGAGCGAGTTTTTGCGAGTCCATCATTTCTGACGGCTTCGCAAAAAGTCAGTGAGTCTCCAATGAGCCGCATGGGAGCGGGCACTCCCGCACTTCCGCAAGACGCCCTACACATCCGGTTTGTCTCGATAAAAATTCCCGGAAAACCACCGCGCCCGCTCTTCCGGACGCATCAGCGGCGCCTGCAGCCGCTTAGGCTCTCCGATGCTCTTGAAAAGCATGTCGCCGGCACCGAGCAGATGCTCCGCCCCCCGCTGATTCAACACCATCTTGGATTCGATGTCCCGATTCATCTTGAATCCGATTCGAGCCGGCAGGTTGGCATCGAGCGTCCCCCGAACGATCTGGCGGCTCGGATGCTGGGTGGCGATCAGCAGATGAATGCCTGCCGAGCGCGCCTTCTGCCCGAGGCGGTTGATCCGGGCCTCGATCGTCTTACGCTCTTCCCGATCCCGATTGACCAGATCGGCGTATTCATCGCACACACAGATGATCCGAGGAAGCGGTGGATCCACCGTTTGATTGAAGGCATCCAAATGGTCCACCTGAACCTCCTGTTCGAAGCGCCTGAAACGACGATCCATTTCGTCGGCAAGTGCCGCAAGGACATCCGCAGCCGATTGTTCGTCGGGATACACGAGAGCGGAATCGTTCCATAGGAAAGGCGACCCCTGAAGGTCCGAAAAACCGTTGCGCTTCGGATCGATGATCACCAACCGCAGGGTTTTGGGCGAATTGGTGGCGATCAGCCCGGCGAGTGCCGTGCGGAGCCATTCGGTCTTTCCGCTTCCCGTTGTACCGGCAATCAAGAAATGGGCATGTTCGGGTTGCGACAAATCGGCCGTATGCAACCGATTGAACAAATCCACACCCAACATGATTTTGGAACAGCCCCTGCAAATGCCGGATTTCCGCAATTGACCCAGCACATCCCGAAAAGCGATGATCCGGCGGTCCGCCCGCTGCAGATCCACGAACACCTGACCTTCGCTGAGATGGATGTAGGGCGGGGTATCCACCCCGAGCCGGTGCTGAATCTCGGCTGCGGTCTTCTGCACCGCACCGATCTTGACCCCTTTTCCCAGACGGATGGGATAGCGGATGAAGCATGGCCCGGAAATCGCCTCTCCACCGCGGCTCACCTGAAGGCCGTATTCGTGAAAGATTTCCTCGATTCGTTTGGCTTGCTCCTCCATCTTCTCGTCGGGAGGCTCATGGACAGGCGTCGATGGCTGAGGGCGGGCGTTTCGAACACCGGCAAGCTTTCCGATCCATTCGATGAGACGGGGGTGGATGCGGGAGATGTCTTTCTCGTCGAACAGGGTTTCGGATAGATCCGGCGAAAACCGGACGAGCGCCAACGTCCCGACCGGTGCGGGCATGGCCTTCCGGGCCATCATGTGGTAGAGACATGCCTGCGCCAAATCCAGATCCCGTAAGGATCGAGAGAATTTCAACTCGACCAGGCACCAGTGCGGCAGGGTTTGGAAGCGTACGACCAGGTCGGCCACACCCGACAGAACCACGGTGTCCGACCAGTGGGGCGAGGCAAGCTCCATCGAAAAAGCTTCTTCCGGATGAAACAGCAGCTCGACCCGGTTGCTTGCGGCACTTTCCATCAATCCGGCCAACCAGGCGCACATGTTGCGGCAGGCCGTCCAAAAATCCCGAACACATCGCGTGTCGTTCCGGAAATGGACCTGGTGCTCGATCAGACGAGGGCCGAAATGACGTTCGTAGAGTTCCCGCTCCAGCAAATCCGCTTTCCAGCGCTCCGGCCGATGTTCGGGAGCCTCGGTCAGGGAGAGGATCAGCGCTGCAAAGCATTCATGAAACAGTCTTCCGGCCAACCGCTGCTGGGCCGAAGGTTCCGGAAGTTTGGAGCGGGCTCCGATCTCCTTGTGGAGAGCTTCTCGAATCTGCCTGACGTTTAGATGAATCGGCATCGTCGGATAGGGTGCGACATGGATGTTGGACGCCCAAAAAGCTGGGTCAACAAATCGTCCGCTTTTGGAGCATCCGCTTTCGTTCGTCTCGTTCGACGAAAACGGGCTCGCCCGATTCCGGATCCCGACCGGTGCAATACATCCAGGTGGACCAGGTCGACGGCGTCGGAGTGAAGATCTGCACCTGTTCGGGCGCGATGCGCAGGAAACGATCGATGGATCGTTTCATCCGGGCCATGTGCGCCATCGTGCACCCGGGATGGGCGGCCATGAAATAATAGGTCAGAAAACGTCGAACGCCGGCCCTCCGCTGGATATCGTCAAAGCGCCGCTTGAATTCGATCGTCCGATCGAAGGCGGGTTTGTGCATCCAATGCAGGATATCGGATTCGGTATGTTCCGGAGCGATCTTCAACTGCCCGGATATATGATACGATACCAAATCCTTCAGAAATGCCAACCCATTTTTCCGATCCTCCAGAATCAGGTCGTGGCGGATCCCGGATGCGACATGGGCCTTTCGAACGGCCGGATCGGAGCGGATCCGCTCGAGCAGATGGATGAGCGGGGCATGATCCAGTGCAGGAGCGTTGCAGGCTTTCGGATACAGGCAGCTTTTTTCCGTACAGCAGCCTTTGAGCCGGGCCTTCGGGCAATCCATGCCGTACATATTGGCCGTCGGGCCGCCGATATCCCGAAGAACCCCCCGGAACCTCGGATGGGCCTTCATGGCGTGGATTTCATCCAGAATGGCATCGGAGCTTCGGGATACGACGGCCCTTCCCTGATGCAGGGTGATGGCACAAAAACGACATTCACCGAAACATCCCCGATGGGTCGTGATCGAAAAATCGAGGGTATCGAGAGCCCGAACCGCCCCCTGCGAGCGATGCATGGGATGCACGTCGTATTCGAAGCCGAGGGCGTGAACGGCGTCCAATTGTTCGGAAGAAAGCGCAACTGCGGGCGGATTGTGAACGAGGTACCGATCGGCATGGCGTTGAACGAGACCGGATGCCCGGAGCGGGTCTTGATGGGCTGAGAACAGCCGGAACATGTCCCCAAAGGCTGCCGGATCGCTACAGACGGCTTCGTAGGCTGGAAGTTCGATGAAGCCCTCCGGTTTGTGGTGGGACATATAACAGATGCCGCGGATGTCGGTCACGGGCTTTCCGGAGGCAAGGCGTCCGGCCAGCTCGACAACGGTGTTTTCCCCCATGCCGTAAACGAGGAGATCGGCTTTGGCATCGGGAAGGATCGAGCGGCGGATGCCTGCGCTCCATCCGTCGTAGTGGGCGATCCGTCGGAGGCTGGCCTCGATGCCTCCCAGCACGATGGGACGCGTTCCCTTGAAGGCTCTTCGAATCCGATTGGCATACACGATGCAAGCCCGATCGGGTCGTCTGTCGTTCACACCGCCCGGCGTCGCATCGTCGCTTCTGCGTCTTTTGCGGGAGGCCGTATAGTTGGCCACCATCGAATCGACGCTTCCGGCAGTAACGCCCCAGAACAATTCGGGCTCGCCCAGCTTTCGGAAGTCGTCAGGAGAACCGATATCCGGCTGGGAAATCACCCCCACCCGAAAGCCCTCCCGCAGGAGGACTTTTCCGATCAGCGCAACACCGCAGTTCGGGCTGTCGATATAGGCATCCCCCGTCACCAGGATGACATCGAGGGTTTTCCAACCCAATCGGTCCATTTCGGTTCGTGTCGCAGGAAGGAACATGATCGTTCGTTCGTCAGGAAGCCATTCGGCAGTGGGCAGTCGACAGTCGGCAGTCGGCAGTCGGCAGTGGGCAGTCGGCAGTCGGCAGTCGACAGTGGGCAGTGGGCAGTAGAAATTTTGAAGCTGCTAAAGCTCGTTGGGGTCGGGCATGCAATACGCTCCGGCTTGTGTTTGAAAAGCTTGCCATTTCAATGAGACGCTCTCTTCTGGAGCGTCTGGCACCATGCCCGGCCCTTACGAGATCGGGCGGCTGAGTTTTTCCGATGCAGCGAAAAAGGTGCGCCCGCCCCCAGGCGGCTCGCTGGAGGCTCACTGACTTTTTGCGAGTCCATCCGAAATGATAACGGTCGACAACAAGACCATCCTGAAAAACAGAAACGCCGTTTCCCCTACGAAGAAACGGCATTCATGTGGTTGTTCAGGATGGTCTCTTTATAAACCGACGCCTTATCCGCGCAGCATGGAAGAGGCCCCCCCCTTCCATGCTCAGGCTCGTCATGAACCGTAGCTGGATATGACGCGGCTTTTTGCGAATCCGTCACTCCTCATGCGTTACTTCTCGGATAGCTCCTCCAACATCAAGTATCTACCGTTGTACTGCCACCGATCACATTCAGCCACTGCCCACTGCCGACTGCCGTTTTCACGTGGACAGCATATCGAAAATATTTCCGAAACTCGAATCCTGGAGAGGGTCAACACCGGTTTTTTCCGGTTTTCCGGCGTTGGTTCTGGACTTGATCATGCATTTGGCGCCACAGTTGCTGCATTTGACTTCCATCGGGAGCCGGTGTGTCGTCAAATCCGGAATCGCCAACGGCTCATTGCACCGTGGGCATTTTGCCGACGGCTTTTTCCGGACGACCGGAGAAACGGATGGAGGGGGTTCGTCTACCGGTGCAACCGATACGGACAGATCTTCGATCAAAGCCTGTCCGGGATTCTTCAATTCCTTGAAAGATTCGGTTTTGGGGGTGGCCAAAGAAGCGACAATCGGTTCGATGCGCGCTTCCGGGATGTTGGCGGGTGCTTTCGCTACCTGCGCGGTGGCATTCCGAATGGCTTGGAGAAGGCGTTCCCGATCGTCTTCGCCCTTTAACGACTTGAAACGTTCGTATTCCTCCCGGGAAAGGGATAGCTTCACATCGATCGTCCGTTGGGATTCCAGCTTTCGGTGAAGCTCTCCCAAAAGCGATGCCATCCGGCTCAACCGATCCGCCGTCTGTCGAATCTCTTCCTGAAGCTTCAGCATCAGATCTTCGATCGCATACGCCTTGCCTTCATACATGACAACGTCTTGATTCTCACCGAACGCATCCACGGCATCGCCTCCCCTTCACCGACCAACTTCGGAATTCTACATCAGCCACCATCCACCAACGAAAAAGGGTAAAGCCCACATCTGTGTTCTTTACCCTTTAATCGATTTTCTACAACGGGGCAAGCACTTTTTCAGCGCCGCCAAGACCCCATCAATACATGTCGTCGTCCATGTCACCCATGTCCGGAGAAGCACCGGCTGCCTTGGCCTTCTTCTTCGGCGCTTCGGTGATCATGGCCTCGGTGGTGAGCATCATGCCGGCAACGGAAACCGCATTCTGCAGCGCGAACCGAACCACCTTGGTCGGATCGATGACACCGGTCTGAATGAGGTTTTCATAGGTGAGGGTTGCCGCATTGAAACCGAAGTCGTCTTTCCCTTCCCGGACCTTGTTCACCACCACCGAGCCTTCCAGCCCGGCATTGGCGACGATCTGACGGAGCGGCTCTTCGAGGGCCCGTTTGACGATCGACACGGCATGCGCCTGATCTCCGGAAAGCTGAAGTTTTTCAAGCGCCGGAATGCAGCGAATCAAGGCGACGCCGCCACCGGGAACGATGCCTTCTTCGACGGCAGCCCGAGTCGCATTCAGGGCATCCTCCACCCGAGCCTTTTTCTCTTTCATTTCGGTTTCGGTGGCCGCACCGATCCGGATGACCGCAACCCCGCCGACCAGCTTCGCCAGCCGCTCCTGCAGCTTTTCCCGATCATAATCGGAGGTGGTGTCTTCGATCTGGGCACGGATTTGTTTCATCCGGGCTTCGATGTCCTTGCGGCTTCCGGCACCGTCGATGATGGTGGTGTTGTCTTTGTCGATCTTGACGGTTTTGCAGCGGCCGAGGTCCTTCAGGGTGACCTTCTCGAGCTTCATGCCCATCTCTTCGGAGACGACGCGCGTTCCGGTCAGAATGGCGATATCTTCCAGCATGGCCTTCCGGCGATCACCGAATCCAGGAGCCTTCACCGCAGCGGCATTGAGGGTTCCGCGCAGCTTGTTCAGCACCAGGGTAGCCAAAGCTTCCCCTTCCACGTCTTCGGCGATGATCAACAGGGGTTTGTGACTCCGGGCGACTTCTTCCAGAAGCGGGATCATGTCCTTGAGGTTGGAAATCTTCTTCTCGTGAACCAAAATGTAGGCATCTTCGAGAACGACTTCCATTTTTTCCCGGTTGGTGACGAAATGCGGCGAGATGTAGCCTTTGTCGAACTGCATCCCCTCGACCACCTCGAGCGAGGTTTCCATGCTCTTGGCTTCTTCGACGGTGATGACGCCTTCCTTACCGACTTTTTCCATGGCATCGGAAATGAGTTTTCCGACCATCTCGTCGTTGTTGGCGGAAATGGTGCCGACCTGGGAGATTTCGTTCTTGTCTTTGATGGGCTTGGAGAGTTTTTTGAGTTCCTCGACGACGACGGCTGCAGCCTTGTCCATTCCGCGTTTGAGGGCCATGGGATTGGCGCCTGCAGCGACGAGTTTCTGACCTTCCGTATAGAGCGCCTGCGCCAGAACGGTTGCCGTAGTCGTTCCATCACCGGCCACATCGCTGGTTTTGCTGGCCACGACCTTCACCATTTGTGCGCCCATGTTTTCGAACTTCTCGGCGAGTTCGATTTCCTTGGCCACCGTCACACCGTCCTTGGTCACCGTCGGGGAGCCGAATGTCTTCGCGATGACGACGTTGCGACCACGAGGTCCGAGCGTCACCTTGACCGCATCGGCCATCGCGTTGACACCTTTGAGCATGAATTCCCTTGCCTGGGCACCATAACAAATCACTTTTGCTGCCATCGTTCCATTTCCTCCCTAATTAGTCCTCGTAGACAGCCATGATATCGGATTCTTTCATGAACACGTGTTCGACGCCGTCGATTTTGATTTCGGTTCCGGCATATTTGGAGAACAATACCCGATCGCCTACCTTCACTTCGAGGGGCATCCGTTTGCCGTCCGGCCCGACCTTTCCGGTGCCGACCGCAACGACCTTTCCCTCCTGGGGTTTTTTCTTGGCTGTGTCGGGGATGATGATCCCGCCGGCCGTCTTCTGTTCTTCCTCGACCCGCAAAATCAGCACATTGTCGTTACACGGTCTGATCTTCATACGTCCTTTCTCTCCTTTCCTGATCCATGGTTTGGAATGTACGGCAAAAGGCCATTTTTTATGTTAAATTAAATGGTTAGAATGACAATGGCCAGTTTGGACCAGAAATTAATCATTGATGCCCTGCTGTCAAGAACGACGGACTCGCCAAAAGTCCCACTCCCCCCGATTTTGGTTTTTTCCCGGGCCTGAGCATGGGGGGAGAACCGCCTTTTGATGTTGCATCGGATACTTGTTTGAAGCCGCCGGACATTGGGCCGGGCATGCTCATTCAAGCCACATCTGTTTGAATAACAAGATGTTGCATTCCAATGACCCATCGTTGAAGTCTGGCTACATGCCCGGCCCTTACGAGCTCGGGCGGCTGAGTTTATCCGATGCAACGAAAAAGGCGTGTCTCTCCCCATGCGACTCGGATGAAACTTTTTGCCTTTTTGCGAGTCCATCAAGAACGATGCACTCTGAAAATCATCCGAGCGGTGCCTTGAAGACGAGCCTTGTTCCAGCACCCGGCTCGGATACCACCTCGATCACGCCTCCAACGAGTAAGGCCCGCTCCCGCATGCCGGCAATCCCCAGACCCTCCATATCCACCAAGTTCATCACATCGAAGCCTACCCCGTTGTCGACAACCAGAATCTGAAGGTTGCCCTCCATCTGAGACAGGCTGACCTCCGCAAAACTCGCCTTTGCATGCCGTGCCACATTGGTCAGGGCTTCCTGGACGATCCGATAGGCTGCCGTCGCCAGGGCATTCGACACAGGCGGAAGAGGTTGGGACCGGTAAATGCAAGCAATTCCGGTTCTGCGCTCGAAATCGATCGTGAACCATTCGAGGGCATCCACAAGCCCGAGATCATCGAGAACCCGAGGCCGAAGTCTCAAGGCAATGCTGCGAATTTCCTGAATGTTCATGTCGATCGATGCGCACATGCCGTCGGCACGACGAGCGGCCTCCGCATCAACCGTCAAGAGACGGTTTCTCAACCAGACGGCATCCATCCTCAGAGCGGTCAGTACCTGCCCCAATTCGTCGTGCAATTCCCGGGCGATGGCCGCCCGTTCCCGTTCCTGACTGTCGAGAACGGCCGCCGAAAGCCTGCGGTATTGATCCTGCAGTTTCTTGGCCTCCGTAACGTCCGTCAAAATGGAACATACGCCGATAGCCGGACCTCCGGCATCGTCGAACAGGGGAAAGGTTACGATCAGAAAGGTCATGGGTGTTTCCGAGATCGAAAGGGTTTCTTCATGCTGAAAGGTTTCCCCGCTTTCCAACACCCTTCGATCGATCCGGGAAAAGCGTTGGGCGATCGCATCCGGAAGGATTTCCTCATCCAGTTTTCCGATCACCGCTTCTGCGGGCAAACCGAAGAGCTGTTCGAACCGGGTATTCACCAGGCGGAAGCGGTTGGTGCGATCCTTGAGATAGACCACATTGGGAGAATACCTCAGAATGCCGGATATTTCCCGGGTTCGACGGGCCACTTCGATTTCGAGTTTTCTCGAATGGTGCTTGAGGGCTTCTTGGGCCTCCTGCAGCGCCTGCACGGCCCGGTTTCTTTCCGTCACATCGATGGAGACGGAAAGGGATTGAACGATGTCCCCTCGCTCGTTTCGCTCCGCAGTGGCCGAAAGCAGCACATCGATGATCCGACCCGTTCCGGTCACGAACCGATACGGAACATCCTTGCAGAAACCGGAGCGGAAGAATTGGGGAATGACGATTTGTTCGGCATAGCACCGAGATTCGGGAGTCAGAAACTCGACCAAGGGTCTTCCGATGACATCCTCCCGCTTGTAGCCCATGACGTCGAGCCAGTAATCGCTCACCCGGATGAGATTTCCCGACCCATCGATGGAATGCAGCATGGCAGGGGTCTGGTGATAGAGGTTGCGGTACCGTGCCATGCTTTCTTCAAGGGCTTTCTCGGCCTGTTTGCGTCGCGTCAGATCTCTGGAGGCTTCCTGATAGAGAACGAACACGGAAACAGCGATCAAAATGCTGACGATCAGCACGATGGGACCCGATATGTGGACGAGGGGTTCGACTACCTGCTGCAGGATCGCCTTGCGGTTCCGAAGGTAGAGAATCCGCCATCCTTCGAACGGATCCAGGGCTTTCTGATACATGCGGTATTGAACGTTGTCCGCATCCAGAACGAGCTGATCTCCCATGCGACGAAGACCGATCCAGCGAAAGGGTCCATCCCCGAACTGCCGTTCGCTGCGAATCGTCTCGATCTCCGCTTCCGAAAGAGGCCATGCCAGTTGCAGCAACCACGGCCGCTGGCTGCTGATAAAAATGACGCCCTGGGGATCGACGACTAGAACGATATCTTCTTCGGAAAGACCGATTTTCTGTTCAATGGCATCGATCGCCACCTTGATGACGGCGACACCGATCGGTTCATCGCCCTTCCGTCCTCGAATCGGATGGCTGTAATAGGCGCCTCGCAAATCGGATGCCGTCCCCAGCGCCAGATACGTATGGCTTCGCCCGAGCATCGCCTCCCGATAATAGGGCCGAAAGGAAAAATTCAAGCCGACGAAGGAATCGGGGGCATTGCGGTTGCTGGAGGCAAGGGTGTTCCCGTCTCGATCAAGAAGATAACAGACGCTGGCATCCAGCGCCGATGTAAAATAGTCGAGGATGGCATTGGCCCGGTCGATCCGTTCCGGAGTCGGTTCGGCGAGCGCATCGGCAAGGGCATCCATTCCGGCAAGCACGCGAACGGGCTTTACGGTTTCGGAAAGAAACGTCAGTACGTTTCGATGGATGGCATGGAGCCGGGCCGTAGCGTTTCGATCCGCCTCCACAAAGGCCGCGTTCCGAAGGGAGGTGTAATAGAGATAGCCTCCGATCGATACGGAAACAAAGGCGAGCAGAGAAAGCGTGATCAGGATGAAGCGGAGTTTCATGGGCCGATCGTGAAAAGATTTCCTGTGCTTGTCAAGGAGATTTGATGGTCTCGCAACAAGTCCATCGAATGCGCACCTGTCAGAAAAATTCTGACATCAAAATCAGAATTTCACCGAATTGCCAAACCCCTTCCGTTGTGTTTAGATGCGGTTCAAATCAATGACGTTCATTCATCTGTCCGGTACTGGTTGAGGCCATACCCCTGCTTCCCGTAATGGAACCTTCGGCCGCCCTTCCAGAGCTCCGGCATGCTGAAGGTATACGTTCACCCACCCTTTCTCGGAAAGACACATGCATGGTCATTGAAGGACTGAAGCTCGCCGTTGTCGGCATGTCCATCGTCTATCTCTTTTTGGCGCTTCTGGTGCTATTGATCTCGCTTACGGCCCGCGTGCTTCGAAACACCACACACCAAGAGCAATTCGCCATCGAATCCGTTCGTACCACCCATCGTCCGAAGTCACCCGTATCGGCGAATCGAGACGACAGGGTGATCGCCGTCATCGGAGCCGCTTTAGCCGCGCATCGCGCACGCATGCAACGCCAGTCGGCCGCCTACTTGTCTCCATCATCATCCCAGAGGAAGAACACATGAAAACCATCCGTTTCATGGATACGTCCCTTCGGGACGGCTTTCAGTCCGTTTTCGGCGCACGCGTTCTGACAGACGATTTCCTGCCCGCCGTCGAGGCAGCAGTTCATGCAGGCATCACCTATTTGGAAGCGGGCGGAGGCGCCCGATTTCAAAGTCTGTTCATGTACTGCGGAGAATCGGCCTTCGACATGATGGATCGTTTCCGAAAGGCGGCAGGTCCCGATGCCCATCTGCAGACCCTGGCCCGCGGCATCAATGTCGTCGCCCTTTCCGCCCAGCCTCGCGACATGATCGACCTGCATGCCAAAATGTTCAAGAAGCACGGCATCACCCATATCCGAAACTTTGATGCGCTAAACGACGTCCGAAACCTCGTGTATTCGGGGCAGTGCATTCACGATGCGGGTCTCCACCACCAGATCGTCATTTCCATGATGGAACTGCCGCCGGGATGCACGGGCGCACACGATCCGGCGTTCTATCTCAACACACTCCGGGAAATCCTCGATTCCGGCGTCCCTTTCGATTCCCTCTGTTTCAAAGATGCTTCCGGAACCTCCAACCCCCAGAAGTTCTACGACACCATAGCCGGTGCCCGCAAACTGCTGGGGAAGGATACGGTGATCTGGGCCCATACACACGAGACGGCAGGCATCGGCATCGCCCAGTACAAGGCCGCCATCGAAGCCGGATGCGACGGGGTTTGTCTTGCCCGAGCACCGCTTTCCGGAGGCACCTGTCAGCCCGATCTCCTCTCCATGTGGCACGCCCTCAAAGGCACGGATTTCACCCTCGATATCGACGTTCCGAAAATCATCGAAGCCAACCGCGTTCAAATCGAATGCCTGAAAGACTATTTTTTCCCGCCCGAGGCTCAAAAGGTTTCCTCGGAAGTCATTCTCTCCCCCATGCCCGGCGGAGCTCTCACAGCCAACACGATGATGATGCGGGACACCGGCACGCTGCACCTCTATCCGCAGGTGATCGAAGCCATGAGTGAATGCGTCGCCCGGGGCGGCTTCGGCACATCCGTAACGCCGGTATCGCAATTCTACTTTCAGCAGGCATACGCCAACGTCACCCAAGGGCCCTGGAAAAAAATCACCGACGGATACGGAAAGATGGTTCTGGGATATTTCGGAAGAACGCCCGTCAAGCCCGATCCCGAAATCGTCCGGATCGCCTCCGAGCAAATGAAGATGCCCGTATTCGACGGAGATCCCCTCGATGTCTTGGAGCCCGGCATTCCCAAGGCCCGAAAGATTCTGGAAGCCGAGGGTCTTCCGGTCACCGATGAAAACATCTTCATCGTCGGCGCCTTGGCGACAGCCGGTGGAAACAAGGGGTTGGATTTTCTCAAAGGCCGTAAGCCCATCAGCGTCCGAAAAATCGATCCGAAAACCGCCCAGGACAAGCCGATTGCCGTTCAAGCCAACGGCAACCAGACACCTCCCGTGACTGGTCCTTTTCAATACAAGGTCACTGTAGACGGAACCACCTACGAGGTGCTGGTCGAGGATGAAACAGGGGCCATTGTGCAGGTTTCCGGCGGTTCCCCGGCGAAATCCGAACGTCCTGTCGTCGAGGTCAAAGCCCAGCTTCCCGGAAACGTATATGAAGTCCTCTTCAAGGCCGGCGATCGGGTCAAGAAAGGAGACATTCTGGTGATTCTCGAAGCCATGAAAATGGAGACGCCTGTTTCGAGCCCCGTCGACGGCGTCATCCAGAGCTATGAAGTCGAAAAGGGACAGACCGTTCAGGCCGGACAGGTGATTGCAACCATCGGGTAATCTATGACGACTTCGCAAAAAGGCCGGATGCTGTGTCGTGCTGCATCCCTCGTCGCTGCGGCGTACGTATAAGTACGCCTCACTCCTCGGGATTTGCACTCCTTGCCTGCGGCCTTTTTTCGAAGCCGTCCATATGATCGACTTTTTGCGAGTCCATCATCTATGAGACGACTTCGCAAAAAGTCGCCGCCCCCCTTATTTTGGGGTATTTCCGGGCCTGAGCATGGGGGCGGGTACGCCTTTTGATGCTGC
>CAZJXF010000100.1:0-12730 GCA_964549995.1 uncultured Desulfatirhabdium sp. | reverse complement strand
TTCGGCGGCATCAAACGAACCCTCAGCCAGTGGGATCCGCCCCAGGAAAAACTCGAGCAGGACACCAAACAGAAGGTCCGGGTGTTCGGGGCGGTCAACAATTCCGGTGTCTACGAAGCCAAGGAAGACCTGAACCTGCTCGACATTTTGCTGATGGCCGGTGGCAATCGGGACGATGCCGATTTGACCCGGGTGCTCATCATTCGGGACGGCAAAGCCACGACCTACGATATCAAGACCCTCATCGACGGAAAGGCGACGGAGCGGATTCCGGAAGTTCGGGCCGGTGATACGGTCTATGTGAATTATGTGGCGAAAGAAGCCTACAAGAAGCAGGATCCGACGAAACAGGTCCGGGTGTTCGGAGCCGTGTACCGTCCGGGCCTCTTCGACCCGATCGAGAACATGGATTTGCTCGATGCCCTCGCTCTGGCCGGAGGAACCCGGGACGATGCCGAATTGAGCAGTGTGCAGGTTCTCCGTGGAAGCGGCAGCATCCAGGAGAAATACGATTTCAAGGAGTTGCTGAAGACCTTCGGATTGCCGGGTGGAGAGCCCATGCCCAAAATCTTTCCGAAGGATACGGTGTATGTGGCCTTTGTCGCCAAGGACGCCTACAAACGGGAAGATACCCGCCAGATGATTCGAATCTTCGGTGCCGTCAACAAACCGGGGGTGTATGCACCCATCGAAAATATGGATCTTCTGGAAATTCTGACTCTGGCCTACGGTATTCGGGATGATGCCAATCTCGGCAACATTCAGATCATTCGGGGCGATACGAATGAAGCCGAAGTCTATGACTTGAACGACATTTTCCTCAACCTGCGCAAGGGCAATCCCGTCAGCATTCCGAAGGTGAAGGCGAGGGATACGGTTTTCGTCGGGTATGTCGAAAAGGCCGACTATCAGAAGAACAAAGCCTTCTATACGGCCGGAAAGGTGCGACACGAAGGCGAATTCTCCATTCCAGAGACGGGTCTTACCCCGATTCAGGCCATCGCCCTTGCCGGTGGGCTGGATGAATGGGCGGATCCGGAAAATATCGTCATTATCCGGATGATCAAAGGAAAACAACAGAACATTCCGTACAATTACTACAGGGGTCTTGCCGGAAAAGTGCCGGAAATCAATATCCGGATCATGGAAAACGATACCATCTATGTTCCCTGAAGCAAGCGGGATACCGGCATGAAGCACGATCGAACCATCGCACTGGTGACTGGGCTGATCCTTCTGATCGTATGTGGCTCTCTGCATGCCGACACCCAGATTCGGATCACCCCTCTGCTGAACGTCACCCAGAGCTATGAAGACAACATCGATCTCGAGAAAACCAACACCAAATCGGATTATATCGTTGTCATTTCTCCGGGCATCAAGCTGTTGGCAAGCACCAAAAGCAGTCGATTGAAACTCGACTATTCTCCCGGTTTCTCTTTTTACGCCAAATACAACGAATACAACACGGTGCGGCATCGTGCCGGGCTCGATTACTTCTATCGTTGGAACCAGAAATTTCAGCTGAATGTGCGGGATCAGTACTACCGTACGGAAGACGCTTTCGAACTTCCCCAGGATGCCGTGACACAAGGAACCAGAATTCGAAGAGGCAGAAATACGGTCGATTCGAACGAAGCCGTGGCGACGGTGGATTACCGGTTCGGGGCGGAAGACAAATTCACCGTGGGATACAGGCATCGCCTGTTGCGCAACCAGGATCCTCGGTACAACGATGCAGACGAACAAGGTCCTTTTGCCGAACTCGATTACTGGATGAACAAACGAAACGGTGTTCGGCTGGGATATGCCTACATCCGTGGAACGTACGACACCCGGGAAGATCAACCCCTGACGCTCAATTCCGATGATTATGACGGCTACCGGGCCGATGGCCGGTACATCTTCCGCTTCGATCCCCGCACCAGCATGTATGCACGCTATGCTTACAGCACCCGAAATTTCGATCGGGTGACGACAGAGGATTATCATGTCCACGAAGCGGCCTTCGGTGTCGATCATGCGGTTTCCAAACGGGCGACCCTCTTTGCGGAAGGAGGGTATTTCTGGAAAGAACGGCAGCAGGCGCCGAAGGACCGGGTCGAAGGCTATATCGCAGGCGTCGGATGGAATCAGCGTTTTGAACGGGGAACGCTGCAACTCGGTGTTCAGCATGGATGGGATGACGGCCTTCTGGAGGAGGAGGTTCGCGGCTTCACCCGATACTGGTCCTATCAGGCAAGGGTGGCCCGACAGCTGAGCCAGCGGACGGAAGCCTATGCCGGAGGGCTGGTGCGGACGAACGATTACGAAATTCGGGAGGATGAAACCATTGCCCAAGGGGGGGTGGGGATATCGGCCCGGCTGAAGGAATGGCTCTACATGACCCTCGGGTTCGATCACCGCCGGCTGATCAGCGACAATCCTGACAATGAGTATCAGGACAACCGGGTCTTCCTGCTGTTGAGTGCGGAAGCCACCCGACCCTACATTTTCGGAACCAAAGTTCATGGGAATTCTCCGTGATGGATGACGGACTCGCAAAAAGTCGACCTACCCCCGATTTTGGAGTATTTCCGGGCCTGAGCATGGGGGCCGGGTACGCCTTTTGATGCTGCAGCGGAAACTTGTTTGAAGCCGCCGGAGCTCGTTGGGCCGGGCATGCAAAACACTTCGGCTTGTGTTTGAAAAGCTTGCCATTTCAATGAGATGCTCTCTCCTGGAGCGTCTGGCACCATGCCCGGCCCTTACGAGATCGGGCGGCTGAGTTTTTCCGATGCAGCGAAAAAGGCGTATCTGCCCCCATGCGGCTCGCTGCAGACTCACGAACTTTTTGCGAGTCCATCATGGATAACAGATCCGAAAGGAGGTTTCATGAGTGATCCTCGACTTTGGGATTGGGAAACGAACGAAAAGCGGATCGATGTCGATGGGTGGAAGTCCCGCTTCGAATGGGTGGAGGAATTTCAGGCAAGCCCCGATGGAGAACGGGTGGCAGCCGTGGCCAACATCGGCGAAGGAGAATTTACGGTCTGCGTAAATGGGGAGGACTGGGAGACTCCATTCGAAAAGATCTGGAACCTTCGCTTTACCCCCGGCAACCGCTTGGTAGCCATCGTTTCGGATTCCGGCGAATGGACGGTGGCCGTCGATGGAACCCCCTGGGAAAACCGCTTCGGCTATGTCTGGGATATGCTCTGGAACCCGACGGGAGATGCCGTAGCCGTTTGTTTTCAACAGGACATGACCTACGGAATGGCCGTAGAGGACAACCCCTGGGAAGAGACGTACCAGCACATTACCGACCCGACGATCAGTGACGACGGCGCGCATACGGCTGCAACGGTTCAGGTGGTGGCTGCATCCGAGACGGACATCGATTTGTTCAAGCAGGGCATCATGTCTGCCGCACTCGATGGCGCGGTCTGGGATCGGAACTTCGTCAACGTCTGGGGAAAGCGGATCAGCCCGGATGGCCAGCGGCTTGCGGCGGAAGTACGGCTTTCGCTCTACGATTACACGATCGCAGTCAACGGCGTTCCCTGGGAAAAAACCTTTCAGACCGTCTGGGAACCGTGTTTCCATCCCACAGACGGTTCGATCGTCGCACCGGTGCGTGTCGGCGGCAAATGGACCCTGGCCAAAGACGGCGACATCCTCTGGTCGGGCCGATACGGCCAGCTTTGGCATGTCCGTTTCAGTCCGGACGGCCGGAAGACGGCTGCCATCGTCAGTCCCAAATTCGGGAAATGGACGGTAGCCGTCGACGATTCCCCGTGGTCCACACGGGTGGATGAACTTGTCACCGATCTATGTTTTTCACCGGACGGAAACCATATCGGAGCGGTGGTCAAGAACGGCGGCAAATGGTTCGTTCTGGTCGACGACCGCCTCTGGAGCAGGCCCTGCGACATGGTATGGCAACCGGTGTTCAACGCAGACGGTTCCTGTGCGGCAGCCAAGGTGGAAGTGGAAGGAAAATATGGATTTCTTGTCAACGGAAGGCTTCTTCCCTTCCGAGCGGAGGCTGCCTGGAGCCCGTCCTTCCATCCGGATGGAAAACGGATGTTGCTCCGGTCGGTGGAAGAAGGAACGTATGTGCGCCGTGTGCTGCCGATCACGGATGTACTGTGACGGTGGATGCTGAACGGATCTGTTTCGTTGCGGGAGGACGCTTATGAACGAGATCTATCGATTCGTCACCGGCCCGCTGGCGTGGGCTTCCTTTCTGGTGTTCATCGTCGGCTCGATCGTCCGGATCGCTCACATGATCCATCTCGTCCGGAAAAAGGAAGGATTTATCCTGTCCTATATGAGCTGGAAATATGGCCTACGGTCCATCGTCAACTGGCTCATCCCGTACGGACCGGTGAACATGCAGCGTCATCCGGCCCTGGCCACCGTCACCTTCATCTTTCATTTCTGCCTGCTCTTCACCCCGATTTTCCTCCTGTCGCATGTCGTCCTCTGGGATGAGGCTTGGAACGTCTCCTATTGGAGCATGCCGGATGCCGTTGCCGACGTGCTCACGGTCGTCGTCGTTCTGTGTTGCGGCTTCTTTTGGTTTCGAAGAAGACTTCAGCCGGTAGTCCGTTACCTGACATCCACTTCGGATTACCTCATCCTTCTGCTGGTGGCAGCGCCTTTCGTGACCGGTTTCATCGCCTATCACCAGTTTCCAGGATATGCCTTCTTTTCCATTCTTCATGTTCTTTCCGGAGAGGCCATGCTGGTGGCCATTCCTTTTACCCGTCTCATCCACATGTTGTTTTCCCCCTTTACGAGGGCCTATACCGGTTCGGAATTCGGTGCCGTTCGTCATGCTCGGGACTGGTGATCGAATCCGTAACGATTCCATCTGAAGGTGGAAGGAGGATGCCTCATGACACAACCCGCTTTGCCGGATGAAGAAAAGACCGTTCTGGATGAGGGAATCGAGACAGGCGCTTCTCGTCTGACGGAGCAAAAGATTGCGGAAGTCATCAACAGGGTTCTTTACGGTGAGGGCGGCGCCCGGATTCGCGTCTATGTCGATACCTGCGTTCATTGCGGTTTGTGTGCCGAAGCCTGTCATTACTGCCTGTCGCATGACAACGATCCCCGGTATTCACCCGCCGGAAAAGTCAAACAGACCCTATGGGAAATGATTCGGAAGAAAGGCCGGGTTTCCGCCGAATTCATGAAACAGGCGGCACAGATCGCCCATACCCAGTGCAATCTGTGCAAGCGCTGTTCCATGTACTGTCCCTTCGGTATCGATGTGGCCTATCTGATGAGCGTCGTCCGACGGATGATCCATTTGTTGGGTATGACCCCGCAGTACATCCAATCCACGGCCCACAGCCATTCAGCAACGATGAACCAGATGTGGGTGAAGGGGGACGAATGGCCGGATACCCTGCAGTGGCAAGAGGAAGAGGCCCGATCCGAGATAGCCGGACTGCGGATTCCTCTCGAGAAGGAAGGGGCCGAGATCATGTATTCGGTGATCGGTCCGGAGCCCAAATTTCAGGCGCAGCTCATCTATCAGGCAGCCATCATCATGAACGCAGCCGGAATGAATTGGACAATGCCGGCGACTTCCGGTTGGGACAACAGCGATATGGCCATGTTCACCGGAGACAACGAATTGATGGGGCGGATCAAACGCAGGCATTTCGAAACGGCCATTCGGCTCAAGGTGAAGAAAATCGTGATGGGCGAATGCGGTCATGCCTTCCGGTCGGTCTATGATACCGGAAACCGATGGCTGGGATGGCGGATGCCCCCTATTCCCATCGTGCATGCCATCGAATTCTATTACGATCTTCTGAAAGAAGGCCGCATCAAGATCGCCAAAAAATGGACCGACCCGGTTACCCTTCATGATCCCTGCAATGTGGTTCGGGGCAGAGGACTTCATGAAAAAGCCCGGTATGTCGTTCGGCAGCTCTGCGAAAACCTGATCGAGATGCATCCCAATCGGGAACACAATTATTGCTGCTGTGCGGGCGGCGGGGTCATCAACTGTGGGCCGCCCTACAAGATGACCCGCATCCTGGGCAACCGTGTGAAGGCCGAGCAATTGTTCGCTACCAAGGCCAAGGGAGCCAAAACCCTGATTGCGCCCTGCCACAATTGTCACAGCGGCCTCGAGGACATCAACCACCATTACGGCCTCGAAATGGATGTCAAATTCATCAGCGACATTCTCTACGCCGTCATGGAAAAACCCGAGAAAGCGTAAAGGAGGAACGCCATGAATCGAAGGATCGGTTATGGGCTTGCCGCCGTTGTGGGGTTCCTTTGTTGGGTTGTGGCGGGTTTTTCTCAGGAGAACATGACCCATGTGGACAACAAGGTCTTTCCCAATCCGCAAAGACCGGCGGCCGTGTTTCAGCACGAGCGGCACAACGAGGCTGCAAAGATCGACGACTGCGGCGAGTGCCATCATGTATATAAGGACGGGAAAAAAGTCGAAGGCGAAACGTCCGAGGATCGCAGATGTTCGGACTGCCACGGGTTGAAGGACAAGGGACGACAGCCGGGTCTGGCCAAGGCGTTTCATCTCAATTGCAAGGGCTGTCATGAGAAGAGCGGCAAAGGTCCAATCATGTGCGGGCAATGCCATGTGAAATGATATTTGGGTGGCTGGAAAGCCATCCGAATCCGGAAATCCCATCCCGGGTTGAAATGAATCCCGCATAGGGAGTTGGCGAGATCAGGAGGTGCCTCATGCCGAAAAAGATCATGGTCATCGACGACGATCCGATCATCGTGTCCTACCTCGAAACCCTGTTTCAGGACAATGGATACGAAACCTGCACGGCATCCGACGGACTCCAGGCCATGGACGTGGTGCAGCGGGAAAGACCCGATCTGATCACCCTCGATCTGGAAATGCCCAACGAATGGGGAAGCCGGTTTTACCGAAAGCTCTCCAAAGACCAGGAGCTTCGGAAGATTCCCATCATCGTCATTACGGGGCTTGCGGGCCAGCATGCGGTGAAAGATGCTGTCGCTTACATTCACAAACCCTTCGATCGCGACAAACTGCTGGGTATCGTCAAGCAGGCGATCGGGTAACGATGTGTTTCATCGAGCATGCGGCGCATTCGAACGACCGGCATCCATCACCTGGCGATGGCTACATCCGACATGGACGCAACGATCCGGTTCTGGCGGGACTTGATCGGGTTGCGGTTGGTGGCATGTCTGGGGAGGCCGGGATACCGCCACTATTTTTTCGAGATCTCCGAAACCGATATGATCGCTTTTTTCGAATGGCCGGATGTGCTGCCGGTCATTCCCAAAGATCCCGGGGTTCCGGTGAAGGGGCCTTTTGGTTTCGACCATGTATCGATCGGTGTGGAGACCGAGGAAGAACTGTGGGAGCTTCGGGATCGGCTGGATGCCGCAGGCTTCTGGGTTTCCGAGCCGATCGATCACCATTTCATTCATTCCATTTATACCTTCGATCCGAACCAGATCGCTCTGGAATTCAGCTCACCCGTATCGGGGGTCGATATCCGAAAAAACCCGCTCGTCACCGATCCGTCTCCATGCCTTGAAGCCCGTAAGGGCGCTGATCCTGTGCCGGGCGCATTTCCCGAAGATTTCATCCGAACCCCGCTCGATGAACGAATCGTCTATAAGGGAGATTGAACGTCCATGAAGAAAAGCCTGTGGTTGATCTTGTTTCCGTTGCTCTATGTCGGGTTCGTGGTGTCCATCGGTGCGGCAGAAGCCGAAACTATCGGTGTGGTCCAAACTGCCTCGGGGAAATGTTCCCTGATGCGGGGGGAGCAATCGATGGCGGTTTCGTCCGGTTTGAAACTTCAAGAAAACGACGTTCTCGAAACCGGGGCGGACGGCGCCCTCGGCATCGTGCTGCGGGATGATACCCTGCTTTCCATCGGTCCCAACAGCCGGTTCGTGCTCGATCGCTTCGCTTTTTCACCGGCCGAGGAAAAACTGGGACTTGCGGCCCGGTTGAGCCGGGGAACGGTGATGGTGGTTTCGGGTCAGATCGCCAAGATGGCGCCTGAATCCGTACAGATCGAAACCCCTATGGCTTTGTTGGGGATTCGGGGAACCCGATTTGCAGCAAAGGTGAACGAATGAAAAACGAATCATCGATTACGACGAAATGGCTGTGGATCGTTGGATCCCTGTTGATGGCGTGGGGGATGGCCTGTGGGCCCAAGGCCCAGTTTCTGCTGCTTCCGAATGCAGACGGAACGGTCGGAAAAATCGTTGTCCAGAACTCGGGAGGAAGCCGTGTCGTGGATCAGGCCAACCACGAAACCCATGTGGACGATCCGGCGCTTGCGCCCACCGAGCCAAAGCGCATGAGCCCATCCGAGATTCAGGAAACTTTCGGAGATGTTCTTCGGATTCCCGTTCGTCCGCCGGAGCATTTCATCCTGTACTTTGAGGAAGGAAAGGCCGAGCTGACAGCCGAGTCGAAGGATCTGGTGCCCAAAATTCTGCAGACCATCCGCGAGCGTCGATCGAACGACATCAGCGTGGTGGGTCATGCCGATACGAAGGGTTCGGCGGAGGTCAATTTCCGCATTTCCAAACAGCGGGCGGAAGCGGTGGCCAAAATGCTGGAAGCGGCAGGTGTCGATCCGGCCGATCTCGATATTACCTCCCACGGAGAACGCAATCTGCTGATTCCAACGGCTGACGATGTCTCCGAACCCCGCAACCGGCGGGTCGAGGTAACCGTCCGGTGATGCATGATGGGCTCGCAAAAAGTCGCTGTACCCCCGATTCTCGGGTCTTTCCGGGCCTGAGCATGGGGGCGGGTACGCCTTCAGATGCTGCAGCGGAAACGTGTTTGAAGCCGCCGGAGCTCGTTGGGCCGGGCATGCAATACGCTTCGGCTTGTGTTTGAAAAGCTTTCCATTTCAATGAGATGCTCTCTCCTGGAGCGTCTGGCACCATGCCCGGCCCTTACGAGATCGGGCGGCTGAGTTTTTCCGATGCAGCGAAAAAGGTGTGCCCGTTCCCATGCGGCTCGCTGGAGACCTACTGACTTTTTGCGAGGCCATCATTCATGAACGGAGACCATTTGGCTGATCGGCCGATCCCTTCGCGAACGGGTATTCTCAACAACCGATATGTTCTCCCCAGTGTTGCATTGGTGTGGTCGATCGTCCTTTCGATCCTCTATCTCCATCCGCCGGCCTTTCTTCAGGCCACTGAACGGCAACGCTTCGATCATCTGCTGCGCGCCACAGCCCCCGAAAATCCTCCTTCTCGGTGTATCGTGGTGGCCATCGACGAAATGAGTCTCGACACGTTCGGTCAATGGCCGTGGCCCCGATACCGGACAGCGCTGTTGTTGGAAAAGATCCGGCGGATGAACCCTCTGGTCATCGGGGTCGATATCCTCTTCGCCGAGCCGGATCGAAGCTCTCTGATCAATATCCAGAAAACCCTGAAGCGAGATTTGAATCTCGACGTAGGGTTTACCGGTGTGCCGGAAGGCGTCCTCGATCACGATCGGATACTGGCCGATATCCTGAAGAAAGGGCCTTTTGTCCTCGGATACCATTGCTGGATACAACCGGATCCTTTTCCGAATCCGAAGCCTTGTTCGATCCATCCCATATCCCTTGCCCGACAATCCGTTTCGTTCGATGGTGGCGGAAAGCTCCCGCTTCCTTCCGTATCCGGCATCCTGTGCAATCTCGATCAGTTAACCCAGTCGGTTTCTTCCTCCGGCTTCATCAATGCCATACCCGATCCGGACGGGCTGATCCGCCGGGTTCCCCTGTTGATGCAACGGGATCAAGATGTGTTGCCCAGTCTGGCTCTGGCGGTTCTGGCCGAGGCTACAGGTCGCAAGCAGGTGATCTGGCGAAACGATTCGGCTTGGGGTCCTATTCTCCGACTGGCCGATATCGATATACCCGTGGACGGTACCGCCCAATTCGGCATTCGCTATCGGCTCGCTCAAAGGAGTCGCATTCCCCACCTTTCTGCTGTGGATGTTCTGAACGATAAGGTGGCTTCGGATGTTCTTTCGGGAAAGCTGGTCTTTGTCGGTACTACGGCCACCGGTTTGATGGATACGGTAGCGACTCCGGTGGATCCGGTTTTTTCGGGGGTTGAGCTTCATGCAACCGTTGCCGACAACATCCTTTCCCGAAATGGTTGGTACCGACCGGACTGGGTGCGACTGCTCGAGATGATCCTTCTGGTGGCGATCGTACTGATCACCGCTTTTCTGATCGACAAGACCGGAATTCTCTGGGGGGCATCCGTAACGGTTGCCCTGATCGTGTTGCTTTGGGCAGGTTCCTTCCTGGCGATGAAGACATACGGCCTACATATCTCGCCGCTGTTTCCGACGCTTTCCGCGGCTTCTTCCTTTGTGTGGTTCATGTCCATCCGCTTTATTCGGGAATCCTACTGGAAGACCTATTTTCAATCGGCCTTCGTCAAGACGGCCATTCAGGCCCAGCGGTTTCGGAGCGACAAGGAAGCGGCCGATCGGGCCAGCCGTCACAAGACCGATTTTCTCGCGCACATGAGCCATGAAATCCGGACCCCAATGAATGCAATCCTCGGGATCGCCGAAGTCCTCTCCGAAACCCAGCTCGATCCGCAGCAACGGCAATATCTCCAAACGCTCTATCAGTCCGGGGAAATCCTTCTCGATATCATCAACGACATTCTGGACCTTTCGAAAATCGAAGCCGGGCAGATCCAGTTGGAAACCATTGCCTTCGATGTGCGAAGGCTGTTTCGGGATACGGTCGAGGTCATGAGCGTCCGGGCCCGGCAGAAGGGGGTGCCGATTCTACTGGAGGTGGCTCCGGAACTGCCGCGAACCTGGATGGGGGATCCGACGCGGGTGCGGCAGATCCTGGTGAATTTGCTGGGAAACGCCGTCAAATTCACGGATTCGGGTGACATTCGGGTGAGCCTTTCCCCGTTGAAATCGGGTGATGTCGATGCCGGATTCGTCTTTCGGGTTGCGGACACCGGTATCGGGATTTCGCCGGACAAGCGGGATGCGATTTTCTCACCGTTTTCTCAAGAAGATGCTTCGACGACGCGAAAATACGGCGGAACGGGCCTTGGCCTGACGATCTGCAAACGGCTTGCGGAACGGATGGGCGGAACGATTCGAGTGGAGAGCGATCTCGGAAAAGGCAGCACCTTCATCGTTGAGCTTCCTCTCCAGAAAGGGCAGGAGGAGGTGGAGGGGGAAGCCGATTCGGATCGGCCTCAACCTGTCGAAACAGCACCGGGAGAGACATCGAAAGCGGTCGTATCGATGGCTGGTTTTCGAATTCTGCTGGCTGAGGATGTGCCCGTCAACCGCCGGGTGGTGGAACTCTATTTAAAGGATACGGGGGTGGTGCTGCACGGCGTGGAAAACGGGAAGGAAGCATTGGAGCGTCATCAGGCCGAAGGATACGACGTGATTCTGATGGACATGGAAATGCCCGTCATGGACGGGTTGGAAGCAACGGCCGCCATCCGGGAATGGGAGGCGGAGCAAGGGCGCAAGCCCGTTCCGATCGTAGCCCTGACGGCCCATGCCTTCGAGGAGAAACGCCAGCAGTGCTTTGAAGCCGGATGCACCCATTACCTGACGAAACCCGTCAAGAAGGCGGCTTTGATAGAATTGTTGATGCGCATTCGTGAAAATAGACAAGCCGATCGGAAGATGGATATCCAGGAAGGCCGCACATGAAACAGGCCGACTATTGCCATTTAGCTGATTGCAGTCGTATGAAAATCAAGTTGTAAAGGTGAACCAAGGCGTTTGCGGAACTCGAAAAGCACATTATTGATTTGGAACCTTGTACGAATTCATTCGGTTTTCCAAACAGCCATATATGATGGCCTCGCAGTGCGGCCGGGCAAGGTCGCGTGTTTTAGTGGGTGAGAAGCCCACCCCGGAAGAAATAGCCAGTCACCGGGTAGCAAGTCCTTGGGCGGGAGGGGGTAACCCTGAACGCTAAGCGTAGGACAGCGAGCCGGCAGGCCGTAAGCCGTGAGGCTGAAGTGATTGAGCCCCGAAATCATCAAACAAGGGAAAGACGACGCTGTTGCGAGTGCGGAAGTCGATGCAAAGTCGGCGATAGAGGCGAGCCGATGGCGTTTCCCCGGGGTCTGAGAGCACGGCATGCTGGACATAGCGAACACGCGGTAACCCGGGAGGCCCTGTACTTGCTTGCAAGGAGGCGAGTATGCCGGACAACCGATAACAAAGGGAGGAAGGCAAATATGGTACAGGGAGTCGGATGGCGTCGTAGTACCGATGAAAGATGGTAATGCGTCTGGAGGGAAGGACGTCACATTTGTATGGCCGTTGAGAAGGAAACATGTGCTGTGCACAGCAACAGGGAAGGCATGGAAACCAAGTTCCAGCGGATAGCCGAGAAAGCCCTGAAGGAGCCAGGATGTCGGTTCACCAGTTTGTTTCATCTGATGGACGTGGAGCTTCTGAAGGGGTGCTTTGAGGGGCTGAGGAAGGATGCTGCCTCGGGCATCGACAGAGTTACCAAGGAAGAGTACGGGAGGGAGTTGGCTTCTGGATCGGTTCTCTCTGCCGCTGCCTCGAATACGGGTAAATCTGTTAGTAGTAAGGTGAATATACAAATGAGGAGCCGTGTGCGTTAATTGCGCAAGCACGGTTCTGGGAGGGGCCGACGACAATAGCGGTAGAACCCGCATTCCACACCCCTGTTGAGGGAAAAAGGACCAATTTTTGACTTATCTT
>CAZJXF010000099.1:0-12738 GCA_964549995.1 uncultured Desulfatirhabdium sp. | reverse complement strand
CAACGACGAGGGATGCAGCACGACACAGCATCCGGCCTTTTTGCGAAGCCGTCCAAGATAGCGATACGAAACACGGAAAGCGAACCCATGCCACAGGTCACCATCGGCTCCGAAAACATCTATATCCACATCAGCGAAAGCGCCTCTTCCCAAACCCTTCTCTTGATCCACGGCTCCGGCGGGGATCATACCTGCTGGCCGCAGCACCTGCTCTCCGAAACCCGGATTCGGGTGGCAGCCATCGATCTGCCGGGACACGGTCGATCGGGGGGATCGGGTAGGTCATCGGTCGAGGCTTATGCCGATTTCATCGAGGCGCTCGTGGCTCATTTCGGATGGAGCGATGTCACGGTAGGCGGGCATTCCCTCGGCGGAGCCATCGCCCTGACCATCGGCGTTCGGGCCCCGAAGTGGCTCTCCGGGCTCGTTCTGGTGGGAACCGGTGCCAGACTGCGCGTGGCTCCCGCCATTCTCGATGGACTTGTCCAGCAACCGGATGCGATTTTTTCGGGAATGGATGCATGGGCCTTCGGACCGAAGGCCGACAGCCGCATGAAAGAACGCTTTGTGCAGCAGATGAAGGCTACGGGTGCCGGTGTCGTACACGGGGATTTTTCTGCCTGTGATCGGTTCGATGTCATGGCCGATCTTCCCCGCATCGGCTGCCGGGCGCTCGTAGTGGCTGCGGAAAACGACCGTCTCACCCCGCCGAAATACAGCGAATACCTCACGAACCATCTGCCGGATGCCCGAATGGTGCTGCTGCCGGAGGCAGGGCACATGATGGCGCTCGAGCAGCCGGAGCGTTTCCGGGATGCCGTGCTGTCCTTCATGGGAATCGCCGAATCATGACGATGTCTCCGGCCTTTCCATCGAGCCGCCAACCGGTTGTCGGGATCGATCTGGGAACGACCAACAGCGCCCTCTATGTGGGCGAACCCGGTATCCCCGGGGAAACCTCCTCTCGAATCCGCCTCTTTCCCATTCCCCAACTGACCGGCCCCGGTGAAGTCAACCGCCTTTCCGTACTGCCTTCCTTCGTCTATCTGGCGGGAGACTACGATGTGCAGCGGGAAAGCCTCCGTATGCCCTGGGATGGCGCGGTTGCCGCACCGGACCGGATGGTGGGCGCCTATGCCCGGGATCACGGCTCCCGGATTCCGGCGCGGCTGGTATCTTCCGCCAAAAGCTGGCTCTGCCATGGAGGCGTCGATCGAAAGGCCCCGATCCTGCCCTGGGGATCGGATGCTTCCATTCCGAAGATTTCTCCGGTTCAGGCCTCGGCGGCCTATCTGGCCCACATGCGGGCCGCGTGGAACCACCTGCATGCCGACGAACCGGATTTGCATCTCGAGAACCTCTTCGTCGTGCTCACCGTTCCGGCTTCTTTCGATGAAGTCGCTCGGGAACTGACCCTCGAGGCCGCCGCGACAGCCGGGTTCGGTCAGGTCACCCTCCTCGAGGAGCCGCTGGCAGCCTTCTATTCCTACCTGAATCTGCACGAATCGGACTGGCAGCGGACCGTACGACCCGGAGAGCTGATTCTGGTCTGCGACATGGGGGGCGGTACCACCGATTTTTCCCTGATCGCCCTGAAGGAGGTCGAGGGCGGAAGCCCGCGGTTTGAGCGGATTGCTGTCGGCGATCACCTGATCCTTGGAGGAGACAATGTCGATCTGGCTCTGGCTCGGATCGTCGAGCGACAGGTCGGCAAATCCGCAGCCGATCTGACGGGAGATCGCTGGCGGACGTTGTGTCATCAATGCCGCGAGGCCAAGGAAGCGCTTCTCGATGGGAAGGCCGAGGTGCGGCGGATCACCCTCGTCGGAAAGGGAAGCCGGCTGATCGGCGGAACGATCACGGCCGAACTGCGACGGGACCAGGTCGAAGCCATCGTTCTGGATGGATTTTTCCCCCTGTTGGAGGCAACTGCACCGGCTGCCCGGCGGGAGAAGGCCGGAATGATGGAATTCGGGCTTCCTTACGAGCCCGAGCCAGCGGTGACCCGGCATTTGGGGTGGTTTCTCGAAAAGCACCGCAGAAACGTCCAGGAGGTTCTGGGGCGCTTGGATGCCGTCCCCGACTGGATCTTGTTCAACGGTGGATCCCTCAAGCCCCGATCCATCCAAACCCGCATCTGCGAGGCCGTTCGACACTGGTTCCGTCTTCCGGAAGAGCGAACGCCCCGGATTCTCGACAATCCGGAGCCCGATCTCGCCGTCGCCATGGGGGCCGCTTATTACGGTCTTGTCAAACAGGGGATCGGCGTGCGGGTGGGAAGTGGAAGCGCCCGTTCCTATTATATCGGAATCGCGATCGGCGAGCCCGACACCGGGTCGGGCCGTGCTTCGGAAAAGGCCATCTGTGTCGTGGAACGGGGCCTTGAAGAAGGCTCGCCCATCGAGCTGCCGGAACGGGAATTTCGAGTGATCGCCAATTCTCCTGTCGTTTTTCCGATCTATAGCTCCAGCTTCCGTTCAGGCGACAAGACCGGAGACCTTCTCGACATCGACGACACCTTCACCCCGATGCCGCCGCTTCGGACCGTCGTTCAATACGGAAAAAAGGGGAACCAAACCACCATCCCGGTCGCCATCGATGCCGTATTCACCGAAATGGGAACCCTCGCCATCTGGTGTCGCTCCAAAGTGAGCGATCACCGCTGGAAGCTCCAGTTCCAGCTGCGGGGGGCTTCCGATGTCCTGCCGGTTTCGGAAGGCGAAATCTTCGACGAGGCCTTGATCCGCCAGGCAGAGGATCGGATCGATCAGGCTTTTCAGGGATCACCGAAGTCACTGGCTCGGATCGCCCGGGACATCGCCGATCTCGTCGATCGCCCGAAGGACGCTTGGCCGCTATCCCTGATTCGAGCCCTTGCCGATCGGCTGATCGCCAGTATCGATGGGCGGAAGCGAACGGCGGATCATGAAATGCGGTGGCTCAATTTGTGCGGGTTCTGTCTGCGTCCGGGATTCGGAGATGCATCCGACGAACAACGGCTCAAACAGCTCTGGCGGCTGTTCAAGCAGGGGCCCGTGTTTGCGGGTCAGCCGCAGGTCCGCATCGAATGGTGGATTTTCTGGCGGCGTATCGGGGCCGGGCTGAGCCCGGGGCAGCAGCGCCAAATTTTCCAGGATGTCTCGCCCATCCTGTTGCAGGCGAAGGCGCAGCGCATGCCTGCACAGGAATGGCTCGAGTTGTGGATGATGGCTGCAAACCTCGAGCGACTGTCGGTCAAGGATAAGCTGAAACTCGGCAGGGCGCTCGTTGGAGAAATCGCCTCCGGTAAGGCCTATGCCCAGTTGCTGTGGTGCCTGTCGCGCATCGGTGCTCGGGAGCTGTTGTATGCGACCGCCGATCGTGTCATTCCCCCTCAGGAAGCCTGGAAATGGATCGAGGGGCTGATGGAACGCCCCCTTTCCGGGGCGGTCGTTTCCTGTATGCTTCAGCTTGGACGGATGACCGGGGATCGCATGCGGGATCTCGAGCCTGCCCAGAGAGACCATCTGAGACGGATTCTGGCCGAAAACGGGGTTCTCGAAGATCCCCTCCGGATCCTTCAGGAACCTACTGCCATCGTGAAGCAAGACGTTCAGGCGATCTTCGGGGAATCCCTTCCGCAGGGGCTGATTCTGGATGGCCTCGAAAAAAGTCGCCTCATCCCCGACTATGGTTCTTGACGGGCCTGAGCATGGGGGGAGACACGCCTTTTGATGTTGCATCGGATACTTGTTTGAAGCCGCCGGAGATCGTTGGGCCGGGCATGCTCATTCAAGTCATATCTGTTTGAATAACAAGATGTTGCGTTTCAATGATCCATCGTTGAAGTCTGGCCACATGCCCGGCCCTTACGAGCTCGGGCGGCTGAGTTTATCCGATGCAACGAAAAAGGCGTGTCTCCCCCCATGCGACTCGAAGGGGACTTGTGGACTTTTTTCGAGACTATCCGTCTTGATGGCCTCGAAAAAAGGCAATAAGCCTTGCTTCACCAACCAGGTACCTTGACGCGGGTTCCTGCCTTTCCCAGAAAGGAAGCCATGACATCCGGTTCTTCTTCGAAAAAATCCACTCCTGCCCGAACGGAACGAGCGCCCGTTGTCGAGGCCACCGTCAAACGCCAAACCGTCGTCTGGATTGCAGCGGCCATGTTTGCGGCCGGTTTTTTGGCCGGTGTTCTTCTAACCGTCTATAAGACTTCTTCACGGGAACCGATGCCTACGGCATCCAAGATGCCCATCGCTCCCCAAGTCAAGGAAGACATTGCCGCTCTCGAGGCTGAGGCAAACCGAAATCCACAGGATGCCGCAGGATGGGTCCGGCTCGGGAATGCCTGTTTCGACGCCGATCTGCCTGAAAAGGCTATTGCTGCCTATGAAACGGCATTGAAGATCGACGACAACAATGCAAATGTCTGGACCGACCTCGGGGTGATGTACCGCAGGACAGGCCAGTTCGATATGGCGATTGCAGCCTTCGACAAGGCCGCATCCATCGATCCGAAGCACGAGCCTTCCTTGTTCAACAAGGGGATCGTTCTCATGCACGACAAGAACGACATCCCCGGTGCGATTGCGGTGTGGGAAAAGCTTCTATCCATCAATCCGATGGCCACGGCACCCGGCGGAAAATCGGTGGACGAGCTCATTCGTCTGCTCAAAAAGTCCAAGGAATGATCCCCCGGCACACTTCCATGATCTCTCCCCACACTTGGCTCAGAACCGAAGGCCTTCAGGCCAACAAGGCCCTTGGACAGAACTTTCTGCGAAATCCGGCGATCGCCCACTCGATCGTGGAGAAAAGCGGCATCGGATCCGAAGATATCGTTCTTGAAATCGGGCCGGGGCTGGGAAGTTTGACCTTTCCTTTGGCCGAAACCGTCCATCGGGTCCTTGCCGTGGAAAAGGATGCCGGGATTGCCGCTGCACTGGGCAAGCGGCTTTCCGAAACCGGGGTATCGAACGTCATCCTCCATAAGGCCGATATTCTGCAGTGTGACTGGGAAGAGCTGATCGATGAAGCGACCCAAGGGGCAGGCTCGAATCGGGTTGTGATCTTCGGGAATTTGCCCTACAATATTTCCTCGTCGGTCGTCGTGCGGCTGGTGGAACACCGTGGTCGGATCGACCGGGCCGTTCTCATGTTTCAGAAGGAGCTTGCCGACAGGCTTCGGGCGAAACCCGGCGGCAGGGACTACGGCAGGCTGACGGTGCTTCTGGCGTTCTGTGCAACCGTCACCCCCATTCTGTCGGTCTCCGCCGAAAGCTTCTATCCCAGGCCGAAAGTCGATTCCGAAGTCGTCGATATCCGTTTTCCCAAACCGGAGCCCTATCCGGTATCGGATGAAACGGCTCTGGTCCGGGTGGTGCGGGCTGCGTTCGGCAATCGCCGGAAGACCTTGAAAAACAGTCTCTTGGCCGGGCTTCCCGGATGGGACGGCAGGCGGATCGAAAACCTGCTGGAGGGTATCGGCATCGATCCGCTCCGAAGGGCCGAGACCCTCGATGTCACCGAATTCATTCGGTTGAGCGAAGCGGTGGTGAGGCAAGCGTGACGGCTTCGCAAAAAGTTGATCTACTCCCGATTTTGGGGTTTTCCGGGCCTAAGCATGGGGGCGGGTACGCCTTTTGATGCTGCAGCGGAAACTTGTTTGAAGCCGCCGGAGCTCGTTGGGCCGGGCATGCAAAACACTTCGGCTTGTGTTTGAAAAGCTTGCTATTTCAATGAGATGCTCTCTCCTGGAGCGTCTGGCACCATGCCCGGCCCTTACGAGATCGGGCGGCTGAGTTTTTCCGATGCAGCGAAAAAGGGGTACCCGCCCCCATGCGGCTCGCTGGAGACTCACGGACTTTTTGCGAGCCCATCCAACGCGACGGGCTCGCAAAAAGTCCAAAAGTCTCATCCGATTCGCAGGGGAGGGCTATGTTTATCACCTTTGAAGGCATCGAAGGATCGGGGAAGTCCACCCAGATCCGACGCCTGGCCGAATGGCTGACGCAGCGCGGGGTTCCCTGTGTCATCACCCGAGAGCCCGGCGCAACGCCGATCGGTGCTCGCATACGATCCCTGCTGCTCGATCCGGCCTCCCGGGGCCTCGTTGCGGATGCGGAACTGCTCCTGTACCTGGCCGATCGGGTGCAACACCTGAAGACCCTGATCCTGCCTGCCCTCGCGTCCGGAAAGATCGTGATTTCGGACCGGTATGCCGATGCCACCCTCGTTTATCAGGGATATGCGCGGGGCATCGATCCAAATCGGATCCTCGAGCTGCATCGGTTGTTGTGCGGCGGAGTCGATCCGGATCGGACCTTTCTGTTGGATCTTCCGGTTGCCGAAGGACTTTCTCGCGCCCAACGGGCCCTCGACGGCGGGGAGCGAAGCGAGCGGGAGAGCCGATTCGAACAGGAAGCCGTCGAATTTCATGAAAAGGTCCGAAGCGGATACTTGACCGTGGCTCGGCGGCATCCGGAGCGGTTTACGATCGTCGATGCCACCCGATCCATGGAGGAAATCCAGGCGATCGTCCGAGACGAGGTGAACCGGCTTCTCAACCATCCTTCCCAATCGTAGCGCGCCATGACGAATACCATTCTCGATACCATCGGCAATACCCCCCTCATCGAGATCCGGAAGCTCAATCCCAACCCCCGGGTCCGTATCTTCGCCAAACTCGAATATTTCAATCCGGGCGGATCCATCAAGGATCGGCCGGCCCTTCGTATGATCGAGGAAGGGGAGAAAAGCGGCGCACTCACGCCGGGAAAAACCGTCATCGAGGCCACCAGCGGCAACACGGGAATCGGGTTGGCTCTGGTGTGTTCGGTCAAGGGATACAAGCTGCTTCTGACCATGTCTGAAGCCGTCAGCGTGGAGCGCCAGAAAATCCTGAAGGCGCGGGGGGCCGAAATCCTTCTCACACCGGGGCATCTCGGCACGGATGGGGCCATCGAGGAGGTGTACCGGCTGGCTCGGGAAAATCCGGATGCCTATTTCATGGCCGATCAATACAACAACCCGGCCAACTGGATGGCCCACTACGATGGAACGGCTGTCGAGGTCTGGAACCAGACCGAGGGGCGCATCACGATGCTGGTGGCGACCATGGGGACGTCCGGAACCCTGATGGGCATGTCCCGAAGGCTCAAGGAATTCAATCCGGCCATCCGGATCGTTGGTGTGGAGCCGTATCTGGGCCACAAGATTCAGGGTCTGAAGAACATGAAGGAGGCTTATCAGCCCGGCATTTTCGACAAGCGGCTTCTGGATGTGAAAATCAATGTCGATGACGAAGAAGCCTTCGAAATGACCCGGAGGCTGGCCCGGGAAGAGGGGATGTTCGTCGGCATGAGCAGCGGGGCGGCCATGGCCGTGGCCTACAAACAGGCCCTGGAGATGGAATCCGGGCTGATTGTCGTCATCTTTCCCGACAGCGGAGAGCGCTATTTGAGCACTTCTCTGTTTTCCATCCGGGAGAAGATCGACATGGTCCTTTACAATGCCACCACCCGCAGGAAAGAGGAGTTCCTGTCCGCATCTCCCCAGAAGGTCGGCATGTTCACGACGGGGCCCACCGTCTACCGGCCGATCGACATCTCCGAATGCCGCCGGTTCGTCGTCGCCGATCTGTTGCGACGCTATCTGGAATTCCGGGGATATGCCGTTCAGCACGTCGTGCATATCACCGATCTCGACGACAAAACCATCGACGGGTCCTTGGCTGCAGGCGAACCGCTGGAACGGTTCACCCAGCGGTATATCGACCGGTTCCGCAACGACCTCGGCTTTCTCGGCATCCGACCGGCCGAAGCCTATCCCAAGGCCGCCGATCATATCGAAGACATGATCCGGGCTGCGGAAAAACTCGCCCAGAAAGGGTATGCCTACGAAAAACTGCATTCCCTCTATTTCGATGTCTCTCGTCATGCCGATTACGGGCGCTTTTCCAGGGTCGATCTGGAGAAGATCCGTCCGGGTGCGACGGTGGATCTCGAAGAATACGAAAAGGACAACCCGAGAGACTTCGCCCTCTTCAAGCGGGCCCGATTGAGCGATTTGAAACGGGGGATCTACGTCAAGACGTCCTGGGGAAACGTCCGGCCTTCCTGGCACTTGCAAGGGGTGACCATGGCCCTGAAGCATCTGGGACCGGGGTTCGATATCTATGTCGGATCACGGGAACTGGCCTTTCCCCATCACGAAAACGAAATGGCCATCGCAGCCGGGCTTAGCGGCAAGCCTCTGGCCCGATACTGGTTGCATTGCGACGGAGTTCGGCCCTCGGAGGCGGGGTCCGGAGAGATACCGAAGGAAGGGATTTTCCTGCAGCAGCTGGTGGATTTGGGCTACCGGGCTTCCGAAATCCGGTTTTGGCTGTTGTCCACCCACTACCGCAAGCCGCTCGTCTATTCGGCGGAACGGCTTGCCTATGCGCGAACGGCCCTGCAACGCATTCAGGCCTGTATTCAGGCGCTTCGGGGAATCGGCGGGGAAGCCGGAAAACGCAACGGGGATGCCGATCAGCTGGTCTATGACCTCAAAACCGATTTCAACAAAGCGATGGACGACGATCTCAATATCGCCGCCGCCCTGGCCGGCCTGTTCACCCACATCAAGACAATCAACCGTCGGATTACCGAAAACCGGATTGACCGGGCTTCGGCCGAAAAACTCCTTCAGGTTCTTCAACAGATCGACGGTGTTCTCGGGGTGATGGACTTCGAGGAACCGGAAACCGATCCGGAAGTGGCCTCCCTGATCGAGCAGCGACGGCAGGCCCGGCTGCGGAAAGATTGGAAGACGGCGGATCACCTCCGGGATATCCTGACGGCCCGGGGGGTCATGGTCCGAGATGATAAAATCGACGCATGAAAAACGAGGCGAGAATGTCAAACGCTCATGGGGTTCTGTTTCCCTTTACCTGGATGGCTGAGGATCGGGCAAGGGAATTGTCCGCCTGGTTCGGTTCGCCGCTGATGCTGTTGCAGACCACCGGTCGCTTGCGAGAAGACATCGCCCGGCTCGAGCGCCAGGGATGGGTGTCACCGAACTGCCCGGTTGCGGAAATGGAAGAAGTCTTGCAGCAGCGGATCGAGGCCTGCAAGAAGTGGATGGAAGCGCATCCACGGCAACAGGATATGGCTTTCCTGAAGGCGGCGGCATACGTGTCATCCGACGCGGAAGCCATGAGCGCCCACATCCGGGGGGAGATTCTGCGATACGGTCGGCAGGAATCCGAAGCGTCGATGAAGGATCCACTTCTCGATGCCCTCGTCTTTCTGCATTTGGCGGAAGAACTCGACAGACAAAAGGCAGCCGTCGAAGCAGAATTGAAACGGGTGGAACACCTTGAAGCATCCGTTTTCCGAAAGTTGATCGGGGAAGATCCGGATCCGGATGAGCTGCCGATGAGTGGGTTTCCCGGAGTCACGGCAGGAGATACGGAACCGGACCATCCGGAAGAGCGGCTTCGGGCCTGGGCGCTTCTGGCGCTTCAGGAACCCGAACTGCCCAATGTGTGGTTGACCACAAGCCGTTTGGTCATGGAATCCCTGATCGAAGCGGTTCCGGATATCGGACCGACGAAGATGACCCTGTCCTGGCAGGAAGACCCCCAACAAGCATCTGAAATGTTTTTCAGGCTTCTTGGAGTCCATGAGTCACCCCGGGATATGGCGATCTCGAAAAACACGTCGATGCTGCTCGATGCGTATGTCATCGAAGGCCGTTCCCCGCAAGACATCTTGAATGCGTTACGATCTCGCCCGAACCCGCCGCAGCTTTCCGGTGTCGATGCAGACAGGCGAACGATGCTGTTCTGTTGCAGAACGGGTGTGCCGCCTGCCTGAGGTGTTGTACGACACACCAGGGCTTTTCCGGCGACCCGGTTGACGGGGATTTTGTTGGAAGCGATCGATCCAACGGGCGGATACGGAGGGCATCATGATCGATGAAACCCGATACCGATCCTATATGGAAGCCCTGCTTGCAGGGCAGCGGCGTGCCTGCCGAAACATCGTTCTCGAATTGCAGCATGAACATGTTCCGTTGCAGGACATTTACGTCCATCTCTTCCAGCGGTCTCTCTACGAAATCGGATCGCTGTGGGAGCAGAACCGCATCTCGGTCGCCGTCGAACACATGGCCACGGCCATCACCGAATACCTGATGGCTGTCCTCTACCCCACCTTGTTCATCCCCGAACGCAAAGAACGCTCCATCGTCGTTTCCTGTGTCGCCAATGAATACCACCAGATCGGCGGAAAGATGGTGGCCGATATCCTGGAACTCCGGGGATGGAACACGTATTTTCTGGGGGCCAATACGCCGATCGCAGATCTCGTGGACTTGGTGAAGGAAAAGCGACCGAACTGGGTAGCCCTCTCTCTCAGTGTCTATTTCAACATGCCCCAGCTCGAGAAGGCCATCGAGGCGCTGCGGCGACTTGGCGGTAATTTCGGGATGCTGGTCGGCGGTCAGGCTTTCCAATGGTGCAAGGCGGCGTTTGTCGAACGATACCCGGATATCCCTGTCTGTGGATCTCTGTACGATATCGATGCGCTGGGACCGTTTTCGAAGAAAGACGGATGAATGCGCAAGGAGTCAGGAGTCAGGAGTCAGGAGTCAGAAGTCAGAAGTCAGAAGTCAGAATAAAAGCGGAAGGAATCTGCATTTTCGAGCTCGTCCATGCGACTCGGATGAGACGTTGAAGCGTTTTGCGAAGCCGTCAAGACGGATGGGCTCGCCAAACAGCGATGGTTGGCCTGCAACATGCAACCGAAAAAGGTATGACCCGACATGAAGCCCAATTCGATCGAATGGATCCTCCATGAAGAAGTCTGCCGTCGTGCCTCGCTTCTTCTCTGGGTGATGGACCGGGAGAACCGCATCGTTTTCGCCAATGCCTTTTCTACAACCCTGATCGGTCAACCGCTCGAAGGAAAGGCGTTCGGCGATCTTGTCGTCGATTTCGAGAACCGGATGGATCCGCAGCGGATGGCTGCCGATTCCCCCGACAAGGTTCATCTGGTTCACATCGTCACGAAGGATCGCTTCCCTCAGAGCTTCGCCTGTACCTTCCATGCCATCGAAACCGGTGTCGTGATGGTCGGCAGCATCGCCCTCGAGGAGCAGGAACGGCTCAAAACCGAAATCATCACGCTCAATCAGGAATTGAGCAACATGACCCGGGCTTTGCAGAAAGCGAACGCCGAGCTCAAACACCTGAACGATCTGAAAAACCAATTTCTGGGAATGGCTGCTCACGATCTTCGCAAGCCGGTCGGAATCGTCATGGCCTATGCCGATTTTTTGGACGAAGAGCTTTCATCGGTCATGACGGCCGAACAAGCCGGTTTTCTGCAAACGATCCAGACATCCGCCCGATTCATGAAACGGATCATCGACAATTTCCTCGATGCGGCACTGATCGACTCCGGCCGCTTCGACCTGGAATATACCCTGGAACCGATTCAAACCGTCCTGGACCATGCGCTGACCATGGTGTCTTTGGCGGCACGCCGGAAAAACATCACCATTGACCTCACGTCTCCTGCCGAATCGCCTGCTCTGATGCTCGATGTCTCCAAGATCGAGCAGGTGGTCATGAACGTTCTGGCCAATGCCGTCGAATACTCGCCTCCGGCAAGCAGGATCGAGGTCACGACCGGTTTGGATGATCGGCAGTACTGGATCCGAATCGCCGATCAGGGGCCGGGTATTCCATCGGAAGAGATTCAACATCTGTTCCAGGCTTATGGCAAATCCAGCGCCCGCAAGTCGGCCGGAGAACGAAGCATCGGGCTTGGGCTTGCCATCAGCCGCAAAATCGTGGAGCAGCATCAGGGAACGATTTCCGTGACGAGCGAGCTCGGAAAAGGGAGTACGTTCGAGATTCGGTTGCCTTTGCATTCGAATCCCGCAGACATGTCCCGACAGCAACGGTAGGATGCCGATGGCCGTCGAAGCCCTGGATACGATTCTGCTGGTGGATGACGATCCCCTCGTTCGGCAGGCGGACCGCAGAATTCTCGAATCCCTCGGTCTTTCCATCGTGGAGGCCGATTCCTGTGCTGCGGCCCGAAGACGGATCGAAACCGACCGTCCCCTCG
Source organism: uncultured Desulfatirhabdium sp. (assembly GCA_964549995.1). Taxonomy (GTDB): domain Bacteria; phylum Desulfobacterota; class Desulfobacteria; order Desulfobacterales; family Desulfatirhabdiaceae; genus Desulfatirhabdium. The sequence continues at coordinate 634 of CAZJXF010000099.1, read as the reverse complement.
TCGTTCTGCTCGATGTCATGCTTCCCGATGGAGATGGGAGGCAGTTGTGCCGCAGCATTAAAAGCGATCCGGAACTGGGGGAAACCTTTGTCGTGCTGATCTCCGCCATGCGGAAGTCTGCGGCGGATGCCGTGGACGGGTTTTCCGCAGGTGCAGACGGCTACATCCGCAGACCCGTCGAGCGCCAGGAATTCGCCGCCATGATAAAGGCGTATGTCCGCACGGCGCGCAGCGAACGTCAAGTACGCTGGATGAATCGGAATCTGGAGCAACAGGTTGCGGAACAGACCCGATCTCTTCGGCTGACCAACGAAAGCCTCCAGCAGGAAATCGAGAAGCGAAAACAGACCCATCGGGAACTGGAAACCGCCCTTCGGGAAAACGAACGGCTTCGAAGACAGCTCGAGCTGGAAAACCGCTATCTCAAACAACGGCAGGCTCGGATACCGGGACATCTGCTCTTCGTCGGACAGAGCGAAGCCATTCAACGTCTGCTGGAGCAGGCCCGCCAGGTGGCCAAAACCGATGCAACGGTGCTGATCACCGGAGAAACCGGAACGGGCAAGGAGATTCTCGCCCACATCGTTCATGAATCCAGCAGCAGGGCGCATCGGGAAATGATCACGGTCAATTG
>CAZJXF010000098.1:0-12826 GCA_964549995.1 uncultured Desulfatirhabdium sp. | reverse complement strand
CATCGGATACTTGTTTGAAGCCGCCGGAGATCGTTGGGCCGGGCATGCGCATTCAGTCCATATCTGTTGTAATAACAGTCTGTTGTATTCCAAATGCCCCATCGTTGAAGTCTGGCCACATGCCCGGCCCTTACGAGCTCGGACGGCTGAGTTTATCCGATGCAACGAAAAAGGCGTGTCTCCTCCCATGCGACTCGGATGAGACTTGTGGGCTTTTTGTGATTCCATCAATAATTCAGAACGAAGTAACAGCTATGGAAAAGGCAAAGACATGATGGCATATGAGGAGTTGCTGAACGGCATCCTGGCTCGTGTGGCGGAAAAGGAGCGGGATCGCATCCGGAAGCGGATCGATGAGGCGCTGTCCGGCCAGGCCCGGAACGATGGAAAGGATCCGGAACTTTTTCTGAGGTATCTACAGGATCTCGATATTCTGGTGAACATGCGGGGACCCGAGTTTATCTATTCAAGAGGAATTGCCGAAAGCCTCCGGGTCGGTGAAGAAATCTTCGAGCTGGCCTATGCCATTCATCATGCGATGGAATGAAGACCTTGGAAACCGAAAAACGAACCGCAACAACGACAAGGCAGGAGAACCATGTCAACTGTCATGATCCATCCGGCAAAAACCTATGCGGACGTGGAGCCGGCCGTCCGAAGGGCTCTTGAACTCTTTCCATTGGAACTGAAGGGCAAGAAGGTGTTCATCAAGCCCAACGTCCTGCGGTCATCCAGGGCTGAGGAAGCCATCGTCACCCATCCGGCCGTTTTATCTGCAGTCATCCGGATGGTCGAATCCCTGGAACCGGCATCCATCATCGTCGGCGACAATCCAGGTGTCGTCAGCTATGGGGCAAACGAAGAAAGTTTCCGGCAAACCGGACTGATGCAGGCAGCCGGGAGCTATTACCGAAACATCGGCACGGATGCTGTACCCGTCCCGTTCAACCCGGAATACCGGCAAAGCGTCAGCGTATCAAGGGCCGTTCTCGATGCGGATATCGTGATCAGCCTTCCCAAATTCAAAACACATGGGCTTACGGTCATCACCGGGGCGATCAAGAACAGCTACGGGATACTGCCGGGAGCGCAAAAAGCCCAACTGCACAAGGCAGCCGGCAATCCGGCCCGTTTTCACGAGCTCATCGTGGACGTATTTCGCATCCGGATTCCGGATCTCTTCATTGTAGATGCAGTCGTCGGCATGGAAGGCAACGGCCCTGCATCGACGGAGCTGCGGGATATCGGCGTGATCCTGGCCTCCGACAATGCCGTGGCCCTGGATGGAGTTATCGCGACGATGATGGGGTGCGACCCGGCCAAACTCGGATTTCTGCGCAAGGCCAAGGCGCTTGGGCTGGGCGATTTCGATCTCGATACGATCGAGGTGATCGGTGAGCTGAAACGGCTGCCGGATTTCAAACTGCCCCCGCTCGGCGGGGAAGCAAACATCCAGAACCCGGCCATTCAGCAGATGCTTCACAGGCCAACGGAACTGACACCCCAGGCCGACCCTGAACGCTGCACCGGCTGCGGCACGTGCGTCGATCAGTGCCCGGCATCGGCGCTTTCCCTTGTCGGAGAGCTTCCCGTCGTCGATCGGGATCTCTGTATCCGCTGTTTCTGCTGCCAGGAAATGTGCCCGGAAAAGGCTATGGCGCTTCGCTGAGGATATAGCCGCCGTTTCATCCAACCATCACCGTATCCTGGATGGCATCCTCCGGGATACCACGCAGAAAATCGGCCTTTCGATCCTCCAAGATTAATTCAATGGCTTGCAGCAAATTTTCCTTGGTTTTTTCGATCGTCCCTCCCTGACCATTGACGGCTTCCCAAAAGGCCGGATGCCGTGTCGTACTGCATCCGACCTTTTTGCGAAGCCGTCCATCTGTTGGACTTTTTGGGAGTCCAACAAGATTCACTGACCTGTTCCAAGGCCATCCATTTTCAGAGCAAAAAGGTGATGAGGACATCTCCCGTATCGACGGGCTGGCCCTTGGCGACCTGGATGTCCTTCACTTCTCCATCGCAGGGGGAAGCCACGCCGCTTTCCATTTTCATAGATTCGACGATGACCAGCTCCTGCCCCCTGAACACCCGATCTCCAGGCTTCACCAGTACATCCACCACCAGTCCCGGCATCGGACAGACCAGGACATTGTCCTTGGACCGCTTCTCGGAGCGCGGCATGTATCGGGTCAGTTCCCATTCCTTCGGGGTGTAGATTTCAAATTCCCGGACAATACCGCAGAAGGCTACTCGCGTGAAATGGCTCCCGTCGAATTGAAGCCGGAAGCGCTGTTTTCGGCCATTGATCGTCACCCGGATCCGTCTTCTGTAAAATTCGAATTCCGGAGTCACGATCTGATAGGGATGGTCATCCACCCAAATCACCCAGTTTCGGGTCTCCGGATTTCCCTGAACCCGCACAGAGAAATGGTCTTGACTACACTGAGTCCAGTATTCGTTCCATGCCTTCGGCTTGATTCCCGGCCCTACGTGAGCGGCCATTGGACGAAGCGATTCCCGGACCGATCGCTGCCGGGCATCGTAAAGAAGGGCTGCCACGGCTGCCATTATGCGCAGATGCTCTCGGTTCTCGGGAAGTTTCGACCGATCCCCGTCAAAATGCTCGGCGATAAATCCGGTCGTCAGGTTTCCCCCCATAAATTCAGGGTGGGTCAAAATGCGGTTGACAAAATCAACGTTCGTCGTCACCCCTTCGATGTGGTACCCGTTGAGCGCATCCACGAGGCTGTTTCTGGCTTCCTCCCGGTTCGTTCCCCAGCTGATGACCTTGGCCAGCAGAGAATCATAGTAGACACTGACGAGACTTCCCGCTTCCACCCCGGAATCCACCCGGACGTTGCGGCCCCGAGGCTCCGCATAGCGGGTGATCATGCCCGTAGCCGGTAGAAAATTGCGTGCCGGATCTTCGGCACAGATGCGGGCTTCGATGGCATGTCCCGTCAGCTGGATATCCTCCTGCCGCAACGAAAGCGGCTCCCCATAGGCGATTTTCAGCTGAAGCTCCACCAGATCGAGCCCCGAGACCATTTCCGTTACCGGGTGTTCCACCTGAAGCCGCGTGTTCATCTCCAAAAAATAGACCGAACCATCGGGGGCCATGATGAATTCGACCGTTCCGGCGTTCGTGTATCCGGCTTCCCGGGCCAGGTTGCAGGCCATCCGCCCCATGCGCTCGCGCAACGCTTCACTGACCGCAACCGATGGACTTTCTTCGACGATCTTCTGGTAGCGTCTCTGAATGCTGCATTCCCGCTCTCCGATAGAGAGCACATTCCCGTACCGATCGGCCAGTACCTGAATCTCGATATGTCTAGGATTTTCGACATAGCGTTCGATGAAGATCTGGTTGTCTGCAAAGGCCTTCTGGGTTTCCTGAATGCAACTCTGCAGTGCCGAAGCCATCTGCCCCGGTTCGTATACGATACGCATCCCCTTGCCGCCGCCTCCTGCCGCCGGTTTCAAGAGGACGGGAAACCCGATTTCCGTTGCAATGCCAATGGCTTCATCCGCATCCCGAACGGCGCCGATCCGACCCGGAACCACCGTCACGCCGGCTTTTTCAGCCAGCGATTTCGATGCGATCTTGTCGCCGAGCTTCCTAATGGCATCGGCCGGAGGACCGATGAAGACCATACCGGCTTCCGCCACCATTTCCGCAAACTCGGCGTTTTCGGACAGAAAGCCGTATCCCGGATGAATGGCCTGGACACCGCAGGATGCGGCGACATCAATCAGTCTTTCCTTCACCAGATAGGATTCCGTTGCCCGTGCCGGCCCTATCGCATAGGCTTCATCCGCAAACCGGACATGCAGACTTCTGGCATCGATATCACTGTAGACCGCAACGGTCCGAATGCCCAATCGGGCACAGGTTCTCATGATACGGACGGCGATTTCGCCGCGATTGGCAATGAGTATTTTCGTGAACATGGTCGGTGTGCCTCACAGGGGGATGTTGCCGTGCTTGCAGTCCGGCCGTTTGGTGGTTTTTCCTTCCAGAACCTGGAGTGTCCGGATCAGCCGATGCCGGGTGTCGCGCGGAAAGATGACATCATCGATATACCCTCGTTTTGCCGCCAGAAACGGATTCACGAAGGTCTTCCGATAGTGCTCCATCTTCTCGCTCAACACGGCATCCGGATCGGCGGCTTCCTGAATTTCCCGTCGATAGATGACTTCCGCAGCACCTCGCGGGCCCATAACGGCAATCTCCGCCGTCGGCCAGGCATAGTTGATGTCCGCATGGATATGTTTGGAATTCATAACGATATACGCTCCCCCATAGGCTTTGCGAATGATGACGGTAATCCGGGGTACCGTCGCTTCGATGAAGGCATAGAGAAGCTTTGCCCCATGGCGGATGATGCCCCCGTGCTCCTGCTCCGGCCCCGGCATGAAGCCGGGCACATCGACCAGGCAGATAAGGGGGATATTGAAGGCATCACAGAAACGCACGAACCGTGCCGCCTTTACCGAGGCGTTGTTGTCGAGAACCCCCGCCAGAACGGCCGGTTGATTGGCCACAAGCCCGATGGTCTGCCCCCCGAGCCGTCCGAACCCACAAATGATGTTTCTGGCGAAATCGGCATGAACTTCCAGAAATTCCGCACCGTCCAGAATGCTGTAAATGAGGACATTCATGTCATAGGTCTGGTTCGGGTTGGAGGGCACCAGATAATCGAGCGCCGGATCCGTTCGCCAGGGCGGATCCCGTAGATCGAGAAAGGGAGCCCGCTGCCGGTTGTTCGAAGGCAGGTAGCTGATGAGCCGCCGCACCTCCCGCAGGCACAGGATATCGTTCGGCAGGACGAAATGAGCCACCCCACTGACCGCCCCATGAACATCGGCACCGCCCAGCTCTTCCGAGGTAATGTCCTGATGGATGACGGTTTTGACCACGTTGGGACCGGTGACGAACATGTTGCTCGTCTGCTGCACCATGAAGGTGAAATCCGTCATGGCCGGGCTATAGACCGCTCCCCCTGCACACGGCCCCATGATGCATGAAATCTGCGGCACCACACCGCTTGCTTCGACATTGCGATGGAAAATCTCGCCGTAGGCCGCAAGGGCATCGACCCCTTCCTGGATGCGAGCCCCACCCGAGTCGTTCAACCCGATGATGGGGCATCCCACCCGAACGGCGTGATCCATCACCTTGGCGATTTTTTGGGAGTGAGCCTCACCGAGAGAGCCGCCGATCACGGTAAAATCCTGGCTGAAAACGAACACCTCCCTGCCGTCGATTGTCCCGTGTCCTGTGATGACCCCGTCACTGAGATACGGCCGGTCACCGCCGAGGGCATCACCTCTTCCGGTTTTAAGGATATCGAATTCCTCGAAACTTTCCTCGTCGAGCAGCAAATCGATCCGCTCCCGCGCCGTGAGTTTTCCCCGCCGGTGCTGATCGTCGATCCGCTTGTCTCCGCCCCCGCGAAGGGCCTCTTCCCGCAACGTCGACAAGGTCTTCAGGTTGTCATGAAGCAGCATAACCATGGTTCATCGAGCTCCTTGCTTGAACATTCAACGAAATGCATCCGGGTTGAACCTGGCATGTTCGCCATAGATCGATTATACACCAGGATGCCTTCCCCTTCTCCGAACGACATTGCTCCCCAAAACTACTTGAATTCGTCACCGATCTATGCCAAAAGCTCCGATGTTTCAAGCAAAATGCGTCTTCAAATGAACTTGGGATATAAGGAAAAATCCATGTCTTTCGTTTCTATTGGTTTAATGCTGATCGCTTTCACCACCCTGATGGACGAGTTGACCCTCATCCGAGTATTCGATGTCATATGGACCAGCAACCTTTCGTACATGGTCATTACGTGTGCCATGTTCTGCATGGGACTTGCCGGAGTCATTTCGACCATCAAACCCCTTTCAACGAATGCATCTCCAAATCGAACGATCGCCCTTTGGGCGGTTTTCTATGGCATAGCCACGTTGATGATCCTGCCGATCTTGAATGGACTGTCAACGTTTTCCGCCAACATTTTCGATCAGCCGATCCAAGGGCTTTTATATGCCCTGTGCATCTATGCAACGCTCGCCCTTCCCTTTTTCTGCGCGGGCATGATCTTTTCAACGGTTTTCAGTGCCTTTTCCGATAAAATCCAGTCCCTGTATTTTTGGGATCTCAGCGGGGCGGCCTTGGGATGCATCGCCTTGATCCCCATCCTGCCCAAGATCGGCCCCGGAGGCATTCTCTTTCTCGCCTGCGGTCTCTGCTTCATCGCTGCAGGCTGTTTCATGGGGCGAAGAACCATTCTCCTGGCGGCTATCGGTGTAGCTGTTCTACTGGTTCTGATACCAATAGCGAAACGTCCAAATTACATCGACTTTCAGGAACATGCCTCCAAACGAGGCATTCAGATCTTGAAAGATCGAGAAAGAAGGGAAATCACGGTATGGGATCCCATCTCGAAAATCGACGTCATCGATATGGGAACCAAGAAATGGATTGCCTACGACGGAGGCACTCAAACCAGCTATATCTATCCATTCGACGGTAACCACAAGGACATCCGCCAGGGGATGCCCGAAGGTGCCTACAGGCATTTCTGGGAAAGGATGGTACTAATCTCCCATTATTTGAAACGGGATTCGAATCAGCGGGTGCTGGTGATCGGAAGCGCAGGCGGTCAGGAAACCCGGGCGGCATTGATGTACGGTGCAGGTCATATCGATGCGATTGAACTGGTCGACACGGTGGTCAAGCTGGGCAAGGAAACCTATGCCCGATATGCCGGTTTTATTTTCAACGATCCTCGGGTGAACGCCCGGACCGGGGAGGGCAGAAGCTATCTGCGAACCGTCCAAGTTCCCTATGACATCATCCAGATTTTCAGCAACCATACGAGTTCCAGCATTGCCGCCGGAAACGGTGCCCTCGAATCGAATTATCTCCAAACAGCGGAAGCGTACAAAGACTATTTCGATCATCTGTCACCGAACGGCATTCTTCACATCAACCATCACATCTATCCACGAATCATCACGACTGCAGCCCTTGGATGGAAGCTGTCCGGCAGAACCGATTTCCAACGGCATGTTGCCGTTTACGAAGCGCCCGGCGTTCAAGACAACCTGCCCACCATTCTCATCAAGATGAGCCCCTGGACTCCGGAAGAACTCGACGAAGCAAATCGCTTCTTTCAAGGGAACAGAGCCCTCGTCGAAAATCCACTCGCTCCGGAAAGGAGTTTTCTGACTCCCGAATTTTATTCAGGAAATCTTTCGCAGCAACTGCTTGACAGTATTCCTTTTCGGATCGACCCGCCAACGGACGATAAGCCCTATTTCGGCTTTCTCCGAAAATACGCCCGGAAGTTGGCCCCTGATCCGAAAACTTTCCTTAACCTGTCGACGGCCATGCTCTTGAACGAACAATTGACCTCCAAGGGAATCCCCATGGATTGGATCCATCTGCTGGTAACCGGAACGGCGTCCATTCTGTTTGCCATCGTTTTTCTATTCGTTCCGCTGCTGTTTTCTCAGGTCGGACGCACCCCCTGGCCTGGAAAAGGTTTTACGCTCGCTTATTTCTCCTGTTTGGGCGCCGGTTTCATTCTGATCGAGCTCATGTTCATCCAATTGTTCATGAAAGTCATCGGCTATCCCCTGTATACTTACTCGACGGTGGTCTTTTCCCTTCTGGCAGGCGCCGGTTCGGGAAGCTACCTTTCCGGACGGATCGGTGTCCGACCCGACCATCGGTGGCCAATTCCCTTTTGGGGCATTCTCATCTGGGGATTGGTGCTATTGGCGATGCACAACGCCCTCTTTCGTTTGCTGCTGGCAGAACCGACATGGCTGAGAGTCAGCATCTCCTTTCTGCTCATTCTTCCGCTCGGTTTCTTCATGGGAATGCCCTTCCCATTGGGAATTCTGGCCATCCGCAACCGTCATTCAGGCGCCATCGCATGGGTATGGGCGATGAACGGCTTTTTTACCGTCATCGGCGGTTTGATCAGCGTAGTTCTTGCCATCGGTGTCGGTTTCCGCTGGACGCTGCTGACTGCCTTGATCGTTTATGCCGTTGCAGCCATGCTGTTTATCCGCCTACGGCGGGAGGAATCCATGAACGTGAGCTATGGATGATGGACTCGCAAAAGTCCTTCAACCTCTGACTTTGGGGGATTTCCAGGTCTGAGCATGGGGGCTGGCACGCCTTTTGATGCTGCAGATTCACTGACTTTTTGCGAGACCATCATGGATGAGGCGGTAAGCGATCCAGCCATTCCAAAGGGCATACAGCCCTCCACTCAACCAGAGGCTTGCCACCACGCCCTTGGGGCCATATGCCCAAGCACCCAACATGCAACCCGCTGCCGCAACCAAGGCCGATCCAAAACCGGCCGAGAGGTAGACTCGGGACTCCTTTAAAACGAAACCAAAACCGGAAAGCATGACACCCAGATAGTACAGGCCCCAGCCGATACCCATACCCGCAAGCAAACCGTGATATCCGGCATAGGCCGATCGACTGATCAAGAGCACCAGCGGTTCCGAGAACCCCTGAAACACCCCCACGATCAGGGCTGCAAGCACCAGATAAATGCCTGCCATCCGATACAGCACGCGCCAGGCATTCCGGGCATTTTCAGGATGCGTTTCGGCTTGAGCATATGCGATGGGCATAAAAAACAGCTGTAGTACACCAGCCAGAAACACCATTGGATAGAAGGCCAGTTGGGATACAACGGCAAATCGCCCGACAGCCTCAGCCCCTATGACGGCCTGAAGGGCCCATCGGTCCGCAGACTGCTGAACCCACGAGAAAACACCGATCGGTAGAAATGGCCAGGAATAATTCAGCATCCGGCGGGACAATTCGAGGTGATCGGAAGGGGTATCCGTCCGTAAATCGGATTCCGGTTTTCCTTGCAGTACCTGTTTTCGAGAGACGATCATCACGATTAGAGAAGCAGATCCGTACCCCAACAGCGCCAACGTGGCGTTCCGGACCAGGCTCACGGCAAACAGATACCCTACAAGAGGTTTCAAACAGGCCGAAGCGATGGTCAACCCTGCAGCAGCCTTTCGGTTTCTGGCTGCATTCAGAATGGCGATGTCGCTGTTGACGCACCCGCTGAGTGCACCGGCAATGAGGGATCCTCCCAGAATGCCGATCCATTGGATCTGGCCGAAAACAAGGCAGCCGATCCCCAAAAGAGCAGCAGCCGACACAGCCACCGCTATGAGCTTCGACATCCATCCAGCCGTAATCCAATGGAAGGCGCCGAGGCTTCCCTGGGCACGGCATACGGACCAGTATCGCATCAAGCCTTGTGCCAAAGGGGTGAACAAGACAAGCTGAATGAAATTGATGAGTGTCAGGCCGAGGGCAAATCGGCCGAATTCGGCAACATCCAAACCGATGCTGAGCATCTTGATGCCCAACACATAACCTGCGGCAAGGCCGAGTTGGCCGATGACCACCCAGGTCATCTCGGAAAGCGGATGCCCCCCGGAAGATGCGGGTGTTTCCGGATCACCCGAATCGTCTGAGAAGGGTTCAACCGGAAGGGAACCGGAAGGGAGCAAAGACGGTTTGGGCATCGCTCAGGAATCGTTCGAATCGATGGTTCTTCCCATCAACTCAAGATATAGACGCTCGATATCCCGCAGCAGACGTTCTTCCGAATACCGTCGAACAGCGTAATCCCTCGCATTCGATATGCGATGTTCGCGGGTTGCTTCCGTTTCGTTCAGGACAAATTGCAGCGCCCGACAAAATCCTTCGGGGTCGTCGCTTTTACACAGCAAGCCGCGATCACAAACCGCAAACCCGCCTTCAGGAATCGGTGCACTCGGCATTCCCAGCAGATCCGGAACGCCACCGACACTGGTTGCAACCACCGGTACCCGAGCAGCCATCGCCTCGATGATCGAAAACGGGGTTCCTTCGTTCAACGAGGTCAGGGCCAGAATATCCAGATCGGCATATACGCTTGGAATATCGCGGATCCAGCCGCTGAAAACCACTTGATCCGAAAGGCCCATCCGCCGAACCCTTCGCTCGAGATCGCTTCTACATTCCCCATCTCCCACAATGACAAACCGGATATCGCGATCCCTCCATCGGGCTTTCAATCTGGCGGCTGCACTGAGGAATAGTTCATGGTGCTTGATGGGAACGAGCCTCCCCACGATTCCGACAAGAACCGTGCACTCATCCACGCCGAGTTGCTTGCGAAAGATACCTGCCTTTTCCCGGCAATGGATAAAAGGAGCCAGGTCGAAACCCAGCTCGATGGTACGCACTTTCGAAGGCGGCGCGATCCGATAGCGCTCGACCAGCTCCTGCCGCTGAATCGGACTGATGGCGATAATCACGTTGGTCAGTCGAGCGATCTGCCGTTCGATCCATACGAACATACGGGATTTGGCTCTACTGAAATATCCTTCGAACACGTGACCATGAAATGTGTGAACGATCGATACATGCTGGCGGAAAAGCACGTTGTAGATGAGCACGGCGAATCGGGCGCTGAATCCCGCCTTGGCCGTATGGGTATCGACGATGTGGGGACGAAACCGATTGAGAATCCGAAAAATCCGAAACATCGCCTGAATATCGAGAAGCAGGCTGATGTCCCGCTGCAGCTCGGGGATCACGAGCGGTTTGTTGTCGTCGTCTTCGAACAGATAGCTCATGTCCCCTTCCTGCGATGAGATGCTTCCCGTCACCAAAAGGGTTTGAAACATCCTTGGATTCATCCGGGTCGTGAGCAAATGAACATGAATGGCGGGCCCCCCGATATTCAGGCGGGCGATCATGCGGAGCACCCGAATTCGTTCATCACGTCGCGGCTGCTTGGAGATGTTGCGTATGGATCCCCACCGGGAACGGCTGACCCACAAATGCAGGCAACCGGAAAGGGTTACAAAACACAACCGGAGGAAGAGGCCTGCCATGATGAGCGGCTTCAAAATCCAGGGGGAAGGCTTGTTGTACTTGTCGAAGAGCAGATAGACGCTCTTGTGGAATTCATAGAGTGAGCGGACCATCAGTTGGTCGCTGCTCACCCCGACATAATGCACCACCGTAGACAAGGGATAATACAGCACCTTCCAACCGGCATCCCACATCCTGCGGCACCAGTCGGCATCCTCCCAGTACATGAAAAACCGCTCATCCAAAAGACCGACCCGATCGATCGCCTGGCGACGGACGATCATGCACGCGCCCGACACCCAATCGACGCACATGGGATTGATTCCATCGCATCGACTGGTCAACACATTGGCACTGGTAATTCGATTGTTCGGAAAAAGTCGGGTGAAGAGCGATTTTCGGCCGAAAAAAGCGGTCAGAGGAGTTGGGAAGGCTCGGGCAGAACCCTGAACGGATCCGTCTCCATCCAGAATCCTCGGCCCGATGACACCGACATCGGGATGGGATCCGATGAAGGGGATGAGGTTTTGAAAGAACCGCTGATCCATCAGAGAATCCGGATTCAGCAACACGACATAAGGTGCTCTCCCCCTGCGAATCGCCTGATTGACGGCTGCCGCAAATCCAATGTTTCGCGCATTGCAATGCAGTCGAACGGATGGGAAGGATTCGAGGATGCGTTCCGGATGGTCCTGGGAGGCATTGTCTTCGACGAAAACGGTTGCAGGCAGATCGCCCAGCGCTGCGAAAACCGTTCTCAGGCATTCGAAGAGATAATCCGTACTGTTGTAGTTGACGATGATAATGTCAAAGAGGGAAGACTTGTCCACGCTGCTCATGTATCCGTCCAAGGAATCCTCGTACGCAACCGATCGAAGAGCCGATCCTTCGAAAACAGCCGCCACATATCGGCTGGGTTTGTCCGAATTGTTCGCTGAATGTCCTTCCGCTGCCGCAGAATGACCGGCAGGCGGGAGATGGCATCCCGTTTCGCTTGAAGAAAGATCGATCCCAAGCCCTGTCTGGCAAAGAATAACCCGGAAAGCATATCATAGAAAAGATGAGCCGCAAGATTTCTTTTCAACAAGATGCCGGGCATGTTCTTGAAATAGACCCACTCGAGATTCCGATGACCGTAGTACACCGAAACCGGAGAATCCCGTCCGATCGTGGCACAGGATCGATGATAGACAACGGCTTCCGGGACATAGCGACATCGATACCCAGCAAGCTGAGCACGGAAGCTGAGATCGACATCCTCATATAAGAGAAAAAATTCTGGATCGAAGCATCCGATGCTTGCCAGCATCTTTGTCCGATACATGGCCGCACCGGCGCAGGCACCGAAGATCCACTCTTCCTGATCAAAGGCACCTGCAGAAGCGTTTCTTCCCCGCAGGATACCGGCACCGTATCGACTGTAGCCATCCCCGGCCCGATCGATTCGATCAGGCCGGTCGTAGAAGAGGAGTTTCGATGCGATCATCCCAGCTTCGGGATGGGCATGAAGGGCTGAAAGACAGCTGGCAATCCAATGTCTTCCGGCGACAGCGTCATTGTTCAGCAAGGCGACGTACGGTGTAGCAACCGTTTGAAGCGCTGCATTGTTGGCTGCTGCAAACCCTCGATTGGTCCCCAATGCAAGGATATCGACATCCGGAAAAAACCGGCCGACCCGATCCACCGAATCGTCCGTCGAACCATTGTCCACGACGATCACCCGACTCGGCCGAACGCTCTGCATCTCAAGCGATGCAAGGCAGTCGAGCAGCATCTCGGCCCGGTTCCAATTGACGACGATGACGGTAACCATTCTTGATGGACTCGCAAAAAGTCAAAAAGTTTCATCCGAGTCGCATGGGGAGAGACACGCCTTTTTCGTTGCATCGG
>CAZJXF010000097.1:0-13361 GCA_964549995.1 uncultured Desulfatirhabdium sp. | reverse complement strand
TTTATCCGATGCAACGAAAAAGGCGTGTCTCCCCCCCATGCGACTCGGATGAGACATTTGGACGTTTTGCGAAGCCATCAATCCATGACGATCCAAAATCGACAACTCCTTGTCTTTGCAGCGATGTTGATGTGCAGCGGGCTTGTATCGACATTTGTCTACCGCATCACACATACCCCCTGGATTTCCTACAGACAAGGCTTGAACCATTTTTCGGCACAGCGCTTCGAGGAGGCCATCCCCTTGCTTAGCGAAGCCGTCGATCAAGGCATCCGCAGAACCGATGCCCTGATGAGCCTTGCAGACAGCTACATGGCCATCCGGCAGTTCCGGCAAGCCCTTGTCACCTATGAAGGCTTGCTTCGGATCGAAGAGAAGAACCAGCAGGCCCTGTGGAAATGTGCCGGATTGTACGATCAATTCGGCCGGTTGAACGAAGCCCTCCAAACCTCCCTGCGTTTGCTGAAGCTTCGTCCGGACGATCCGGCCGTTTTGCTCCGAACGGCAAGGCTTCTGAAATACAAGGGGGCGTGGGACGAGGCCATTGGTTGCTATGACCGCGTCCTGGCCGATCCGTCCGTGAACCCATCCATCGCAGCCGAGGTGGCCGAAATCTACATCTGGAAACGGGAGTATCCCAAGGCCATCGCCTGGTACCGATCCGCCTTGTCGAAAGCACCATCCGATACCCAGATTCGGATCCGTCTTGCCAGAGTGTTGTTCTGGAGCGGACATCCGGAAGAAGCTGCGGCCGAATATATCCGCGCATTGGGAGATCCGGCATGACATCGATCCCGAAACCCGTTCTGAAATCGGTGCTATGGGCCATGGTGCTGGTGGGGCTGTGGACAGTCGGAAGCGAGGCTTCTCCAAAGACAGTGCCATCGCCTTCCATCGACCCGGCCTACCTGCAGAAGGCCCCCGCAACCGAAACGCCCGCCATTGCCGATTGGCAGGCCCGATGGGAGTTGGCCCGAATCCTGAGCTATGTCCGAAAATACCCGGAATCCATTCGGGAATACGAGCGCGTCCTCTCCGAACGCCCCGATCTGGTGGAGGCCAAACGGGAAATGGTCCATGTCCTGCACTGGGCGGGACAATCCGACAAGGCCCTTTCGGTGCTGGAAACCCTCCCGCAGGAACACTGGGATGAGGCCACACGGCTTCTGGCTGCGGACATCTATGTGGCGAAGAAGCAGTACCCGAAAGCCGTCGCCATCTACCAGAAGCATGTCGAAGCCCACCCGGAAGATGTCGCCGTCCGCGCCAGACTGGCCGATGTGTACGGATGGACCGGTCAATATGCCGCTGCTCTCGCCCAGTACACCATCGCCCTTTCCCAGCGACCGGACGACGTTCAGCTCCGCCGCCGCTACGCCTATGTGCTCATCTGGAGCAAACGCTATGACGATGCCATCGCCGAGCTGCGGAAAACCCTGCCGCCTTGAGCGCGGTGTCGCTCCTCGCCTCAGCCCCCTTTCCGGCGTCATCGGCGTGCTGGCGGTGCTCTTCGTTCTGATTGCAGCAAGCGCACCTGCAGGAAACGGAGCCGCACCGGTGTCCCAATCAGAAGGGATCCTGACCGAAGGCGATATCTCGGATGAAGCGGCACGGCTGACCCTGGCCCGGGTGCTTTCCTACCGTGCCCACACCCTCGATGAAGCCCGGCGTGAATATGAGCGGATCCTGTCGGAACACCCGGACCATGTCGATGCCGCCATCGAGCTTGCCGATGTCCTCCTTCGGCTCCGGGATCCGGCAGGCGCCCAAGGCAGTTGGAACGGGTGCTCGCCGCCTATCCCAACCAAGCGGATGTGCTTCAGAAACTGGCTGAGCTGGAAGCCTCCCTCGGGCACGCTTCCGAAAGCCGAATGCGCTTCGAACAGGCCATCGCCCTCGAACCCGAAAACGACGAGCGAAAACTGGCCTATGCCCAGGCCATGCACCTGTGGGGGGATTTCTATCGGATCGAGCGGATCTACCGAGAACTTTTGCGGAAGCAGCCTGAAGATGGGGGGCTGTGGCTGAAACTGGCCGAGGTTCTGACAAGCTCTCAGCGCTACGAGGAAGCCGAAGGCATCTACGAGCGGTTGCGGCTGGAGGGGATCGACCGGGAGCCATCCAGCCGGGAGACGGGCCATGCCTCAGAGACCGAAGAGCCGCCCCTTTCGGGGCCGCTTCCCCGGAAGCTCATCCCGAAACGATATGCCGATCTCGGAAAGCGCGTCTTTGAAGCCGACTTCCTCGATCAGCTCTTGCAGGATCCTGCAGCCGAGGCGCTGGATCTGTGCACCTGGGCCGATCAATACACCCAAGGCGGCAGGCCCGACATCGCCTGGCGGCTGTACGCCCGGGCCGTCGAGATCGATCCGGCCTGTTTTCCGGCCCGCCTCGGGCTTGCCGAAACCCTCGCCTTCGATCGCCGCTACGCCGAATCCCTGAAGGTGCTCGAAGCCCTCTGCGAGGAATACCCCGATCACGGAAAACTATGGATCACCTACGCCCGGGTGTTGTCCTGGGACAAGCAGTACGATCGGGCCATCGACGCCTATGACCGGATTCATGCCGTGAACCCGGCCGACCCCATACCGATGCGCGAAAGCGCCCGGGTGGCTGCGTGGGCCAAGCGCATGAACGAGGCCATGAACCGATACCAGGCGCTGATGGCCCCTGCAGTCGACGAGCTGCTGCGGCAGGCTCTCCTCGAACAGCCCGCGGCATCGGTTCAAGCCAAGGCGCTTTCGAACGCCCTGTTCGGACGCGATAATCCGGAGCGCCCCCGGGACGGGTATGCGGCCTATGAGGATTTTGTAGAACGGATGCAACAGGAACCGGGTCTTTCGGCGGACATTCCCTTGCAGCGCATCCGCATTGCGCTTCTGCCCCGATACCGAATCCAGAAATGGGCGGATTTGGAGAGCACGGCGAAGCTGCTGGCCTGGGACAAACGTTTCCTTGCAGCCAGGGACGCCTATGCGCGGCTGATCGCCTTCGATCCCGGCAATGCCGAGGCCCTGTTCGACGATGCCCAGGTCAAATGCGCCCTGGGGCTGTGCAACGAAGAGGCGGCGCCATATGAGGCCTTGTTGCGGATGGATCCGACCCATGTCCAAGCCGCACGGGGACTGGAACGCATCGAGATCCGGAGCCGACCCAGGATCGGAATCGACGGCCGCAGTTGGACGGAAAAGGGACGAGGCGATCTGTCCCATATCGTCGTGCATCAGATGCGGATATTGGCCGAAGTGCCGCTCCGGCAGGATCGATACGCCATCTCGGCGGGGATGGATTCCTGGTATGAACAACCGCAGGATGAGCGCCGTATGGAAGCCCTCGGTTACACGCTGCAGGCCCGGGGGGTGCTTCTGCCGTCACTTTCCGGAAACATCCGCTGGACGCACAAAGCCTATCAGGAAACCGAGCTCGGCGCATCTGAACTTTTCGATGCCTCCTTACGCTGGAAGGCTCGGGACCGGCTCTGGGTCGATCTCGGATACGAACGGGCCGATGAAATCGCCAATCGCTTTGCGCTTCGGCAGCAGAGCCAGGCCGACCACTGGAAGATCGGCGTTCAGTCCCAGATCACCCGGAAGCTCGATGCCGGGCTCAAAGCCGAATGGATCGATTATTCGGACGACAACACGGGGAAGCTCTTTTCGGGCGCCATCGGATATGCCTTCACGGATCACCCGAGAATCTTCAAGGCGATCTGGACCGAAACCTGGCGGGATACGGCTAACGACAACCGCTATCTGTATGCGGGAGAGCGCCTCGTCGATATCGTGCACCCTTACTGGACGCCTCGGTCGCTCACCGAAAGTGCGATCACCCTCGAATGGAACCACGATCTGGCTCGGGAGCTTTTCTGTGGCGCACCGGAAAACGTGTATGACGTTCGGCTGTCCTTCGGAACGGATACGGAAGACAATGCGATGATCCGGCTCGAGGCCGACTGGAAGGTGGAGATCGCGGATCGCTGGCTTCTGGTGCTGCGCGGCCTCATCCATGAATCCCGGCAGTGGGATGCCGCCGGCGTCTGGGCGGAAATCCGATATCGGTTTTAGATAGGCCGAAGCCATGATGGTCTTGCAAAAGGCCGGACAGCCTTACCGTGAAAGAGTAGAGAGTAGAGAGTAGAGAGCGAAGAGCGAAGAGGGGCGGATCGGGTCGTTTGGATGGCGGACGTTCTGCGGTTTTGCATCGGCCCCGTATGACGACCGAATTTTCATCGACGGGGGCGGGGATATCTTCGATGCGGCCCAGCTGAGACTTCCGAACTTTTTAGAGATCATCATGCCATGACAAAACAACCCCACACGGCCTTGCGCCCATCCGGATGGGTTCCGCTGCTCAGCATGGCGGCCATGCTGGTGATCTTTCTCTACCTGATCGGCCGAACGGTCCTCTTCTTCTCGGCCCCCTATGCCTGGTACGAAAAAATTGCAGCCGCCCTGCTGCTGATGGCCGAAATCTTCATTCTCATCCACGGATTCGGTTATTTTCTGAACATTTACCACGTCGCAACAGCCCCGCCACGCACGACGTCCCTTCCTCCGAGCGACCCCGCAGCACTCGAAACCTTTCCGCCGGTCGCGATCATCGTCTCTTCCTACAAGGAACCGATCGATGTCGTCCGAGACACCCTCATCTGCTTCTACAACCTTACCTATCCGAACAAGCGGCTCTATTTCCTCGACGACACCCGCTACGACCTGCCCTGGGACACGCCGGAACGCATGCAAGCCTATCGAGAACAGATCGACGACCTGTGCCGGGAAATCGGGGTCCATCTCTTCCGCCGGAAATGGCACGGCGCCAAAGCCGGTATGATCAACGATTTTCTCGATTTCATCGAGGGAAAGCAGCGGGAAGGATTTCAGTTCCTTCCCTACGGCCCGAAACGATCCGCAGAAAAAGAGAAGTACATCATCGTCTTCGATGCGGACATGAACCCCTTCCCCGATTTCGTCGAGCCGCTCGTCGTCTGGATGGAAGAAAACCCTCGACTGGCCTTCATCCAGACCCCGCAGTACTATTCGAATTTCGAAAAGAACCGGGTGGCCCGTGCCGCTGGTCTTCAGCAGGCCGTCTTCTACGAATACATCTGCGAGGGGAAAAGCCTCCAGGACGCCATGTTCTGTTGCGGCACCAACGTCATTTTCAGGCGGGAAGCCTTGATGGATGTCGGAGGCTTCGATGAAAGCTCGGTCACGGAGGACTTCGCCACTTCCCTGAAATTCCACGAGGCAGGCTGGTCCTCCCGCTACATGAACAAGGTGTGCGCCTTCGGCCTCGGGCCGGAGGATCTGGGCGGCTATTTCAAACAGCAGTTTCGCTGGGCCCTGGGAACGGTGGGGCTCTTCCGGACGATTCTGCAGGGGTTCATCCGAAATCCGAGAGCGCTGCCCACGATCAAGTGGTGGGAATACTTCCTGTCCGGTTCCCATTACTTTATCGGGTGGGTGTTTTTCATCATGATCTACTGCCCGATCCTCTATTTGTTCGGAAACGTACCCAGCTATTTCGCCCGACCCGAAATCTATCTGCTGCTGTTTGCCCCCTACATGGTACTGTCGATGACCGTGTTCATCGGAACCCTTGCCCAGCGCAAATACCGTTTGAGCGAGCTGCTTCAAGGAATCCTGCTCAATGCCATCTGCTTTCCGGTGTTCATGCGGGCATCGCTTCTCGGCATCTTGGGCGTACGAGGCTCCTTCGGCATCACCCCCAAGGGGCAAAGCCAGGCCATCCCGCTTACGGGGATCTGGCCGCAGGTTGCGAGTGCCGTGCTCTGCTTTGCCGCACTGATCTGGGGGATCCACCGGCTGTACTACGAACGGGAGCCCTTCAACGCCATCCTGGTGAACATGCTCTGGTGCGTGTACCATTTTGCCATCCTTGCAAGCGTGTTTTATTTCAATGAACCAGAGTAGGGGCGGTCCTCTAAGGCCGCCCGGTGGTGGTAGGGGCGGTCCTCTAAGGCCGCCCGCAGGAAGCGAAGGGAGTGAAATGGTGGGGTTGAAGGGCATGGTGTGGACGGTCATCCTGGGGGTGGCGCTGCTCTGGGCCGGGGCGGGCTTGGGGGAGAGCCGGCGGGAGGGTGCGCCCCTGTTTGGGTTCGCCCTCGAGGGGTATCCGATCAGCGAAAGCCAGGTGCGATCGGTTCTCTGCGAAACCGGTATCGCCCCGGGGATTGTCCTGTTCTACCTGCAGTGGCGGCATCCGGACGGGCGTGAACCGCAGCTTGGCCCCTCTCTCGAGGCCATCGCATCGATGGGCGCCGTCCCCTGCATCACCTGGGAGCCCATGGCCATCGCAGGAGGCAAGGAAGTCATGATCGATCACCGGGTAGTGGCGAGCGGCGGCTGGGATGGATACCTCGCCGATGTCGCAGCCACGATCCGGGCCTTCGGCAACCCGGTTTTGATCCGCTTCGCCCACGAAATGAATTTGAAGCGCTATCATTGGGGAACGGAGGAAGCAGGGTACGGCCCGGACAGCCCGGAGATCTATCGTCGCCTCTTCCGGTATGTCGTCGCCTTTTTCCGAAAGGCAGGCGTCCGAAATGCCCTCTGGGTGTTCTGCCCAAACGCCGAATCGCTTCCGAACCGGACGATGGACCCCCAGGCCGGATGGAACACCATCGCTTCGTACTATCCGGGGGACGACTGGGTGGATGTGATCGGGGTCGACGGGTACAACTGGGGAGACACCCAGCATGTGGAGAAACACGGGTGGAAGAGCTCCTGGCGGAGCTTCGACAACTTGTTCGAACAACCGGTCCGGGAGCTTCGGGCTCTATCCACCGAAAAGCCCCTCTTGATCTTCGAAACGGCCTGTGCCGCTTCCGGCGGAGACAAGGGCGCCTGGATCCGAGAAGCACTCCAGAGGGCACAGGCATGGAACATTCAGGGGATCGTGTGGTTCCAGGTGAACAAGGAAATCGACTGGCGGCTTCAGAGCGGCATCACGGCCCAGGATCTGGCCTGGCTGCGATCGACTCTTTCGCCGTCTCATCAGTGGATCCGGCGACTTGCCCATCGTACTTCCAAATGAGCGGCCTGTTTCGATACCGCCAAAAAGGTGATGGACTCGCAAAAAGTCGCCTCTGATCGATTTCCTTCCAATGCCGGGCTTCCAGCAGGAGAGCGGGTGGTGTTTTGCGAAGCAGCGGAAACGTGTTTGAAGCAGCCGGAGATCGTTGGATCGGGCGGACGCGCTTCATCTATTTTGGAATAAAAATCTGGACGTTGCCTTCCAGAAAGCCATCGTTTCCATCTTGGCCATCCGCCCGATCCTACGAGATCGGGCTGCTGAGTTTTTCCGCTGCGCAAGCAAAATGCACCCGCTCTCCTGCGAGTCAACCAAGAGCATCGGACTTTTTGCGAGTCCATCAAAAGGTGGACTCGCGCCCCTGCTGGAAGCCCGGTATTTCGAGAAATAGGGCGGCGCTTTTTGCTGGGGGATACCCGCCCTACGCCGTTGCTGCGTTCGCCAGCACCTCGACGATGCGCTCGGCGGCCTTTCCATCCCAGAGCGGTGGGCGACGGACCGAATGCCGGGAGCTGCGCCCGACCAGCTGCCGTTCCACGGCCTTGAGGATGCCTTCCGTCGTATTGCCGGCCAGCACGTTCGTCCCCGTGTCGATCGTAATCGGCCGTTCGGTGTTGTTGCGAAGGGTGATGCATGGAACGCCCAGAGCCGTCGTCTCTTCCTGAAGGCCACCCGAATCGGTCAGGACGGCTGCGGCATCCTTCCAGAGATGCAGCGACTCCATGAAGCCGAGCGGCTCCAGCAGGACGATCCGCTCGTCGAACCGGATGCCGAAGGCTTCCATGCGGCTTCGGGTGCGGGGATGAATGGGAAAAACGATGGGATAGGTCGCCGCCAGGGTATTGAGCGCAGCAGCGATTCGAGCAAAGACGGCGGGATCGTCCACATTGGACGGGCGGTGAAGGGTCAGGAAAAGATAGGTGCCGAGCTCTTTTTTGAGGCGATTGGTTGGAAAGCGGCTGCAGGTCTCCTCGTCCAGTTTTTCCAGCTGATAGAGGAGGTTGTCGATCATGACATGGCCGACGAAATGGATGCGCTCCTGAGGCTTTCCTTCCCGAAGCAGGTTGTCGACACCGCTTGGTTCGGTCACGAAAAAGAGATCCGAAATCGCATCCGTCACCATGCGGTTGATTTCTTCAGGCATGGACAGATCGAAGCTCCGAAGGCCGGCCTCCACGTGGCTCACGGCAAGCTGCATCTTCTTGGCGACCACGCTGCACGCCAAGGTGGAATTGACATCCCCGACGACGACGACCATGTCCGGCCGATCCCGCTCACAGACCTGTTCGAAGGCCACCATGACGGCAGCCGTCTGGACGGCATGGGAACCGCTTCCAGCTCCCAAATGGTGATCCGGAGCCGGAATCCCCAGGTCCCGGAAAAACGTGTCCGACATGTTTTCGTCATAGTGCTGCCCGGTGTGAACGATCATCGCCCGAAGATTTTCCTGCGCCTTGCGTGCTTCGATCGCCCGAACGATGGGTGCGATTTTCATGAAATTGGGTCGTGCCCCGGCCACCAGACAAATGGTTTTCATGGGGGTCCTTTTTCCTGAAAAAAAAGCGGTCATTCCCTTCAGAATGACCGCTTTTTTGTTCTCATTTGGTGCCGAAGGCCGGATTTGAACCGGCACGGGTCGCCCCGCTACCCCCTCAAGATAGTGTGTCTACCAATTCCACCACTTCGGCATAAATTTCCATAGCGGGCGGACCAGGGGGCCGCCTTTACCACCGGGCGGACCAGGGGGCCGCCCCTACCGCCCACTGCCCACTACTTATTCCCGGTTTCCCCTGCAGGCGCGCTCTGCGTCGTTGTGGGGTTCACCTTGGTGACGACGGAATCGCCGCTTCGGTTGCTGGATACGACGGCCAGCATCAAAGAGGTCAGCATGAAGATGACGGCTGCCACCGTTGTGGCCTTGCTGAGAAACGTCGTCGCCCCGCTGCTTCCGAACAGGGTTTGACTGAAACCCATGCCGAAGGCCGCGCCCATATCCGCCCCTTTGCCCGTTTGCAGCAGAACGATGAGAATGAGGGCGATGCACACGACGACATGGATGACGATCAACAAAATGCTCATAAGTTTCCATGGCGAAGGATTTTCGCCACTCCTGTAATTGAAAATCCGGTTGATCGATGTAGGGGCGAATGATCATTCGCCCCTACATGACCGCATCCAACGTGGGGCGAATGATCATTCGCCCCTACATAATCGAAAACCGATGACGGGCAAATGGTGATTCGCCCCTACAGATCATCCAATCGACCCGATCCACCCCTCTTCCCTAACCCGGAATTTTCACGAAAAAGGTCGTTCGGTAGATGGGTTTCGGTGAATACCAACTTCACCTGAATGGTTTCATGCTGGGCATGCATCCACAATGGCGGAAAAGGAAGCCACCTGCAGGCTTGCCCCGCCCACCAGAGCGCCGTCGACATCGGGAAGTGCGAGAATCTCTTTTGCGTTTCCCGGTTTAACGCTGCCACCATACAGGATTCGGACGGAATTTGCAAGTCCCTTGTTGGTGGTTTCGGCCAGCATGCCCCGCACATGGGCATGGGCTTGCTGGATCTGCTCCGTGGATGCCGTCCTCCCCGTTCCGATGGCCCATACCGGCTCGTAGGCGATCACCAAATCGGAAAGCCGAGTCGGGTCCATTCCCTTGAGGCCGCCCTGAAGCTGAGACCTCAGGACCGCAAACATCCGGCCCTCATCCCGCTCGGCTTCGGTTTCTCCGATGCAAAAAACGGGAATCAGACCGGCGTCGATGGCCGCACCGATCTTCCGGCATACGGTTTCATCGGTTTCTCCGAAATACTGCCGCCTTTCGGAATGGCCGACCAGAACATAGCGGCATCCCACCGATCGGAGCATGTCTGCAGACACCTCACCCGTGAAGGCACCTTCCTTTTCCCAATACAGGTTCTGAGCCCCCAGCGCGACTGCGGAATCCCGCACCACGTCATACACACCCGAAAGACACACGAAAGGCGGAGCGATCATGACATCGACGCGGCCTGCGGCAAGGCGTGCAACCATTTCCCGCGCCGTTTCGACAGCCTCGGGCAAGGTCTTGTACATCTTCCAATTGGCTGCGATCAGGGGTTTTCGGTTCATCACAGGATCCTGCTCCCTTCCTCAAAGGGTTTCACCGACCATGGCGATCAAATCCACCATCCGGGTGGAATATCCCATTTCGTTGTCATACCAGGAAAGCACCTTCACCATGTCGTCGATGACGAACGTGGATGGGGCATCCACGATGGAGGAGAGGGTGCAGCCGTTAAAATCGGAGGAAACAAGCGGCAGCTCGCTGTAGCCGAGAACACCTCGAAGCGATTCTTCCGAAGCCTGTTTCAGGGCCTGGTTGACATCGGCAACCTGGATGCCCGATTTCTCGACCGTCACGACAACATCGACGATGGAAACATTGGGCGTCGGCACCCGAATGGCCAACCCGTTCAATTTCCCCTTGAGCTCCGGCAGGACGAGAGCCACGGCCTTTGCGGCACCGGTCGTCGTCGGGATCATGGAAAGGGCTGCAGCCCTGGCCCGGCGCAGATCCTTGTGCGGATAATCGATCAGCCGCTGATCCCCCGTATAGGAGTGCACGGTCGTCATCAGCCCGCGGCGGATGCCGAAATTCTCGAGAAGCACCTTGGCCACCGGCGCCAGGCAGTTGGTGGTGCATGACGCATTGGAAATGATGTGATGGACCTTGGGATCGTATTGGTTGGCGTTCACCCCCATGACGATCGTGATATCGGGGTCTTTGGCCGGTGCGGAGATGACCACTTTCTTGGCGCCGGCATCCATGTGCTTTCGGGCTGCATCGGCATTCGTGAACAGCCCCGTACACTCGGCCACTACATCCACCCCGAGCTCTCCCCACTTGAGCTGCCCCGGATCCCGAATGCTGGTCACCGCAACCGTGCGGCCGTTCACCTCGATGGCCCCATCCTTCGGAACGACCGTGGCATCGATGCGCCCATGCACGGAATCGTACGTCAGCAGATGGGCAATGGTTGCCGCATCGGACAAATCGTTGATCGCGATCACCTCGATGTCGGGACGCTTGAGCGCAGCCCGGAAAACCAGTCTTCCAATCCTGCCGAATCCGTTGATTCCCATTCTGATAGTCATCGTTTGCGGCCTTTCTCTGTTGGATCGGTTCGTTGCCTTATTCATCCAGTCGAATACGCAAACACCCTACCCCCAATTTTTGGGTATTTCCGGGCCTGAGCGTGCAGGCGGAACGCCTTTTTCGCTGCATCGGAGGAACGCAGAACATTGGCTGATGCTCGACCGCGTAGGGGCAAGCCTAAAAAAGCAGAATTCTTCCGCTTTTCTTCTGACTTCTGACTTCTGACTTCTGACTTCTGACTCCTGACTCCTGACTTCTGACTTCTGATATTCCCTTTCCTCAGAAAAACTATCCGACTTTCCTCGAAGCCATCACCCTTCCTCCGATCCGGATGCTGCTTTCTTGTTCCCTTTCAGAATTCCGCTTGCGAGCGATATGCTTTTCTTTCCGAAGGCCTCGATCTTTTCACCGAGCTCGAGCAGCCCCAAGCTCTTTCTCAGGGTGATCGAGCGGATCACCATGGGCAGGTTTACCCCGGAAAGGACTTCGATCTTGCCTTCTTCCAAAAAAGAATAGCTCAAATTCGACGGTGTCCCGCCGAACATGTCCGTCAGAATGAGGATGCCTTCCTTGCCGTCGAGGCGCTTTATGGCGGAGGCGATTTTTTTTCGAAGCATTTCCGCATCTTCCCGCAAATCGATGGAAACAGCCTCCACCTTTTCCGGAAGGCTTCCGAGGATGAATTGGGCGGCCTCGATCAAGGCAGCCCCCAAATTGCTGTGTGTTACGATCAGGATTCCGATCATCCGTTACACCTTTCGGCTCGTGTGAATCGGCAAGATGCCGATCACCCTTCCTGTTCCACATCTCGATGTACCACGTCGATCGAAGCGTTCGGAAGCGACGTCTGTAACTGTTGGGCAAACGTCTCCGCGACTGCGACCGACCGGTGTTTTCCCCCCGTACAACCGACGGCGAGGGTCAGGTAGGATTTCCCCTCCTTCTCATAGAGGGGCAGCAATTCTTCGATGAGCATGCCATAGCGTTCGATGAGCTCCAGATACCGAGGATCGCGAAACACATACGCCCGCACCCCCGGATGTCGACCATCGAACGGTTTCAGTTCCGGAACGAAATAGGGATTGGGCAGAAACCGGACGTCGAGCACCAGATCCGCATGGAGCGGCAGCCCATACTTGAAACCGAAGGACATCACGGTGATCCGCATGGCTGCAGTCCGCCGGCCCCGATCCGCGATCTCTCGGACCAGGGCCTTCAAGTCGTGCACGTTCAGCGCACTGGTATCGATGACCCGATCGGCGATCCGGCGAAGCGGCTCGAGCTGCTCCCGTTCCGCGCGGATGCTTTCCACAAGCCCTTTTCCGAGCGCCAGCGGATGCTGCCTGCGGGTCTGGCTGTAGCGCTGAATCAGCACGGGTTCCCGGGCTTCGAAAAAAAGAACCTGAAAGGGAAACCCTTCCTGCCGAAGGCGCTCGAACACTTCCGGATACGCGGTCAGGAATCCCTTTTCCCGAACATCCATGACACAGGTCAGCCCCTGCGGCGCTCCTTCTCCCATCACCTCCTGGGTGTTGAGTAGCAGCGGAAGCAGCTTGACCGGGAGATTGTCGACACAGTAATACCCCGCATCCTCGAAGGCCTCCAGCGCCGTGCTTTTCCCCGATCCGGAAAGGCCGGTCAGGATAAAGACCACCAGCTTTTCATCGGCGCCGGAAAGGCTGTCGGAAGGTGTCGTCACGGATTGGGTTCTTCCTCGGCCCGGAGGATATCGATCACCTCCCGGGCGTCCTGTGCTTGAAGCAGGCGGTTTTTCACGAGCTCGTTCTTCATCATTCGGGCGATTTGAGACAACAGCTTGATGTGGGTCCCGGGTGCGTTTTCCGGCGTGATCAGCAAGAAAAACAAATGAACCGGAAGTCCGTCGAGGGAATCGAAATCGACGCCGTTTCTACTGATCCCGAACCCCAACAACGGTTCCCGCAGCGCCTTGAGCTTTCCGTGGGGAATGGCGATCCCCTTGCCGATTCCGGTCGAACCCAGTTTTTCCCGCTCGAGAATGACCCGGACCATCTCTTCGAACCGTACGTTGCCGGTTTTGGCCGCAGGTTCCGCCAACTCCTGGATGGCACTGACCTTCTCCTTTGCCGCCAGATCCATCAAGATGGTTTCCGTCCGGATCACGTCACTCAGTTTCATCGCAGGA
>CAZJXF010000096.1:0-13520 GCA_964549995.1 uncultured Desulfatirhabdium sp. | reverse complement strand
CGAGATCGGGCTGCTGAGTTTTTCCGCTGCGCAAGCAAAATGCACCCGCTCTCCAGCGGGTCAACCAAGAGCATCGGACTTTTTGCGAGGCCATCAGCTATGATGGAATCTCAACAAGTCGCCGCAATTCCTATTTTCCCATTTTCTGAAGCTTGTTCTGCAATTGGTTGTGAATCGTAATGCAGCACCCCAAGGTGTTGCCATTCGGCTGCTGGATTGAAACCCGTGGGCGAACGAAGTTGGATGGAACGCTTTCGAAATGTTCTTAGCCGGGATCCTTCAGGATGGATCTCGTTGTTCGGCGCTGGATTGCTGATCCGTCTGCTGTTGATGCCCTTTTTTGCACATGTCGATTTTCTGTCCGAATATGGCAGAATGTATCAGGTGGTCGCTACGGGAAATTCGACACTTTACCTGGGGCGGATCGTCGTCGTAGTGATCGAGCAGGTCTTTCTTCGCCTGTTCCTACCGCTCTTGCCCCATGCCGATACGATGCTGCGGTTTAACGACCTATGTCAGTCGACGGCCGGACTGCCCGATTATTTTCTCTTCGTGAGTGATCCGCAGATTTTCCGAACTCTTTTTCTCCTGAAGATTCCGTATCTTCTCTTTGATTTGGGTACAGCATTGGTGATTTTCCGGCTTATGTCCGGAAAGTCCGGTCAAAAAACCGCCTTCTGCCTGTGGCTCTTTAACCCCATCACTCTCTATGCGTTTTATGTCTTCGGTCGTTTCGAATCCATTCCGATTTGTTTTCTGGCATTGACCCTGCTTTTCCTAAAGGAAGGACGCTGGACGGCATCCGCTGTTTCTCTTGGGCTTGCCTTGAATTGTCGGGAAATCATCGTACTTTATTTACCACTGTTCGCGCTTTCCCTCTTCGACAGAAAATGGGATCGAAAATCGATCATTCGTCAAATGGCCCCAGCATGGGGTGTTCTCACATGGATGACGATCCTGCCGTTGTGGATCAAAATGCGCTTCGAAACGCCCCTTGCAACGAGTGCCGCCCAGGATATGGCAAGTGCTCAGGCACTGCTCGGTATGCAGTTTCACTGGTTCGAGCCCTTTGTCTTCTGTTATGCAGCCATCTGCTTGTGGTTGATCGAGGAAAGATCCCTGGATGCATTCGAACGCTTTCTGACGGCTACTGGGCTTTGCATTCTGAGTTTTTTGCTGGTGGTTGTTCACAGCGCCCATTACGTTTCCTGGATGGTGTTGTTCCCGATTACCGCACTGTATCATGGAAAACCACTGGTGAAGCCTTTCGTGATTTTTTGTGCCTGCTGGATGGTGACGTGGGCGGTGCAGACCGATGCAGGGGTATTTACCTTATTTTTAGCCTCCCCGCTATCCATGAATTTTTCCAGTTTTAAGACGGTACTGCGTGTGTACGAAACCACCATTGGGCCCCATGTACCAATTGACATCACTAGGCTCATCTGGTCGATGAAAACCATCTATGCGGCGTGCATTGCCTATCTGATGGTTCTGTTTTTTCGGCGATCTTGAAAATGTCTTGCTTGGGCACGTTACAACGAGTTCAAAGGGTTCGATCACCGGAGATGGATAAAGCCTTCAAGATGGTTTGTTGGATCATCGTTGCGATGACCGTTTGCGGCGGATCGCTCTGTTCCAGTGTAGCGGATCCGAGTCCGGTTGGTCCGGTGATTCCGATTCATATTCAGGGGAAGGTTCTGGAACATCCCTGGATGGTGAACGATATGGTGCAAACGAAAGCCTACCGGTTTCGGGGGACAGGGCCGGATCCCTACCTCGTGAGTCCCGAAATTGGCGTTTCGATTCAGGAGATCAATGGAATTGTCCTGTATTTGCAGGGGGATTTGAACCAAGACGCCGTTCCTATTCAGGTGTTCTGGAAATCCGATGTGAACGGATTTCGGGAAGATTCGAGTTTCATTTTTTCAGTTGAATCAACCGGCAAACCGCAGAAGGTCTGGCTGCCATTTGGGGATGTCATTCTTCCGGAATCGGATACGGAGCGGCTGTTGTTTGTTCGGGTGGACTGGGTGAGACCCGTGGATATCCTCGGATTCTCCCAAATGGACGTTCTCCTGAAAGGAGAGACTTCCCCCGAAGATTCGATCCAACCGTTGATGAGCCGTGTACCCATACGAGAAATCCCCATCCATGATAATTTCAGACAATACGGCGAATATCGAATTCAGGACATGGTTGCTGAAGGATCCGATACTTGGCGGGTGAATGGGGGGGACCCCTATCTGGAGACAGCCGATCTCAACGTTCGGCTCAAACGGGTAAAAGGGATGTATGTCCGCTTTCGAATCAGCGGTCGCGACAATCCGTATCCGTTTCAGGTTTACTGGAAAACCTATTCCGCCGATTACGATGAAAAGCGCAGTTTTTGGCTCCGCGCGCAGGTGCAGGACGGTGAAGGCGCCTTCTACATTCCATTCCGGGTGCTGCCTGTCGAGGACATGCTGAAAACGATCCGGATCGATCTCGAAAAATGCCCGAACTGCCTTTTTCAAATTGTGGAAGGCAGGCTGATCACCCGGGAGGATCCGGCATTGCTGCGGCAGGTTCCGCCGAACATCATGGTGGCATTGGGCCGAAGCGTATATGGAAAGGATGTTCTGCAGGACATTGTGGAAAAGTCGCGGCGCGATCCTGGATTTCTGGCGGTATGGGGTTTACTGGTACTTGCCGTGGCCGGCGTTACCGGGTACATTGTGTGGAAGGGGTGCGTTTCCAGGAAACTGAGGGGCGGGGTTTCATGAGACGTCATCGGAATGTCTTGCGGCAAAAAATGGTGGATGGGGTCCACTCCGTTTGGAAAGAGGGGATGTCGTGACCGATCCGACCAAAGGAAATGTGGGAAATACGAGAACGGATGGCCTGTTGTCATCTCGGCCCGTTGTGGTCCATATCGCACCGACGCCTTTTTTTTCCAATCGCGGTTGCCATATCCGGATCGAGAACGAAATCCGGGCGCTTCGATCCCATCCGTATCGGATCGTTGTGGTGACCTATGCCCATGGAAACGATCCGGACGGTATCGATGTTCGCCGCATCCATGCCATTCCCGGATATACGAAAACCGATGCGGGCTATTCCCCGTTCAAGTTTCTGGCCGACATTTTCTTGTTTTTCAAGGTCCTTGCCGTTTGTCGATG
Organism: uncultured Desulfatirhabdium sp.; assembly: GCA_964549995.1. Classification (GTDB taxonomy): domain Bacteria; phylum Desulfobacterota; class Desulfobacteria; order Desulfobacterales; family Desulfatirhabdiaceae; genus Desulfatirhabdium. The sequence continues at coordinate 10,362 of CAZJXF010000096.1, read as the reverse complement.
TGAAAAGCCCGTTGTCCTGCATGCCCACCTGCACGAAGGCGCCTTGATCGGTTGGGCTGTCTGTCGCTGCCTGAGCCCGCCAAAGCCGGCTCTACTCTTCGACATGCAGGGAAGCCTTTCGGGGGAGCTTGCAGCCTATGGGGCTTTTGGCGAAAACTCTCCCCTGTTGCGGGCATTCGAGTGGATCGAAGGTCGGATCAGCCGGATGGCGGATTTCGTGATTTGTTCTTCGCCAAACAGTTTTCGCTGTCTCGAACGGTTCACGCATGGAGAGGTCCCCGCGGAAATTCTGGCGGACATGGTTCCGGAGCGGTTTTTTCAGGAACCGGATCGCGTCCGTCTCCGGCAACGGCTTGGTATCCAGCCGAACCAGCGGGTGCTGATCTATACCGGGGGGCTTCTGCCTGCCAAGGGGTTGGATGAACTGCTTGCCACTGTTCGGATGCTTCTTGAAAGGCATGACGAGCTGGTGTGTATTGTAGCCGGATACCCGACGGATCGGGTGAAAGAAGAAGCCCGAAATTGCCATTGGGGCGATCGTTGCATCATACCTGGCGAAGTCTCTTACGATCGACTTTCCGACTGGCTGGGAGCAGCCGATGTCGCCATCGATCCGAAGCCGGATACAGCAGGGGAGGCCAGCGGCAAGATCGTTCACTACATGGCAACAGGACTTCCGGTGGTGTGTTTCGATTCGGCATCCAACCGTACGCTTTTGGGGGATGCCGGCTACTATGCCGACAGCAGCGAAGGAGGCTTGGGGCTGGTTGCGGCTGTCGAGAGGGTATTGTCAGATGGGGAGGCGGCGAGGCAAAGAGGTATCGCCGGAAAACGGCGGGCGCAGGAGACCGTATCGCCGGAAGGTGTCGGGAAGCGACTTGTCGATTTGTATCGCCGTCTTGTGAAAGGGCGATTCGGTGGCCGATGAAGGAGGCGTATTTTTGAAAACAGCATTGGTGACAGGTGCCAACGGCTTTGCAGCGAGCGTGTTGTGCAGAAAGCTCATCGAGCGACAATACCGGGTTCGGGGGCTTGTCCGAAAGGGAGCGGATCTGCGCCTGATCGACGGTTTGGATATAGAACTCTTCTATGGCAACCTCGGTGGTCCGGAACCGCTGATTGAGGCTTGCAGCGGTATCGACGTGGTTTTTCACCTTGCGGCGGCCTATCGAAAGGAGAATGTTCCGCGGAAAACCTTCTGGGATGTCAACGTCAACGGGACCCGAAAAGTCCTCGATGCCGCTGTCGAAAACGGCGTAACGCGTTTTGTGCATTGCAGCACGATCGGCGTTCATGGCGATATCCAACACCCGCCTGCAACGGAAGATTCTCCCTATGATCCGGGGGACGCCTATCAGTGCTCGAAGCTTGAAGGAGAGCTTCTGGTGCGCGAGACCTTCCGCAAAACGGGACTGGCTGGAACCATCGTTCGGCCCGTCGCCATCTATGGACCCGGAGACACGCGGCTGCTCAAGCTCTTCCGGCATATTGACCGGGGAACGTTCCGGATGATCGGCTCCGGCCAAACCTGTTATCACATGGTTCATGTGAATGATGCTGTTCAGGGCTTCCTTCTTGCCGCCGAGCATCCGAACGCCGTCGGCGAGGTCTTCGTGATCGGTGGGGAAAACTGGACGACGTTGAACGAATTGGCGGAGATGATCGGGGCCATTCTCGGGAAACCGGTTTCCAGGCAGCACATACCGGCCGGCCTTGTCTGGGCTGCCGCCGTTCTGTGCGAAGCCGTCTGCAAACCGTTCAACCTTCCCCCTCCGCTGTACCGGCGAAGGGTGAGTTTTTTTCTGAAACACCGGGCCTTCGATATTTCCAAGGCCAAACGACTGCTGGGATATTCCCCAAAGATCGGGCTTGAAGAGGGCCTGCGGCAGACGGCCGAATGGTATCGCAGGCAGGGGTGGTTGTGATAGCGAATGGCTTGATGGATCGTGAAAACAATGAGTTAGGGAATAGGGAAGAGGGAAGAGGAAAAAGGGGGGGATGGGAACGTTTTCAGGGGCGGATCGCCTCTACAGGTTTTCGCATTTCGCACCACGCACATCGCATCTCCCATTTTTGGCGGCTTCGCAAAAAGTCAGATGCTCTTGTTTAACCCGCAGGAGAGCGGGTGTATTTTGCTTGCGCAGCGGAAAAACTCAGCAGCCCGATCTCGTAGGATCGGGCGGATGGCCAAGATGGAAAAGATGGCTTTGTGAAAGGCAACATCCGGATTTTCAATCCAAAACAGATGAAGCGCGTCCGCCCGATCCAACGATCTCCGGCTGCTTCAAACACGTTTCCGCTGCTTCGCAAAACACCACCCGCTCTCCTGCTGGAAGCCCGGCATTGGAAGGAAATCGGTAAGAGGCGACTTTTTGCGAGTTCATCATTTTTGATGGGCTCGCAAAAAGTCTAAAAGTCTCATCCGAGACGCATGGGGGGAGATACGCCTTTTTCGTTGCATCGGATAAACTCAGCCGCCCGAGCTCGTAAGGGCCGGGCATGTGGCCAGACTTCAACGATGGGTCATTGGAATGCAACATCTTGTTATTCAAACAGATATGGCTTGAATGAGCATGCCCGGCCCAACGATCTCCGGCGGCTTCAAACAAGTATCCGATGCAACATCAAAAGGCGTATCTCCCCCCATGCTCAGGCCCGTCAAGAGCCATAGCCGGGGTAAAAGCGACTTTTTGCGAAGCCGTCATTTTAACGATTATCCCTCACGCAATCGGGCTTTCACCTCGATGAATAAGCGTCGCAGGAACGAGCCTGTAAAAGCAGGGGTCTTACGCTTTTATTCTGACTCCTGACTTCTGACTCCTGACTCCTGACTTCTGATATTCGACTTGCGTAGGAATAGATGAAATCATTACATCTGCGCAGCATCGATAAACCTGACCTGCATCGGATGCTCCATGATACCGGCACATCCAGTATCGCCCGATATCGGGACAAGGTCTGGGGAGATGTGGGATGGAGCCGAGTGCTGGCTGGTGAGCTGATGACGGGTATTCTCGCCGGTCTTCCAGGCGGACTGGGATATTTCTGCAGGCAGCGTTTCTACAGGTCCCTCTTTCGAAACATGGGAAGAGAGGTCATTCTGGGCCGAAATATCGTGCTGCGCCATCCCGGGCGAATCGCCCTCGGGGATGAAACCGCCATTGACGATGACACCCTGCTCGATGCCGCAGGAGCCGGAGAGGATGGCATTACGATCGGTAACCGGGTGATCGTCTCTCGCAACTGCATCGTCCAGGGGAAGACGGGACCGGTGGTGATCGGGGATGGATCGGATATCGGCGCGTACACGGTGATGACTTCGGTCGGCGGCATCGTTTTGGAAGATCATGTCCTGATTGCCGGGAATGTCTATATCGGCGGCGGTCGGTATCATACCGAAGACAGGCAATTGCCGATTTTGCGGCAGGGAGTGTATTCGCGGGGGCCGATCCGGATCGGCAGTGGAAGCTGGATCGGGGCGGGCGCCATCGTCCTGGACGGGGTGACGATCGGCCGTGGATGCGTGATCGGCGCAGGATCGGTCGTCACGAAAGACATTCCCGATTTCTGGGTGGCAGCCGGTGTTCCGGCCAAACCCATGCGGTTTCGTTTTGAAGAGCAGGAGGCCGGTTGATGCGATCCGGATGGGTGCAATTGATTCTGAGGCTTTTTCCACTGTGGTTATGGGTGATCTCAGGACCCGCTCCTGCCTCGACTTCCGCCATCGAGACCGTGACCGGCGCCCATACCCGGGTTGTATGGTTGCAGGATCAGGCAGATGGAACCGATACCTTGGCTCGGGGCACCTCTCTGATGGTCATGGGAATCGATTCCCGAGACGGCAGGGGGGAGCGGCCGCTGCTGCCATCGGTTGCGGGGTATCGGAAGCCGCTTCTGACCCCGGATGGCAGGCGGGTCGTGTTTTCGATCCAGCGGCCGGAGACAATCTTTGTCGTCGACTGGGAGGGCGGTCTTCCGACGGCCTTGACCAAGGGTCTTGCGGTGGCCGTCTGGGCCGAGCCGAAAACCGGCAAGACCTGGGTGTATGCCGTTAGAAAACCCGATCCGGAGGATGAAGACCGCTTTTCCGAGATTGTTCGGTTTCCGATCGATCGGCCGGAAGCCGAGGAGTTGGTTTGGAACAAGACGGCTGTGAACAAAGACAATTTCCAGCTTTCGAGGGATGGGAAAACGGCCTGCTCCACCCTGCCTTGGCCTTCGATTGGGCGGATGACGTTGCCGAACCGCTCTTCGCAGGTATACGCCAAAGGCTGCTGGCCTTCGATGGCGCCGGATGACAGCCGACTGGCTTGGGTGTTCGACGGTTCCCACAGGAACCTGACGATGTTCCCGGCCGATGGAGGCGAGCCGTGGCGGGTGGCTGTCGACCGGGCCAAAGGAATCGACGGTTTTGAGGTCTATCATCCCCGATGGACGAACCATCCAGGGTATCTCGTCATCACCGGACCCTACAAGATAGCTGCCGGACCCAACGCCATTCGGGGTGGTGGGGCAGGCGTGGAGGTGTATCTCGGAAAATTTTCGGTGGACATGACCGTTGTAGTCGAATGGGTTCAGGTGAGCCATAACCAGAAAGCCGATTTTTTCCCGGATGCCTGGATTGCCGGTGGGGAGCGGATTTCGTTGAGATCGGACAGAATCGGTCCCGGAAAAGGTCGAAGCGACGGCAAATCGTTGTTGCCCGAAGCGGTCGCCATCGAGGGAACGCTTCTCGAGATGAGCGATATCCCCGATCCGTCGGCCATTTTGCCGTATCGAAATGCTTTTGCTGTTTACCGATATCGGGTGGTTTCATCCGATCCATCGCAGGGAACCCCCGTCGGGGTTGGAAAGGAAATTCTCGTGGCGCACTGGGTCATTCGGGACGGAAAGAAACTTTCGGGATTTCCGAGGATTTCGGGACGTGTCTACCGGATGACCATCGAAGACATGGCCCGGCATCCCGAATGGGAAAGCGAGCGCCTGATCCGGGACATGGATGCCTGGGACCTGCCCCTGTATGTCGATGTCTCGGGGTAGCCCGGCATGGTCTTCAGCTCGATCCTCTTTCTGTTCGGATTCCTTCCGCTTGTCCTTTCGGCGTATTTCCCTACTCCTTCCCGTTGGAAAAATCTCTGCCTCACCCTGTTCAGCTATGTCTTCTATGGATGGAGCAACCCGCTGTTCGTCCCCGTGATGGCGGCATCCACCCTGATCGATTATGTCTGTGCGCTGAAGATTGCGAACCATTCCGATCAGGAACCGGATCGTTTCTCCGGCGAGGCTCCTTTCCGCAGAAGACGCTGGCTGATCCTTTCTCTTTGCACCAATTTGGGGCTACTCGGTTTTTTCAAATATTTCAATTTCGGTATCGATACGGCCAGGACCGTGTTGGCGGCATTCGGGCATGAATCGGCGCTTTCCGACTGGACGCTTCGGGTGACGCTGCCGCTCGGGATCAGTTTCTATACGTTTCAGTCGATGAGCTATACCATCGACGTGTACCGGGGCAAGGTCGAACCGACCCGGAATTTCATCGATTTCGCCTGTTTCGTATCCCTGTTTCCGCAACTGGTTGCAGGGCCCATCGTCCGATATGCCGATCTGGCCCAGGCCCTGATCCGGCGGACCGTTACCGTTCAAGGATTTGCCAGAGGGGTTGCCTTGTTGTCTGTGGGGCTTGCCAAGAAAGTGATTCTCGCCAATCCCTGCGGCAAGATCGCAGATATCGTTTTCGGCGCGGATGGGCTGGACGTCTGGACGGCCTGGTACGGGGCTGTGGCATACGCTTTCCAGATCTATTTCGATTTCAGCGGCTATTCGGACATGGCCATCGGCCTGGGCATGATGTTCGGGTTCAGCTTCCCGACCAACTTCGACTCGCCCTATCGTTCCCAGTCCATCACGGAGTTCTGGCGGCGGTGGCACATATCGCTTTCGACCTGGCTGCGGGATTATCTCTATTTTTCGTTGGGCGGAAACCGGCTTTCGCCGATGAAAACCTACCGCAATCTGATACTCGTGATGCTGCTGGGAGGGCTCTGGCACGGTGCGGCGTGGACGTTTGTGGCATGGGGCGGGCTGCACGGCATCTGGTTGGCCGTAGAGCGGGCGGCAGGGAAAAAGCCGCTCTACGGCGCATTTCCCAAGCCGCTTCGGATCGGGTTGACTTTCGTTCTGGTCACACTTGGATGGGTGATGTTCCGGTCTTCGGATTTCAGCCACGCGCTTCGGTATTACGGAGCCCTCTTCGGTCTCGGACCGGTTTCGGAGAACCTTCTTCTCGTCATCGGCATGGTGGCCCGGCCTTGGGACTGGGTTGTCATGGGCATCTGTGGCCTGATTGTCTGGACGGCACCTGTTTCCCGCAACTGGGTGATGGACTGGCGCCCCTGGAAGGCCGTTGTTTGCGGAGGACTCTTTGTCTTCTCCGTTGCGATTTTGCTGACGCAGGGGTACAATCCATTCATCTATTTTATCTTTTGATAGCTTCGCAAGGTCGAATCTCTTTCGTGATTGCTATCTGCTGAACGGTTCCCGGAAAAACCTGAAAGGAGAATATCGGATGAAAGCCCTCAAATGGAATGCTATCGCAGTCGCTCTGTTAATGGCCCTGGTCTGGAGTGTATCCGCCTTTGCTGGAAATCCGCCGAGCGATCCCAAGAAACACACCAGCCTCGGAAAATATGTGACCGCGCTCGAAGCCTATGAGATGTGGAAAGCCAATCCGGAAAAGGTAACCATCCTGGACTGCCGGTCCGTGGAGGAATATACGTATGTCGGCCATGCGCCGATGGCGCTCAACATTCCCTCGAAAATGAATACCCTGAAATTCAATGCCGAAACCAAAGCCTATGACATGACGGATAACCCGGATTTTGAAGTGCAGATGAAAAAACGCTTTAAACCGGAAGACACGATTGCGATTATGTGCCGATCGGGGCATCGGAGCGCTGCTTCCGTAGAGCGGCTGGCCAAGATCGGTTTTACCAATGTGTACAACATCACGGATGGATTCGAAGGCGATGTCCTGAAGGATCCCGAAAGCTATTTTCAGGGGAAACGGGTGTTGAATGGGTGGAAGAATTCCGGTGCACCCTGGACCTATGCCCTCGATCCCAAACTGGTCTATTCACCTGCTCCATGATCGATCGACTTCCGGGAACCGTTTGGGCAGGATCGCAGTTCAGGAAATGAAAGACGAACGATGGGTGCGTACATCGATCGGTTGATGGTCATCGGATTTCTGACGGTCCTCTTGGGTGTGGCGGCTATCATCGGTGCCGACGCCGTACGCCGGGATTTGGGAAGGCAGGGGGACGGGTGCCCAGTCGAAGGATTTCCGGTAGGGCTTTCCCAACCGAAGACCATCGGGTGGGGAACCATCGTTCTGGCGAATGCCAGACTGATTCAGAAGATACGGGATGTCGAAAACGGGATGGAAGCAGCGTTTCCGATGCGAAACCGGGTCTTCGATCTGCTCCTGCCGGCCTATCGCAGCCTTGGGGCATCCGTCGACAAAGTTGTGCCGGGGAGGGATGGATGGCTGTTCTACGAACCGGACCTGCTTCATCTGACCGGGTCTGGTTTTCTCCAGAAGACCGGGAGTTCAGGCGGGACTTCGGATCCATTGTCCGGGGTTCTCGATTTCTACAGGCAGCTTCAAAGACGCGGCATACAGCTCCTGGTTGTGCCGACACCCGGCAAGCCGTCGATCGTGCCGGAGTACCTGCAGCAAGGGGTCCGGAGTGTCAACGGGCCGTTGAAAAACCCGAGCTGGGATGCCTGGGTGGCGGCGCTCCGGCGTTCGGGTGTGGATGTGCTCGATGTGCATGAGCTGCTGTGGGAGCGGAAACGGAAAGGCCAAATCCCATATCTGCGAACGGATACCCATTGGACGCCGGATGCGGTGGATGCGGTCGCCGAGGTCGTGGTGAAGACGGTCGAACCCCGTTTGGCTGGAGGGCCGATGTTGCAGATGGAGCGGCGATCCGTTCAGGTCAGCAACCGGGGCGACATTGCGGTGATGGTCGATCGGGCGGCATCCCGTCCGCTGCATGATCCGGAAACCGTCCGGATCGATCAAATCCTCTTCGGAGGGACGATCGTGTCGGAGGATCGGTCCGCTCGGGTGCTCCTGATCGGAGACAGCTTCAGCAACATTTACTCCTCGGATCGCATGGGCTGGGGAGAAGGAGCCGGGTTTGCCGAGCAGTTGGCTTTCCATCTCCGGCAGCCGATCGATCGAATCGTTCATAACGATGCCGGAGCCGTTGCGGGCAGAAAAGCGCTGGCTGCAGAACGGACTCGAGGACGGGATCGACTGGCCGGAAAGCGGGTCGTGATTTGGCAGTTTGCATGTCGGGAGCTTTCCTTCGGGAATTGGGCACCGGTTCCGCTGGAGGCGAAGAACGCTCGGGAGGCATCGCCCGGTTTTCTGACACCGCCTGCAGGCAAGGTTTTGCGGATATCGGGTGTCGTTTCCGCAGCATCCACGGTTCCTACGCCGGGATCCGTTCCCTATGCCGATCACCTCATGGCCCTGCATCTGACCGGTGTGGCATCGGCGGATGGATCCGTATCGGATGCCGAAGCGCTCGTCTATGTGTTCAGCATGAAGGCTCATCGGAAGACGCCCCTTGCCTCCCTGCGGTCCGGGGAGCGGGTATGCCTCGATGTACGCCCGTGGGAAGAAGTGGAAGACCGGTTGGGTTCGATCAACCGGAGCGAACTGGAGGATGAAAGCTTGCTGGCCGCTGTGCCTTGCTGGGGAGAGCCGATCGGGGAATGAAAAGAGGCGTGCTGTTTCAAAGAATATGGGTCGATCAGCGGGAAATGCTTTTCAGGCGGTTGTGTTGCTTTTTCTGGCTGGTTTTCGGATGGATGGGTGTGATTTCGGAGGCAATGGCTGGTGATCCGAACCTTCCACTTTCTCCTGCCCAATTTCGGGAACGCTGTCGCAGCCTGTCCGGTCAAATGCAGACCGAGCGTTCCGGAGTCGTTCCGGGGGTCGATGGGTGGCTGTTTCTTGGAAAAGAAATCGATCACATCGCCAAAGGGCCGTTCTGGGGAACAGACGCAAAGGCTACCGGCACGGCCTCCAATGAAGCCTGGCGGGATCCGATGCCTGCCATCCGCGATTTTGCCGAGCAACTCCAAAAAAGCGGCGTGCATCTCATCCTGATGCCGGTGCCGCCCAAGGCCGTTGTCTACCCGGATCGGCTTTGGAAGGATGTGCGGGTGAATGCGAAGCAAGAGCGCCTCGATGCGGTTCATGCCGAATTTTATTCCCTGCTTCGGAAAGACGGCATCGATATTCTCGACCTGACGCCGATTCTTCTGGCGTCTCGGCAGGGGGAAGATGAGCCGCTCTATTGTCAGACCGATTCCCACTGGTCCGGAAGAGGGATTCAGACGGCGGCCGGGGCTGCAGCCACGCGCATTCGGGAGCGCTTGGGTGAAGCCGCAAAGGGGATTGTGCCGATGAAAACGGCTGAAAGCCGGGTGACGTTTTCGGGCGATTTGGTCCGACTCTTGGGTACGGCCGATTCGGAAACGCGGGTGCTGCGAATGGTCTCCGATGCATCCGGAAAGAAGCTTGCACCGGATGAACGCTCGAATGTGCTGATTCTGGCGGACAGTCACGGTCTCGTCTTTCATGCCGGAGGGGACATGCATGCCGAGGGCGCCGGTCTGTTCGAACAGCTAAGCTTCGAGCTCGGATATCCCGTCGATCTGATCGCCGTCCGCGGTTCCGGGGCAACGCCTGCCAGGATCAACCTGATGCGGAAGATTCAGCGGGATCCGGCCTATCTCCAGCAGAAAAAAATCGTTCTGTGGTGTTTTTCGGCGAGGGAATTCACCGAAAGCGACGGATGGCGGATCGTTCCGTTAGGCCAGGCAGCAGGTGCCGGTGGAAAGGCCCGACCATGATCGGCAAACTGAAGCGGCTTCTTCTGGAAGCGCCCATCGAAATACGCCGGGTGCTTCGGGGCTGGTATCCCGATTTCGTGACGAGCGACCGGGTATCCACCCTCGGTCGGCAGGTGCCGGTCTTCATGTTTCACAGCGATCCCAAGGAAGTCATTGCCGAACAACTGGGCTATCTGGCGGACAACGGCTACCGAAGTCTCCGTCTTTCCGAATTCTTGGCCTTTCTGAACGGTAACCTCGACCTGAAAGCGCCTTCCGTCGTTCTGAGCTGGGATGATGGGGATAGGAGCTGGTTTCGCGATGTTTACCCGCTTCTGAAACGATACGACTTCTGCGGCATCGGGTTTGTGGTGACCAGCCGGATCGCCGAGAATACGTCTTCCGAAGAAGGCCCGGGATGGCTGAGCTGGGAAGAGATTCGGCAAATGG
>CAZJXF010000095.1:0-14008 GCA_964549995.1 uncultured Desulfatirhabdium sp. | reverse complement strand
GGTTCGACGTCATCGTGACGGACAACATGTTCGGGGATATCATCTCCGATCTGGCCGCCATGATTCAGGGGGGGATGGGGATTGCCGCAGGCGGCAACATTCATCCGGGTGGGGTTTCGATGTTCGAACCCATCGGCGGTTCTGCGCCGAAATATACTGGCCTGGGGGTCATCAATCCGATTGCCGCCATCATGGCCGGGCAATTGATGCTCCAGACCCTCGGTGAGTCCCAAGCGGCACAGGCCATCGAAAATGCCGTTGCAAAAGTGCTCAAACATGATTTAAAAAGTGTGTCTGCAGGGAAAATGGGCTATTCGACAAGCGAAGTCGGTGATTTGATCGTTTCCTCTCTCGAAGCGTTGTGATACAATACGTTTCGTATCCTTAGGCAGGGCAGGCTCGTCCGGGAACGAACGCCGTCGTTTTTCGCCTGGAAACGGCTTCTTCGAAAGACCTTTTTCAAAGGCTTTTTGAGAAGCCGTTGATTTTTCCTGAGTCATCAAGCCGAATGCCGTATGGATCACCGATCCAGCCATCATGACCGTCAACCGTATCGATCGACCAAGGAGAACGCGTATGGCCGAAAAATCCTTTCATGTTGCCGTTGCTGGTGCAACAGGAGCCGTCGGCAACCAAATGATCGCCTGTCTGGAAGAACGCAATTTCCCCGTGAAATCCATCAAGCTGCTGGCTTCGGCGCGTTCGGTCGGAAGAACCTTGAAGTTCCGAGGGGAAGCGATTCCAGTGGAAGAGTTGAAGGAAACCTCTTTTGCCGGTGTCGATATCGCTCTTTTCAGCGCCGGAGGCGGAACCAGCCTCAAGTTCGCACCTGCGGCAGCCAAAAGCGGTTGCGTGGTGATCGACAATTCGAGCGCCTGGCGGATGGATCCCGAAGTTCCGTTGGTGGTTCCGGAAGTCAATCCTCATGCCATCGCTCAATATAAAACCAAAGGCATCATTGCCAATCCCAACTGTTCGACGATTCAGATGGTCGTCGTGTTGAATCCCATTCATCGCAGGTACCGTATCAAACGAATTGTGGTGTCGACCTACCAGGCCGTTTCCGGAACGGGGCAAAAAGCCATCGTGGAACTTCTCGAGCAGACGAAGGCCTTTCTGGAAGGCAAGCCGATCGAAAAACGGGTCTACCCTCATCGGATTGCCTTCAACTGCCTGCCGCATATCGATCAGTTTCTGGAAAACGGGTACACCAAAGAAGAAATGAAGATGGTGAACGAAACCCGGAAAATCATGGAGGACGACGCCATAGCGGTGACCGCTACGACGATCCGCGTTCCGGTCATCTATGGTCACTCCGAATCGGTCAACATCGAAACGGAGCATCCGGTCTCTCCGGCTGAAATTCGGGAATTGCTTCAGGATGCACCCGGCGTCAAGGTCATAGACGATCCGGCGGCAAACCGCTATCCCATGGCCATCGAGGCGGCGGGGCAGGATTTGACGTTCGTCGGCCGGATCCGCAAGGATGAGAGCATCGCCAATGGCATCAACATGTGGGTGGTTGCAGACAATATTCGAAAAGGTGCAGCCACCAACGCCGTTCAGATCGCCGAAATCTTGGGTCAGCGCTACCTATGAATCGGGACGGCTGACCGATGACAGATGAATCGAACGAAGGTTGTCGTGAGATGCTCCCCGATGTCCATCTGGGAGGCTTGGATTTTAAGAAGATTTTGTATTGAGGAGTGATTGCTTTGGAACGAATACCCATGACACGCGAAGGATATGATGCGCTGCTCAGCGAGCTCGAAACCCTGAAACGGGTGGATCGCCCCAAAATTATCAAGGCCATCGAGGAGGCCCGCTCCCACGGCGATTTGTCCGAAAACGCCGAGTATGAAGCCGCCAAGGAAAGGCAGGGATTTATCGAGGGACGAATCAGCGAGCTGGAATATAAATTGAACCATGCGGACATCATCGATCCTTCCAAAATGCCCAAAGACCGTGCGGTATTTGGATCCAGGGTCGTTCTCGAGAATACGGATACGGGTGAGACCGTCGAATACCAGCTGGTGGGGCCGGAAGAATCGAATATCGAGCAGGGGCGCATTTCCATCACCTCTCCCCTGGGCAAGGCGATCATCGGCAAGAAGCCTTCCGATGAGCTGGTGCTGACCGCACCTGGGGGAAAGCGTTGCTATGAACTGATTGAAATTCTCTGATCCAATCGCTTGGCGATGCATGGTCATGGGGTGCGCCCTCCCCGTGGGTGAACATCCTGCTGGCTTTTCCTGCGGTCGAAGGTATCCGAAATCTTACATGATCTTCAATCTCGTAGGGGCGACCGGTCCGGTCGCCCGCAATCGAGGATGTTTACCATCCATTCGCCCATAGCCCATAGCCCATAGCCTATAGCCTATAGCCCGTTTTACGAGGAGGTATTCCTTGGCAAGAGTTACGATCGAAGATTGTTTGAAGCGTGTACCCAACCGATTCCTGTTGGCCAATATGGTGGCCAAAAGGGTACGGCAGATTCGGGATGGGTCCGATTTTTTGCTTCCGGATCACGACAACGAAGACATCGTCATGGCGCTGCGGGAAATCGCCGCCGGAAAGGTGCGACTGGCTTCCGAAAACCGCATGGACGAAGCGGAAGATTCCGAGTACGGTGCGTTTCCCGGTCTGGTATAAGAAGCTCAACCGTAGTGTCGGAAGGGCGATCGGTGCCTATCAGATGATCGCAGACGGCGATCGCATTGCCGTCGGGATTTCCGGTGGCAAAGACAGCCTGGCGCTTCTTTCCATCCTGCATCGCCGCCTGGCTTATATCCCCGTCCGCTACGATCTTTTTCCTGTCTATATCGATCCGGGCTTCGAACCCAGTCCGGCGCCGGTCATCGAAGGGTTTTGCAATCAGTTGGGCCTGACGCTTCATGTCGTATACAGCCGCAATGGAATTGTAGCCCACAGCGACGAGAATCGGGAAAATCCTTGTTTCCTGTGCGCCAGACGTCGTCGAAAAATGCTTTTCGAACAGACCGTCGCTCTGGGTTGCAACAAGTTGGCGCTCGGTCATCACAAGGATGACCTGATCGAGACGTTTTTCATCAATGTATTGTATTCCGGGCAGGTGTGTACGATCGTTCCCGTGCAATCCTTCTTCGGTGGTGCATTTACCATAATTCGACCGCTGGCCTATTCGGATGAAGCGGATATTCGGAGCTTTGCCGACAAGGAAGGCCTGCCTGTCGTCGTTAATGCCTGCCCGTCGGCATCTTCCAGCAAACGTTCGGAAATCAAGAACCTGCTCAACCAATTCTACAGAAGCAACCGGAAAGTTCGAGGCAATATCTTTCGTGCCCTGCATCACGTCAACACCGATTACATGCTGACGGCGGAACATCTCAGACGATACGGCGCCATTCGACAACGCCTTGCCGGATCCAGCAATTCCGGGCAAGATCATTCAATCCGGATGGACTCGTACATGGAAACTCATCGATGAAAACCGACTGCCCTCCCATCTCTTCCGACCGTGACCCGCAGTTTCTTCCGAGTGCCACTTTTATGAAAGACGTCCAAAGCCAGCAGGACGACCGAAATATCCCGATCGACAAGGTCGGCGTCAAGAATCTCCGATACCCCATCACCGTTCTCGACCGAAAGAACAGCCGACAGCATACGGTGGCTACGATCAACATGTATGTCGATCTTCCCCACAGTACCAAGGGGACTCACATGAGCCGTTTCGTCGAGCTGCTGCACCTGTTTCGACCGGAAATTTCGTTGAAGGGCATCGCCAACGTGCTCTCCGAAATGAAGGCGCATCTGAATGCCGCCTCCGCCCATGTCGAAGTCACTTTTCCCTATTTTATCGAAAAACATGCGCCGGTCAGTGGTGCACCCGGTTTGATGGATTATACCTGCAGAATTCTGGGCTCGAGTGATGCCTCGAACAAGATCGACATCGTCTCCGAAGTGATCGTTCCCATTTCTTCGGTGTGCCCTTGTTCGAAGGAAATCAGTGAGATGGGAGCTCACAACCAGCGTGGGGAAGTACGACTGAGCACCCGGTTCAAGAAATTCATCTGGCTCGAGGACATGATTCGTCTGGTGGAATCCTGTTCTTCCTGCGAAGTCTATTCGATTCTGAAGCGGGTGGACGAGAAGTACGTCACGGAGAAGGGTTTCGATAATCCCAAGTTTGTGGAAGACGTCGTTCGGGACATTGCGCTTCGGCTGGATCAAGACCCCAACATCACCTGGTTTTCGGTTTCGGCGGAAAATTTTGAATCGATCCACAACCACAGCGCCTATGCCTACATTGTCCGGAAAAAGGCATAAGCTGAGTGTGTTATGGTGTGACGGACTCGCAAAAAATCCAGCATATGGACGGCTTCGAAAAAAGGCCGCAGGCAAGGAGTGCAAATCCTGAGGAGTGAGGCGTACTTAGACGTACGCCGCAACGACGAGGGATGCAGCACGACACAGCATCCGGCCTTTTTGCGAAGCCGTCATGGTGTGAAAGCGTTCACACGCCATCACCTGAGGCGAATCCGCTGCAGAATCGTTTCAGCGTTCTTTCCAGGGGTATTCAGAAGGATCACATATCGCCACACCCCTCCATCGACGTCTTCCAAAAACCCCACACGGTTTCGAACACCGCTCAACGTTCCCGTTTTGAACCACTCCCCATCGCGATGGCGCATCAAGTGCCTGAAGGGTTGAAACCGAACCAAAACCGCATCCATGTCGGATGCGCAGACACGATTTTGACGGCTGATGCCCGAACCTTCTGCAACGACGATCTGCGATCCGGGAAGTGCCGTTCGGATATATTCCTCCACCACCCTTCTTCCCTTTTCCAAGGTCGCAGGTGCACCGAAGGCTTCGGCGCCCATCGTTAGAAAAATCTGATTGGCGATGAAATTGCTGGAGTACTCGAGCAGCCGTGCTGCCATCTGCTCAAGCGTCATCCGGGAACGGTAACTCAGCAGCAGCTTGTCCGTTTTTCGATCGTACGTACCCTGAAGGAGGGTTCCGGTGAAACGGATACCTGCATTGCGGCATACGGCACGCAGGGATTCGCCGGCATATCGGAGGGCCTCGATGCTGTCGTGAGCGATCGTGATCCTTCCAGACGGAATCCGGCTGTTGCGAATCGGACGGATGGCGGAGGGAACGAGGGGCAGATCGGGGTCGGAGCTGATCGGTACACCTTTGGCTGTGTGCGTAAAGGCCACGGTGTTGAAGTTGACGCTGAGGGCTGCGACTGCTGCATTGTAAGGTTCAGTATCGGTCTCAATTCCGTCGATGACGATGTGGCCGGCAAAAAAGGAACCATCCACGATGAGGTTGCGGAAGGTTCTTCGTGTGCGGGCAATGTCGGCGGCCAACTCCCGTATCGCTTCGGTTGTCAGGAAGGGGTCCCCGTATCCCTTGACGATCAAATCACCGCCTGGACTGACGAAACAGTCGGTTCGAAACCGGTAGTCGGGACCGAGGGCGTGAAATGCGGCCAAGACGGTCAACAGCTTGATGACGGAGGCTGGAACGAGCGGCCGGTCCGCATGGATCGAAACAACCGTTTCGTTTTGCGGATTGACGAGAAGCAGAGCGTCTTCGTTGCCGATGAGGGACTTCAGGGACTCGGTATCGAGTGCCCCCGCCTCGGTATTCCAGGCAAGGAACGCCAGGATCATCACAACGGCTGCCGTTGGACGAAACGGGCTCATGATCTTACGGAAACCCGGCTGTCGAGGATCAAGGTGACCGGTCCGTCGTTGATCAGACCGATGTCCATCATGGCGCCGAAGCGGCCGGTTTCCACAACCAGCCCGGTTTTTCGAAGCCTTTCGATATACCGCTTGTAAAGGGGGATAGCGACATCGGGCTTTGCCGCCTCTATAAAGGAGGGCCGCCTGCCTTTGCGGCAATCTCCCAGCAGGGTAAACTGGGAAACGACCATGACAGCCCCTCTGATTTCTTGAACGGATCGGTTCATTTTTCCGGCCTCATCTTCGAAAATGCGGAGATGGGCCGTTTTTTCAGCCAGATAATCGGCCTCTTCAGGCGTATCTCCTTTCCCGACGCCCAGCAAGACCAATAGTCCCTTTCCGATCTCGGCTGTTTTCTGTCCATCGATAGTGACCGAACAGGTTTTGACGCGTTGAATGACGGCAATCATCGTTGCATTGCCCCCGATGACTTGGTAGACTCGAAATAGTTGTTCACCTTTCAAACGATACCATTGAGAGCCCCATCGATGCAACCCATAGACTTGCTTATCGAACATGCAACCATTCTCACGATGGACGCAAATCTGACGATCATCGAAGATGGTACGATCGGAATTCGGGGAAACCGGATCGCCTATATCGGTCCCACATTATCTATGGAACAGCGGACATCAGCGGCGAAGCTGATCGATGCCCACGGCGGCATCGTACTGCCTGGGTTGATCAACGGCCACACCCATGCCGCCATGACCCTGTTTCGTGGGCTCGCCGATGATCTTCCGCTCATGGACTGGCTCAACCACTACATTTTTCCGGTCGAAGCTCGGATGGACGAAGCGTTCGTCTATTCCGGCACCTTGTTGGGATGTGCAGAAATGATCCTTTCCGGGACAACGACCTTCTGCGACATGTACCTCTTCGAAGAGGAGACGGCCAGGGCTGCGGCCAAGGCCGGCATGCGGGCTTTGGTCGGAGAAGTGCTTTACGATTTTCCGTCTCCGAATTACGGTTCGATCGACAAGGGGTTTCGCTACACCCAGCAGCTCATCGATGCCTGGAAGGGGCACCCGCTCATCTCCGTTGCGGTCGAGCCCCATGCGCTCTATACCTGCAGTCCGGATCTGCTGAAGGAAGCCAATGCCATCGCTCTTCGAAACGGGGTTCCGCTCATCCTGCATGTAGCGGAAACGCTTTCGGAGCTGGAAACGATCCAGGCACGCTATGGGAAAAAACCGTTCGAGCACATGGAGGCATTGGGTATTTGCGGGGATCACGTCATTGCAGATCATTGCACCCATCTCGACATGGAAGAAATGGAGCGCATCCGACGGTACGGCATTCGGGTGGTCACGAATCCGGAAAGCAACATGAAGCTGGTTGCCGGAAACGCTCCCATACCGGAGCTGATCGAGCAGGGGATCGTCGTCGGTTTGGGAACGGACGGTGCCGCATCCAACAACGATCTCGACCTTTTCTCCGAAATGAACACCCTGGCCAAGATCCACAAGGTCAGCCGTTTGGATCCGACCGTGATGGATGCCGTAACGGTGTTGCGGTGTGCCACGAGCGAAGGTGCCAAGGCGCTGGGAATGGCAGACAGTATTGGTTCTCTTGAAGTCGGCAAAAAGGCCGATGTGATCGTTGTCGATACCGATCGGCCGCACCTGACACCCCTCTACAATCCGTATTCGCATCTCGTATACTGTGCAAACGGGGCCGATGTAATCCACAGCATCATCGACGGCAGGCTTGTGATGGAAAACCGCAACGTGCTCACCCTCGATTTGGCCGACGTGATGGAGGCCGCCGAGATGCAGGCCCAGCGGGTGCGACAGTGGGTGGGGATGGGATGAGCGGGCTGGTGAAGGAGAAAACCGAATGGTTTCTCAAGATATTCGCTGGATACAACGTCTTTCCCATTTCTGTAAGGCACTTGGACAGCTCGAACGCTTTCTTGCAAGAGGCCCCTTGAACGAGCTGGAAGAACAGGGGCTGATTCAGGCGTTCGAATATACCTTCGAGCTTGCCTGGAATCTCATCAAGGACTATTTCGAGGCTCAGGGAGAGACAGGAATCTTAGGCAGTCGGGATGCTTTTCGGCTGGCGTTCCGAAGGGGGCTGATCGAGAACGGAGACACATGGATGGATATGATCAAGAGCCGGACACTGAGCGCCCATACTTACAACGAAGCCACGGCCAGGCAGATCGCTTCCGCTATCTCCGAGCGTTATTTGACGTGTTTTCAGGCGTTGCGACAGCGGATGATCGCGTTCAGGGAGGCGGAAGAGTGATGGTCTCCCAACAACAAGTCAGATAGCCTTGTCATGAAAATGAGCGATGCGTAGTGCGCAAGTGCGAATAGTCGAAAGCCTGTAGGGGCGACTGCTCGGGTCGCCCCTACGAGGTTGATCGTAAGCCGACGTTCTCCGGCGGTTTCAAGCAGGTGTCCGATGCAGCATCAAAAGGCATGCCCGCCCCCAGGCTCAAGCCCGTAACTACCCGAAAATCGGGGGTAGATCGACTTTTTGCGAGATCATCAAGGTTTTCGGATGGAAGAATCTTTTGGCTTGAAGCAAGAGACGATCGATCGGATTCGATCGGTATTGGCCAGTTATCCTCAAATCGATCGGGCCATCTTGTATGGATCCCGTGCCAAAGGGAATTACAAGCCGGGCTCCGACATCGACCTGACGCTTGTCGGCGGACCGGATCTGACCTTTCGTTCTCTTACAGCTATCCTGAACGATATCGACGACCTGCTGCTTCCCTACAGTTTCGATATGTCCATTATCAGCGAGATCGAAGATCCCGACGTCCTGGATCACATCCGACGGGTTGGGGTCGTGTTCTATGAACGGATGCATGAACATCAAACCAAGCCTGATTCGGGCAGCGATCCAGGGGAAGCATCAATCATCGAGGTGAATCCGGGTGGCTAGTCCCATCGGACATTCGATTGTCGGGATGATCGGCTGGATCGCATCCGGGGATTTTCGTAAGAATCAGCCGGCTTGCTCGCTTCTCTGGTATTTGGTTGCCGCCAATGCGGCGGACCTCGATCTTGTTCCGGGGGTGCTGCTGGGGGATTCGAGGTTGTTTCATCACGGCATGACTCACAGCGTAGGGGCAATGGCCGCTTTCGGACTGATCCTTTTTACGGCCCGATGGATCTGGAAAAGGTCCTTCCCGCATGTCTCCATCATGGCGCTTACAGCCGTCTATGGGTCTCACCTGCTGATCGATTGGTTGACCGCCGATTTCGTTCCGCCGATCGGTGCAACATTTCTGTGGCCGTTTTCGACCGAATACTTTCACTCTCCATTTCCGATCTTTCTCAACATCGAGCGGCGACATGTTTGGCAATGGCCGATCCTCGTCCACAACCTTGTAGCTGTCCTGCGGGAATGCATGCTGTTGCTGCCTTTGCTGGGAGTGGTTCTGTATCGTGAAAATGCAATTTCAGGGAGAAGGGAAGACGAAATAGGGAATAGGGAATAGGGAAAATGGAAAAGTGGAGGATGAAATCGTTTTGATTTTGGAAGAGCATTGTCCGATTGGACATTTTCATTTTCGGGGGCATCAGCCCTTTCGAGAGATAGCCTCTTATGTCTTTCCGATGCAGCGAAAGCATCGTGTCTGCCGCTAAGAGGCGTATGGAAGATATGTCTGTTGTATCCGAGTTCATTAACCCTGCCATGAACCCATGAACCCATCCGTAGATACCTCCCCTCTGCCACCGCAGTCCCTGGCTTGGTCCATGTGGGGTCTGTGTGCGGCTTTCTATTTGCTCGGCTTTTTCCAGCGGGTGGCTCCTGCCGTCATGACCACCGAATGGATGGCCGACTTCGGTATCGGGGCATCCGGCCTCGGGCAATTGTCGGCCTTCTATTTCTACAGCTATGTGGCCATGCAGATACCTACCGGAATCCTTGCCGATCGGCTTGGGCCGCGAAAACTGCTGGGAGCGGGTGCTGCTGTGGCTGCGGTGGGCTCCGTGTGGTTCGGTTTGTCCTCTCAATGGTTCTGGGCCGGTATCGGAAGACTTCTGGTCGGAGGGGCGGTTGCCGTTGCCTTCGTCGGCATGTTGAAGCTTGCAGCCCACTGGTTTCCGCCGAAGCGTTTCGCCATGATATCGGGGCTTGCCCTGTTGGCCGGTGTCATCGGCGCCATTACGGCAGGGGTCCCGCTGCGATGGATGGTCGATCGGGTGGGATGGCGTGCCGTGATGATCGGATCCGGCATGGTGACGGCCGCTTTGAGCGCAGCCATTTTGGGGATGGTGCGTGACGATCCATCCCAGAAGGGATTCCGAAGCTTTCTGCCGCATGTCTCATCAGCCGGAGACGAGAAACGGCACGGGTTTGTCCGGGATCTGAAAACCGTTCTGGACTATCGCAACACCTGGCTGCTCTTCATCGTTCCGGGCGGCCTTGTCGGATGCGTACTGGCCTTTTCCGGTCTCTGGGGCGTTCCCTTTCTGACGACCCGGTACGGCATCAGCGTCGTCGAGGCTGCGGGCGCCTGTTCCCTGTTGATGATCGCCTGGGCCTTGGGCGGCCCCATTCTGGGTGGACTTTCGGATCGGATTCAGAGACGAAAGCCCCTGTATATGGCTGGAGCGGGGATCGCTTTCTTGGGGTGGCTGCTGTTGCTGTACGGACCGAGGCTTTCCACGACGTGGATTCTGCCTCTGATGGCCGTAACCGGTTTTTCTTCGGGCGCGATGATCATCGGATTTGCCTTCATCAAGGAATCGGTTCCCCAGAACCTGGCGGGGACGGTCTCCGGACTGATCAACATGGGGACAATGATGGGGCCGATGATTCTTCAGCCGTGGATCGGCTGGCTGCTGGATCGAAGCGGATCCGTGACGGTGGTCAATGGGCAGCGTGTTTACGATTCAGCAGCCTTTTCCGTGGCCTTTCTGCCCATGATCGGCTGGGCACTGATCTCCTTTCTCCTGATGATCCCTACGCAAGAAACCCACTGCCGCCAACATGACTGAATCCGCCATCGAACGCCGTTCTTCCGAAAAATCACCTGTTTCCGCAGCAGCGACCCTCTTTGCCGTATCGACGGCATCCTTTCTGATGCCCTTCATGTTTTCGGGCGTCGGTATCGCGCTGCCGTCCATCGGTCGTGAGATGGGTGCAACATCCACCCAGATCGGCCTTGTCGAAACCGGATACATGATGTCTGTGTCCATGTTCCTTCTGCTGATGGGCAGACTCGGCGATGTGTACGGTAGAAAGCGGATTTTCCAGTGGGGAATCGTGCTGTTCACCCTGATGGGTGCATCCATTTCTCAGGCCTGGTCCATTCATGTCGTCGTTGTGCTGCGCTTTTTGCAAGGCATCGGCGGTGCCATGATTGCAGCGACGGGTATGGCGATCGTGGTATCCGTGTTTCCGCAGCATCAACGCGGCAAGGCGCTTGGCATCAACGTGGCCTGCGTGTATGCGGGGCTTTCCTGCGGGCCGTTTCTGGGGGGAACGATCGTTACAGCCTGGGGATGGCGTTGGTTGTTCGCCTTGTGCCTGCCACTCGGTGGGGCGGTATTCACCCTGCTTCGTTGGAAACTTCGGGGAGAGTGGGCGGAGGCTTTCGGAGAAAGAATCGACTGGTGGGGTGCTGTCCTATTCAGCATCTCCATGGTTCTTTTGGTGACGGGTGCCGCTCAATTGCAGAAAACTACAGGCGCCTGGCAGATCATGACCATCGGCCTGGTTCTAATGGCTGGTTTTCTCTGGCTCGAAGCCCGGACGTCCTTTCCGCTGCTCGATGTGCGCTTGATGCGATCGAACCGGTTGTTTACACTGAGCAGCCTTGCCGCCCTGCTGAATTACGCCGCCACCTTCGGGGTGACCTTTTTCATGAGCCTGTTTCTCCAATACGTGAAAGGATTCACCCCGCAACAGGCGGGAACCTTGCTCGTCCTGCAACCGGTCACGCAGGCCCTGTTTTCACCGATCTGCGGCAGGCTCTCCGATCGGTATCCCGCCGCCTGGATTGCAACGATCGGTATGGGAAGCTGTGCGGTCGGCCTTGCCTTCAGTGTGGGCATCGGCGAAAGCGCATCCACCTATGCCGTTGCGGGGGTGCTCCTGCTCTTGGGGATCGGTTTTGCCCTGTTTTCATCTCCCAACATGAGCGTCATCATGGGAAGTGTACCGCCGAAATATATCGGCGTGGCTTCCGGCCTTGTCGCCATCATGCGCACCCTCGGCATGATGGTGAGCATGACCATCGTGACAGTTCTTTTTTCCACCATCCTCCACGGACAGCCGATCACGGCCGAGACACAGGGGGACTTTATCCGATGCATGCAAACCGGCTTTTCCATCTATTCCCTGTTGTGCGTGATTGGCGTGGGGATTTCTTTCGGAAGGTTGGGGTATAGGAAAGAGGCGTAGTGCGGAAGTGCTTTGGGGAAAAGTTCTGGAGTGCGGGAGTTCGACCGTGACGACGAGTCGTATCTGGTATGCCCGCACGTCCGCACCTTGGCACCTCGAACATCCGCACGCCCGCATTTCCGCACTTGGGCATTTCACCCCTTTTGCCATCCCCTTCGATTGCAGCAATACCGTGAGAAATCCGCCGACCCGTTCTGGTGATCCCGGCCGAGATGGAAATTCAGCCAGGATGAGGTTCGGTCGAGTTCCCAGTTCCGGGGTGGGATGCAGCCGTCGGTCATTTCGGAAAGCTTTCCATCGTAGGCGAAACGTCGATAGGCCTGCCGCCAGATGCACCAGCGCTCCGGGTGGACCTCGCACCTACCGTTTCGACTGCCTCCGCAGGCGCCGTTTCGGGTATGTTTGGGACATCCCGATTCCGGACATTGAAACCCGACGTGCTGAATGGCGCAATCCCCGCACTGCCTGCAGTCGAGCATCGCATATTTGCCGACATTTTCCGCAAGATGCAGCATCTTTTTGGCTGTCGGTTGTTCTTCGATCCATCGACTTGCCGCTCGAAGGGGGGCATCGAGGGGAGAGGAAGCATCGAAGAAGACTTCGTGGACGCCCTTGAGCAGGTGGTAGTGAAGGCATTCGAGGGGACCGAGGCGTTTCCCCCTCCGATCGGGATATCCGGTCCAGCGGCCATCGGAGGATATGGCGTAGAATGCGTTTTCCGGAGCGTCGGATACGTCTTTTATAAAGGAAGGCCAATCGTTTTCGATCTGGGCCATGCGGTCCAGAATTCTGGCAACGATGTCGAAAGACCTATGGACGCCTCCGATGTGAATGCCTTTGTACCCGAGTCCTTTCAATACGACCCCGAGTCTGGCCGTGCGTTCGATGGCGGCCTGTCTTCCTTGTTCGGGATGCTCCCATTCGCGAAGAACCTTCGCAAGCAGACCGTCGGGGACAACGGCTCCGGGCACCTTTCCGGCATTCATGAGCCGTGCCACCTTGGGCGTTAGAATATATACGGAGCCCAACACGGGGGGATGAACGCCGATGGTGTCGAGATAAACCAGAAGTTCCTGATATTTTCGGGCATCGTAGCCCAACTGGGTGATGATGAAATCGGCTCCGCCGCAAAGTTTTCTCGCCAATTTGGCGTATTGGGCGAAACTCTCCGGTTCGGTGTATTTGAACGGACTGACGGCGCATCCGGTAAAGAAACCGTCCGGATCGCCGCTTGCCTGAATACGCTCCGAGAGCATGGTGAGAAGGCACTGCAGGCTGACGGAATCGAGGTCGAAGACGGGAGCACCCTGTCCGGCGAATCCTTTTCCGGCATAGTCTCCGGTCAGGGCGAGAATGTTTTTCATCCCCATCATGGCCAGCTGCAGGGCGCGGCTTTCCATGCCCACCCGATTCGTATCCCGACAGGTGAAATGAACGATGACGTCCATACCGAGCTTGAAGATTTCCGATCCGATGCCGTCCGGGCTCAGGGCCGGGTTGCCGCCCGGGTTGTCGGTCATGGAGACGGCGGATATGCGGCCGTCTGCAAAGGCGTCCCGCGCGATGCCGATGACCGTATCCACGGATTTACCGATGTGCTCTCGGCCGGGAATGAGTTCCAAGGTGATGACGAATCGCCCGGGATCCGTCATATCGTTTCGAAAGACGCGTAGCATTGGGTTTTCCTGAATAATGGTTCGGTTGCGATAAGAAATCGGGTTGCATTCATAGCAGATTTTGAACTTCGGAACAATCCATGCCGATGGCGTAGGGTTTTTGCCAGCTCCATAGATGCTGGACTCGCAAAAAGTCGGCGTCCCCCCGATTTTGGGGTATTTCCGGGCCTGAGCATGGGGGAAGATACGCCTTTTGATGTTGCATCGGATACTTGTTTG
>CAZJXF010000094.1:0-14089 GCA_964549995.1 uncultured Desulfatirhabdium sp. | reverse complement strand
AGCCGGATATCGTTGGATCGGGCGGACGCGCTTCATCCATTTTCGGCTGAAAAACGGTAGGTTGTCTTTCAGAAAACCTTCGTTTCCATCTTGGCCATCCGCCCGATCCTACGAGATCGGGCTGCTGAGTTTTTCCGCTGCGCAAGCAAAATGCACCCGCTCTCCTGCGGGTCAACCAAGAGCATCGGACTTTTTGCGAGGCCATCGAATGTTACGGGGGTTTTATATCAGGCCGGTTGAATGATCAAGAGACGGAGCACTGCCTTCAGGGACAAATTCGTTGATCCATTTGGTCGAGCATGTTATACGAAGATATTCTCAGGTACAGTAAGCAAGAACGTTCAGAGAGTCTTCCGGACTTTTCATGCGCGAGATCCCGATCCGAACCATCGAAAAACGCTATCGCGTCCACCGCAAGGCCATCAGTCTTATCAAATTCATCCTGGAGGGATACGATGGGCTTGCCGTGGTGACCACCCGGAATGCGGCACGGGGTGAGATATCGGTGTTTATCGCACCCGGTTGCGAGCCGATCTGGGATGCAATCCGGAAAGACCTCAGCAAACAGGTATTTATCCAACATGGCGAAACACGTATTTCTGAAAACCATCGGCTGTCAGATGAACGTCTATGATTCCGAACGGATGCTGAGCAGCCTGCAGCACCTCGGTTACGAGCCGGTTTCTTCGGCGGAAGCGGCCGATCTTGTGATTGTCAATACCTGCGCTATTCGAGCCAAGGCCGAACAGAAGTTGTTCAGCTTTGTCGGCAGGCTGGCCGATCTCAAAAAGAAAAAACCTTCTCTGCGGATCGGGATTGCGGGTTGTGTCGCCCAACAGGAAGGGGAACACTTGCTGGAAAAAGCCCCCTGCGTCGATTTCGTCTTCGGTACACATGCACTGGGGCGGATCGAAGCGATTGTCCGGAAAGTGGAAACCGGAACCGAACGGGTGCTCGATGTCGATATGATCGGCATTCCCGACGACGATTTCCGCTATGTACACGACCGGCAGACGGAAACCCGGATTTCCCGATTCGTCACGATCATGACGGGCTGCGACAATTTCTGCGCCTATTGTGTGGTGCCCTATGTCCGAGGTCGGGAGACCAGCCGCTCGCCCGAACGCATTCTCGAAGAAATCCGTTTGCTCGTTCAGCAGGGGACCCGAGAAATCACCCTTCTGGGGCAGAACGTCAACAGCTACGGCAACAAGGAGCATTTCTGTACCTTTGTCGATCTGCTGAAACGGATATCCGACGTCGACGGGCTGGTGCGGATCCGGTTTACGACCTCTCATCCGAAGGATCTCTCCGATGGGCTGATCGAAGCGTTTTCTGAGTTGCCGAAGCTCGCCCATCACATTCATTTACCGGTCCAAGCAGGAGCCGATGACATCCTGCGGCGGATGAACCGAAAATATTCCCGATCCGAATACCTTCAGAAGGTGAGCAGGCTCCGGGAACGGTGCCCGGATATCGCCATCACCACCGACATCATCGTCGGATTTCCCGGCGAAACAGACGCTCATTTTGAGGATACGCTCCGTTTGATGCAGGAAGTCGGCTACGATGCCGCCTTTGCGTTCAAGTATTCGGATCGACCCAATGCCGCATCGGCCCGTTTCGCAGACAAGGTCGAGGATGCGGTCAAGGCCGAACGGCTTTCCCGGGTTCTCGAGCTGCAGAAGAACATGACCATGCGCAAACACCAGTCGATGATCGGATCGCTGCAGGAAGTGCTGGTGGAAGGCTTGAGTCCGAGAACCGCCATGAACGATCCGGCGGTGACACAGTGGACAGGAAGGACCTCCGGAGGCCATATCGTGCATTTTTCCGTGCCGAACGAGAGGGGATCGTCCGATCTTGCAGGACGCCTCCAGCGGGTTCGCATCACCCGCTCCTTTTCCCATTCCCTCTGGGGGGAACCCGAAAAAGGCACCTGATCGAACCATTTCGGGCAATTCGGTAAAAACTTGAAGGAGGGTATCGTGCAATACCAGGCGAAGATTTCCGGTTTGACCATGGATCCGGACTCCAACACCCCGATCGTGATTCTCACCTGCGAAGACGATCGCACGCTGCCCATCTGGATCGGTGTTCTGGAAGCCACGGCCATCGCAACGGAACTGCGGGGGATTCGGTTCGAACGCCCGATGACGCACGACCTGTTCCGGAACTTTGCGGAAATGATCGGAGCCGACATTTTGTACATCGAAATCTGCGATCTGCGGAACAACACCTATTTCGCCAAGATCCATTTTCAACTCGGGGGTCTCGAATATGCGCTCGATGCCAGGCCCAGTGACGCCATGGCCATCGCCCTTCGAACCCAAGCGCCGATTTTGATCGACGATGCCGTTTTCGAAAAGGCGAAACCGCCGGAAGAACCTGTCGAGACCCTGGACGACAGCGAAGAGGGAAAGAAATGGGCAGAGTATTTGAAGAACCTTTCACCAGAGGATTTCGGGAAATACAAGGTCTGAGGGGCGTAAGCGTTGAGTGCGCCAAGGCGTAAGTTCGGGAATGCGATGGTGAAATGATATATGAAGCGCAATGACGCAAATCGCTCCCGGATATCGCCTAAAATTCAGGCATAGAGACCTTTCTCCTGCAACAGCAAACTGTTTCCATCTCCCCTTCACCCTTGATGGCTTCGCAAAAAGGCCGGATGCTGTGTCGTGTTGCATTCCTCGTCGTTGCGGCGTACGTATAAGTACGCCTCACAGACGGGATTTGAACTCCTTGCCTGCGGCCTTTTTTCGAAGCCGTCCATATGCTGGGCTTTTTGCGAGTCCGTCACCCTTGACGGCTTCGCAAAAAGTCAGTGAGTCTCCAGTGAGCCGCATGGGGGCGGGCACACCTTTTTCGCTGCATCGGAAAAACTCAGCCGCCCGAGCTCGTAAGGTCCGGGCATGGTGCCAGACGCTCCAGGATGGCACATCTCATTGAAATAGCGAACTTTTCAAACACAAGCCGAAGTGTTTTGCATGCCCGGCCCAACGATCTCCGGCGGCTTCAAACAAGTTTCCGCTGCAGCATCAAAAGGCGTACCCGCCCCCATGCTCAGGCCCGGAAATACCCCACAATCGGGGGGACAGCGACTTTTTGCGAAGTCGTCACCCTTAACCCTTAACCCTTAAAACTTAAAACTTAAAACTTAAAACTCGAAAAATGACACAACCCATTGAAAACCTACCGATTGAAAACGTACTGATCGTCGGCTCCGGAACCATGGGCCGACAGATTGGGCTGCATGTCGCCATTCATGGATGCCGGGTCGTTCTCTACGATTTGAACGACGCCATTCTCGAAAAAGCCTTGTCCGGCATCCGGTCCATTTCCGAGACCATCGTCAAGATGGGGCTGTGTACCCCGGAGCAGGCGGCATCCGGGCTTTCCCGGATTCGCACGACGAGCGATCCGGCCGAAGCGGCCAAGGATATCGACCTGATCAGTGAGTCGGTGCCGGAAGACCCGAAGCTCAAGGCGAAGGTCTTCGCTCAGTTCCATGCCCTCTGTCCGGAACACACCATCTTCACGACGAACACCTCCACCCTCTGCCCATCCCAATTCGCCGAGCATACGGGCAGGCCCGAAAAACTACTGGCATTCCACTTCCATGACCTGCGGATCAGTCCTGTCGTAGACATCATGCCGCATCCGGGAACCGATCCGGCAGCCGTTCGCAGTGTGGAGGCGTTTGCAAAACGGATGGGCCTGATCGCCATCGTCCTGATGCGGGAAAATCCGGGATATGTGTTCAACGCCATGTTCAGCGCCCTGCTGCTTTCCGCGCAGACCCTTGCAGCCAACGGTGTGGCGTCCATCGAGGACATCGACCGTTCCTGGATGGGGGTGACCAACATGCCCATCGGCCCCTTCGGTTTGATGGACAGTGTGGGCATCGACACGGTCTGGAAGATCACCGATTACTGGGCCAAGCATACCGGGGAGCCGCAGCGTGCCAAGAACGCCGCTTACCTTAAGCAATACGTGGATGCTGGAAACCTGGGGGTCAAAACCGGGAAAGGATTTTACAGCTATCCGAATCCGGCTTTCAGGCGACCCGGTTTTCTGCAGGGAAGCGCTCCGGGAGAACCGGTGTCATGATCCGAGAACCGCTCGTCTGGTATGCGGGGGAGAAGGCGCTTGTTCGGATTCGGGAAGCGGGGCTTCAGGCGCAGGATGTGTCGATCGTTGCAGGAGCTGCAGGCGGTCCGAAATGGCTCATTCTGAGACATCTGGATGCAGCCTTATGTGGCAGGTGGTTTGCCGATCGACGGGAAAAGCTCTTTCTGCTGGGGTCGTCCATCGGTGCCTGGCGGTTTGCGGCCTGGTGTAAACCCGATCCCAAGGGGGCACTCTGCGATTTCGAATCCGCCTATCTCGATCAGTTTTATGCCAAACCGCCTACGGCTGCGGAGGTGACCGCCGAAAGCCTTCGGATTCAGCGGGCCTATTTCGGGCCGGACGGGGCCCGGGAAATCCTGGCCCATCCGGTGTTTCGGCTGAATTGCATGGCTGTGCGTTGTCGGGACCTTTCCCGGCTCGATATCCCGCCCGTTCTGGCTTCGGCCATCGGATGCGCGGCCTTTGCCAACGCCGTCGATCGGAAGCTGCTCGGTTTGTTTTTCGAGCGGGTGTTGTTTTCCGATCCGAGAGGCCTGCCGCCGTTTCACACGATGAACGGATTTCCCTTCCAGCGGGTGGCGTTGACCCCACAAAACCTCTCGCAGGCCCTGCTGGCATCCGGATCGATCCCACTGGTCATGTCCGGGGTCAGGAACATTCCCGGCGCCCGGCCGGGTACCTATCGAGACGGAGGATTGATCGACTACCATCTCGATGTGCCCTTTCGTCCGCCCGAAGGAACCATTGTCCTGTTTCCGCATTTTGGAGAACGCATCGTTCCGGGATGGTTCGATAAATGGTTACCGAAACGAAAACCGTCCGGCAGGCATCTGGAATCCGTTCTACTGGTGGCGCCATCCCGGCAATTTGTCGAACACCTTCCTCTCGGAAAGATTTCGGATCGAACCGACTTCAAACGGTTTTTCGGCAAGGATGCCGAACGGCTGGCCTACTGGAAGACGGTTTTAGATGCCGGTCGCATCCTGGCGGACGACTTCATGGAGGCGGTTGAAAGCGGCTCTGTCCGCCACCGGGTTCAGCCGATGCAGCATATGCTCCACCCCGAGAGATGACGGACTCGCACAAAGACGAAAAGTCTCATCCGAGTCGCATGGGAGAAGACACGCCTTTTTCGTTGCATCGGATAAACGCAGCCGCCCGAGCTCGTAAGGGCCGGGCATGTGGTCAGACTTCAACGATGGGATATTTGGAATACGACGGCATGTTATTCCAACAGATATGGTCTGGATGCGCATGCCCGGCCCAACGATCCCCGGCGGCTTCAAACAAGTATCCGATGCAACATCAAAAGGCGGTTCTCCTCCCCTGCTCAGGCCCGGAAAATACCCCAAAGATCACTCATTCCTTTACTGCCCACTGCCCACTGCCCACTGCCGACTGCCCACTGTTTCTCCATCCATTCCCGCACCTTCCGATAGTCTTCCGGCGTGTTCATGTCGATCAGAATGCCCGGATCGTCGCATGGCACTTCTTCAATGGCGTAACGGTGTAGAACGGCGGCAAGACCGTTATCTCCCGCATCTTTCTGGATGACTCCAACGAAGGATCGGGAGAGAAGCGGTGGGTGACCGCGTCTTCCGCTGTGGACGGGAATGAAGGACAGAAGGCATGCCGTTTGCGGGCTTTGGTTGTGGTGTCGGGCGAAAGCGTCCAAGAGGCGAAGGAGGGTATCGGGGCGAACCAGGGGGATATCGACGGGATGAACGAAAAATGCGTCGATGTCGTCGATAAGAGCACATACGCCTGTCTGAATCGACGAGAACATCCCTCTGTCCGGGTGCGGATTTTTGACCAGGAGGGCTTCGGGGTGCCGTCTGCGGAGTTCGTCATCGTTGGTTCCGGAAACAACGAGGATGGGGTCGATGCCCGCCAGATGATAGGTATTGAGCAGGTGTTTCAGAACCGTCATCCCCGTCCGAAGAGGCAACACGGCCTTGTCCTGTCCCATGCGGGAGGAGGTGCCGGCAGCCAGGATGATGGCGCCGATGTTCACGAGGCCTTTCTGCGATGGGCGATCATTTCGGCCAGAATGCTCACGGCGATTTCGGCAGGTGTCTCGGCACCGATCGCAAGCCCTACAGGGCAGCGGACGCGGGCGAGCGCCTCTCCATCTACGCCATCGGCCTTGAGACGGGCAAAGATCGCATCCCGTTTGCTGCGGCTGCCGACCATCCCGATGTATCCAGCAGAAGTTGCAAGCACCTGCCGCAGAACCACCAGATCGTGCTGGTGGCCGTAGGTGGCGATGAGGACATAGTCGGTTTCGGAAAGGGGCCGGCCGCTCAGGCAATGTTCGAAGGAGTAGATCCGGATAGCGTCGATATCGCCGAATCGTTCCAAGCGTTCTTCGCGATCGTCCAAAACCGTCACGAAGAAATCCGCCAAGGCGGCCATCGGTGCAAGGGCTTGGGCGATGTGACCGGCACCGAAAATGAAGAGCGGTGCCGGAGGCTCGAGGTAGAGATCGAATCCGGAAAGGGTTTGCTGGGGATTCGGATCGAGAGACCAGCGGATGTTCCCAGGCTCGCTCATTTCAGCTCGCAGCAGACTGGTCGATCCCTGCTTCAGACGGTGAAGAACTTTCTGGAAAAGGTTTCGGCCTTCCTGTGGTGCAATTGGTGCCATCAGAATCTTCACGCGTCCGCCACAGGGCATGCCGAATCCCTCGGACACAAGATCGAAATGTCGGAACACCGCCTGGTGTTCCATCATCGCCCAGGCGAGCGTTTGCGTGACCTGTCGTTCCAATTCGCCGCCGCCGATGGTTCCGATCTGTCGACCTTTCCCGTCGAGCAATAGCATGGCGCCGGTTTTGCGCGGAGCCGATCCCTGTTGTTCCACCAGAACGGCAAGACCGGTGGGGATGTTCTGCTTGGCGGCGTCAACGATGTGTTGGATGATTCGAAAATGTTCAGACATGGGAAGTGTCTCTCCTTCGATACAGAACAGAGGCTGCGATGGCCGTCATCGCCGCAGCCCCGAGAAATACGGCTTCGTATCCGCCCAAAGACAACAAATGCCCTCCTGCCAGTGGCCCCAGAAAGAAACCGGCTTGAAGCATGAGCAGGGCCAGGTTCTGGTTCAATCCGGCCGTTTCAGGGCTTGAACCGTCGAAGATGAGTGCGTTCAAGAGCGGCATGGCGATTCCCCATCCGATGCCGCAGAGAACGGCAAGGGGGATGAGCGAAGGCATCGTCTTCGACATGGGGATCATTCCCGATGCGACGCTGCATACGACCAGTGCCCAGACATTGGCCGTACGCTTGTTCCAGCGATCGAACCACTTCCCACCGACCGCTCGTACCGCCATCATGACGAGGGTGGCCACGGTGAAAAACAAACCGATCGTGGAAAGTCCGTTTACGGCGCCGTATCCCTTGAGAAAGAAAAACACGGCCGAATACCCGGCATAGAGCAGGGTGACGGCCGAGAATATCGGAAACAACGCCCGGTCGAACAAGGCGCGGATCATCTGTGCATACGGAAAAACGGCGGGCCGAACCGGGGTCTTTTCGGCGGTATTCGCCGAGGATGGCAGCAGAAGCAACAGGGCCGAAAGAACGGCGCATCCGCCGGAGGACCATTGCAGAATGGGGCCGAGTCTCTGGGGGGCCACACCGAAGGTGTCGTAAACGAAGGGCATTGCGGCGTAGGGAGTCAGTCGGATGAGGGAAATCCATCCGAAGGCCCGACCGCTCATGGACTTCGGGATGACTTCCACAAACAGCACCATGATTCCCGAAACGACGGCGATGAAACCGCAGCCCTGAAGGAGTCGTGCTGCAACGAACCCAAAGGGATCGAGCAGGGTTCCTTCGAGGATCAGGGCGGCGGCCAACACAATTGTTCCCGAGAGGATCCAGCGTTTGGCCGTCACGGCGGTAATGAGCGGGGTGATGATGGGCTGCAGGATCAGTGCCGATAGGGCGTCTGCACCCAGGAGAAACCCCACGATTCCGTCCGGAAAACCCAGTCCTTTCACATAGGCTTGCAGGGGGAAAAAGAGGGCTACGACCGTGGAGACCAACAGGAACTGCAGACACAGAACGAGAAAGGGCCGGGAGAACAGGGAAGCATTCATGGGTCGAGAAGCCGCAGCAGCAAACGTGCGCCTACCGAACGCCTGTATGCAGCGGAAGCCCGGATGTCGTCGATGGGTTGAAGCCAGCCGGAAACGATTGCTGCTGCAGATCGAAGCGCCTCTTCCGTGAGCCGGCTTCCGACAAGGGCTTCTTCGGCAGGCGGGCAGCGCATCACTGTCGGTCCCACGCTTCCCCAGGCCAAACGGGCTTCCTCGACGATACCGCTGTCGGCATTCATCCGAAGCACGGCCGCCATCGAGGCAACTGCAATGGCCAAAGCCTTTCGTTTGCCGATCTTTTCGTATCGCTGGAGGTTCCAATGAGGTTTTCGTCTGGGAATGAGGATCGATGTGAGAAGCTCATTCGGGCGAAGCGCCGTCTTCCGAGGGCCGGTCAAGAATTCGGATAGGGGAACCCTTCGTGTGCCCGATACCGAAACCAGTTCTACGGACGCATCGAGCACGTACAGGGCGGGAAGGGAATCACCTGCAGGAGATGCCGTGCAGACATTTCCGCCGATGGTGGCCATGTTTCGGAGAGCCGGGCCGCCGACGGTTGCAGCCGCCTGGGCGAGGACCGGGATGTCGGCGGTGAGCACCGGATCGGATGCGATCCGGGCAAACGAAACGCAGGCGCCGATGCGGATGTCGCTTTCCAAGACTTCGATCCGAGAAAGGGGGGGAACCCGTTCCAGGAGGATCAGGGGCCGATCGTCCTCGGGGCGCTTCTGATGTCGCAGCTGCACCAACACATCCGTTCCGCCCGCCATCCAGATCGCCTGCGGATGGGTATTGCGGATCGAGAGGGCTTCCTCGATGCTGTCAGGGGTGAATACGGCTCTCATGGAGATGTATCCGATGCGGCCCGCTCGACCGCATCCACGATCTTGACATAGCCGGTACAGCGACAGAGGTTTCCGGAAAGGGCTCTTCGGATCGCTTCCCGGTCCACCGGCTTTCGGGAGCGCAGTAAGGCAAGGGCCGTCATCTCCATCGCCGGCGTGCAGAAACCGCATTGAACGGCCCCGTGTTCGACAAAGGCATCGACCAGGTTCCGTCCTTCCGCACTGCGTTCGAGCCCCTCGACGGTTTCGATCTCATTTCCGTCAAGCTGGGCCGCCACCATCAGACAGGATAGTCGAGGTTCTCCGTTCACCAGGATGGTGCATGCCCCGCATTCGCCGGTTCCACATCCTTCCTTGGTGCCGGTGAGGCCCATTTCCTCCCGCAGCAGGTCGATCACCCGCATGTCCGGGGGGCAGGTATGCTCCGTCGGTTCGTCGTTCAACTTGAAGTGGATGGTGGTTTTTGGATGCATCAATCGGTTTCCTGACGATTGTCGCTTTTCATTCCTTCCCATATCCGTTCCGCCGTGATCGGGCCCTGTCGGATCCGGATTCCGCAGGCATCGCTGACCGCATTGGCTATTGCCGGAAGAGGGCCGTTCATCGCCACCTCCCCGATCCCCTTCATACCGAAAGGCCCCGTTTCCTCCGGATGATCCTCCACGGCAATCGAGAGAATGTCGGGGACATCCAGCGATCCGGGAACGAGGTAGGTGGTGAAATCTTCCGTCAGTACCCGTCCATTCCGGACAACGACGTCTTCCATCAGGGCATACCCGAGCCCCTGGGCTACCCCTCCCTGCACCTGCTGCTCGAACATCGACGGGTTGAGCACCCGTCCTCCGTCGGTTACGGCAAGGTAGTCGACGACCGTCACTTCGCCGGACGTCTCATCGATTTCGATGCGCACCAGATGCGCTCCATAGGCGAAGATCACATGCGGAAATCCGATGAAAAACCCCTTCGCCGTTGCAGGGACGTTCTTGCAGGTGGGCGCGACCGTTTCCGATAGGATTACCCGCTCTTCGGGCTGCATCAGGTCGGCTAAGGTCTGGAGGGAAACCTCTCGGCCGGAAGGCTTGTGAACGATACGGCCGGGTTCCAGTTCGAGCCCTTCGTCGTCCTGCAGAAACAGAAAGAGCCCTGCACGGTTGATGAGGCGGGCCTTCATCCGTTCGCATGCCTCGATGAGCGCTCGGCCGTAGGTGTAGGTGGTTCGTCCGGCGGATGACGATCCGGACGGGTAGGCCGAGCGGGTGTCCGGCTGTCGGACCTGGATGCGTGCGGGGTTTTGGTTCAGGATGTGGCCCGCAATTTGGAAGAAGGCGCAGGAATTGCCCTGACCCATGTCGGATACGGCATTGTGAACGAGAAAGGTGCCGTCCGGGAGCAATTCGATTTTGGCGATGGCTGCATCCCGAACGCCGCCCCCGTATCCGGCCGCATTCCAGACACCGACAATCCCGACACCGCGCCTGCGAAATCGGGGAGCTGCGGCCTTCCATTCGCTTCGATGTCGCCACAGCGGATGTTCCTGAATCCGTTCGAGGCAGGATCGGATGCCGGTCGAGGTTTCGAGGCGAACCCCTGCACCGTTTTCATCCCCTCTGCAGAGCGCATTGCGGATTCGAAGGGTCAGCGGGTCCATCTTCAGCCGTTCGGCCAGCATGTCCATTGCCGATTCGATGCCGAAGGCGGCCTGACAGACACCGAAAGCCCGCATGGCGCCCGAAACCGGTTGGTGGGTGTGTACGCACCAGCCTTCGATCCGGGTGTTCGAAATGCGATAGGGGCCGCTTGCATGTTCCATCCCGAGCTCCATGACCTCGGCCCCCAGATGGGCATAGGCCCCGGTGTCGTACCACAAACGGGCATCGAGTGCGAGGAGGGTCCCGTCGGATGCGGCGCCGAGGCGATAGTGCATGCGGCAGGCATGGCGCTTGTATCCGGAGACGAAATGCTCTTCCCGACTCCAGTGCATGCGGACCCAGCGGCCATCGGCATGAAGGGCAGCAAGTGCCAGCAGGCACTGGACCGTAGCGCCGTCCTTACCGCCGAATCCGCCTCCGAGAGCCGGAGATACGATGCGGATCTTCTGAAAATCGAGCCCGAGGGCGTGGGCGATCTCGAAGCGATCCCGAAAGGGAGACTGGGTCGAGACCTCCATCAGAATACCGCCGTCTTCTTCCATCCGGGCGATGCCGCATTCGGTTTCGAGAAAGGCATGGTCCTGCACCGGTGTCGAAAATGTGCCTTCGACGATGACATCGCAGGACGCGAATGCCGCTGGTGCGTCCCCTTTCTGAATCAGGGCGTGGGCCAGAAGGTTTCCGGGCCGATCGTCGTGGACGAGCGGGGCGCCTTCCGCCAGGGCTTCATCCAGCGTGCAGACGGCGGGCAAGGGCTCGATGTCGAGGTGGATGCAGGAGAGGGCTTTCCGGAGAGCTTCCGTCGACTCGGCAAGGACAAGGGCGACCGGATCGCCGCAGTAGCGGACGACATCTCGGCAGAGGACCGGCATGTCTTTGTGAACGATGCCCTGGCGGTTCGTGCCGGGGACATCGGCTGCGGTCAGAATGCGGTAGACACCGGGGATGGTGGATGCCTGCCGGCTATCGATGGTGCGGATCCGGCCGGATGGAATCCCGCATCGGATGGCACCGGCCAGAAGAGCCTGTCTCGGATACCGATCCGCCGCATAGACCTTCCGGCCGCAGGCTTTCGGTCGGGCGTCGTTTCGGGGGATCGGCCGGTGCAGCCGTATCGGCTCTTCCATGGGGTCATCCGGTTGCTTGGAGGGCCTTGTCGATGTCATCGACGACGTGAAAAATCGTAAAGAAGCCGGAAAGCTCGAAAACCTGGCGGACGACGCCGATCAGGCCGCAAAGAACAAGTGTGCCGCCTGCAGCCTTGATCTGTTTGGCTGCGGCAAGCAGGGATCGGAGCCCCGAGCTGCTGATGTACTGGAGCTCACTCATGTCGAGAATCAGGTGGGTATGCGTCTGCGCCATCTGGTTCGAAAACCATTGATCGAAGGTTTTGGTCGTGAGGGTATCCATGCGACCCTTGAGTCTACCAATGGTCCGCTCCGCTGCGGTTTCGGTCAGGATTTCCATGTGTCCTCCTTCTTGGTGCGTGCGATCAGGCCATCACCCCGACGGCCATCCGGGTGGCGACGACAATCAGGATGACGGCGAAGACTTTTTTGAGTTGCTGCACCGGCAGGGCGTGGGCGATGCGCACACCGAGCGGAGCCGTCAGAACGCTGGCGATCACGATGCCGACCAGCGCAGGCAGGTAGAGAAATCCAAGGGAATAGGCCGGCAGGTCGGCAGCATGAAAGCCGTTGACAAGATAGCCGATCGTTCCGGCGATGGCGATGGGAAACCCGATGGCGGCCGATGTGCCGATGGCATGATGGACGGGAATGTTGCACCAGACCATGAACGGGACCGAAAGCGTTCCGCCGCCGATGCCGACCAGGCTGGATACGGCTCCGATGAGGTTTCCGACGGCGAACATGCCGACGTTGCCGGGAAGCGATCGGGAGGGTTTGGGTTTTTTGTCGAGAAGCATCTGGACGGCGACATAATAGAGAAACAGAACGAAAAAGCCGTTCAGGAATCCGGTGGAAAGGCGTGCGGCAATGCACGAGCCGAGAAACGTGCCGACCAGAATGCCGATCACGATGCGTTTGACCACATCCCAGTGAACGGCTCCCCGTCGGTGATGGGCCAGAAAACTGGAAACCGATGTGAAGACGATGCTGGCCATGGATGTGCCCAAGGCCAGATGCATGATGTGCTGAGGGGGTATCCCCTGGCGGGTGAAGGCGAAAACCAGCATCGGTACGATGACGAGTCCGCCGCCGATGCCCAACAAACCGGCCAAGATACCGGCGACGGCACCTACGGCGATGTAGGTTGTCAGAATCCAAAGCATGAGAACTTGATCGTAAGAAGACGAATAGGTTGTGCGAAAGAGGGATTTCCCTGGTTGTTGATTTCCGAGATTATTTGCCTTTTGCTCGGGGTACCTTGATTGGTTCCGGTCGGGGAGCGGGTTGTCGCTTGGCGGCAAGAATCGGGGTGTTGACAACAAGGGCGGATTTTCCCTCGGCCTTGCTGATATCGAGTTTGATGGCTTGGGTGTCGATTTCGAAATACCGGGAGATCACCTCGACGATATCCATCTGAAGGTTCTTGAGGATATCTTCGGAGATTTCGAGCTTGTCACAGATGAGTGCCAGTTGGATACGGTTTTTGGCCGTATCTTTGCTGGAGGGTTTTCCCTTTCCGAAGATTCCCTGAAAAATACGTTGAAGCTCTTGCGTGAAGCCGTTCAGCATATTGCCATCCCCTTATCCGAGGCCTAATTTTTGACCGATTTTTTTCCAGATGGATTTGTTCACCTGAGGGACTTCGATCGGGATGTCTTTTCTTCCATTCAACCGCTGGGCGATGCGTTTGAAGGCTTCTCCGGCCTTGGATCCTTTCTGAAGCACCGGGGAGATGCCCGTGTTGGTTGCGATCACGACTTGATCGTCCATTTCGACAAGCCCGATCAATTCGATGGAGAGCACATCGACGACGTCCTGGTGGCTCAACATGTCTCCACGTTCCACCATTTCGGGGATGATCCGGTTGACGATCAGCCGCGGGGTGATCGATTTGGACAGCAACAGCCCGATGACCCGGTCTGCATCCCGAACCGAGGAAACTTCGGGGGTACAAATGACCAGCGCTTCGTCTGCAGGAGCGACGGAATTTTCGAATCCTCTTTCGATGCCTGCCGGACAATCGAGGAGAATGTAATCGAATTCCTTACGCAGGTCTTTGCAAAACCGCACCATGGAATCCGGGGTCAGGACGTCCTTGTTGTCGCTTTGGGAGGCCGGAAAGAGATAGAGGGAATCGATCCGTCGATCCTTGATGGCGGCCTGTTTGATCTTGCACTTGCCTTTGATCGCGTCGACGACGTTGAAAACGATCCGGTTCTCGAGTCCCATCAC
>CAZJXF010000093.1:0-14154 GCA_964549995.1 uncultured Desulfatirhabdium sp. | reverse complement strand
GCCCAACGATCTCCGGCGGCTTCAAACAAGTATCCGATGCAACATCAAAAGGCGGGGCTCCCCCCATGCTCAGGCCCGGAAAATACCTCAAAATCGGGGGTACAGCGACTTGTTGCGGGTCCATCAAACATTGCGCTTGCAGAATTCCTCTCGTTCATGATAAGGACGATTGATTTTAGGACCGTTGCGGGTGAAACAGGCGGTGGTTTCTTCGTTTCCACGGCAGGCATTCGAACGGATATCGCGGTTTGTCGTCCACAAGCAGAGACTGGCGGTGGACAAGGGCGAAGCGGGCATCCCAACATGGCCCGGAGTCAACAAACTTCATTGCAATGGGAGGTATTCGTATGGCGTATGATGCAGTAAAAATGGCCGACTGGCAGATTTCGGAGGCAGCCGAACAAAACATGCCCTCACCGGAACAGTGGCGGGAAAAGCTCGGTCTCGAGAAGGACGAAGTCCTTCCAATGGGGAGGCTGGCCAAGCTTGATTTTCTGAAAATCATCAACCGCCTGCAGAATCGTCCGGACGGGAAATACATCGAAGTGACGGCCATCACCCCGACACCGCTTGGCGAAGGCAAGAGCACCACATCGGTCGGTCTCATGGAAGGCCTCGGCAAACGGGGCAAGAACGTCGGCGGCGCACTGCGTCAGCCCTCCGGCGGCCCCACGATGAACGTCAAGGGAACGGCCGCTGGTGGCGGAAACGCCCTCATCATTCCGATGACGGAATTTTCCCTGGGGCTTACGGGCGACATCAACGACATCATGAACGCCCACAACCTGGCCATGGTCGCTCTCACGGCCCGCATGCAGCATGAGCGAAACTACAACGACGAGCAGCTTGCCCGGCTGACCAAGATGCGTCGGCTCGACATCGACCCCACCCGGGTTGAAATGGGCTGGGTCATCGACTTCTGTGCCCAGGCGCTTCGAAACATCGTCATCGGTCTGGGTGGAAGAACTGACGGATATACGATGCAGTCGAAATTCGGAATCGCCGTCGGCTCCGAATGCATGGCCATCCTGTCCATCGTCCGGGACCTTGCCGATCTGAAGAAACGCTTGAACGAAATCACCGTCGCATTCGACAAATCCGGCAAACCGGTCACCACAGGCGATCTGGAAGTCGGCAACGCCATGACCGCCTTCATGCGGAACACCATCAACCCCACCCTGCTCAGCACGGCCGAATATCAGCCCTGTATGATCCATGCCGGCCCCTTCGCCAACATCGCCGTCGGTCAGTCCTCCATCATCGCCGACCGAATCGGTCTCAAGATGTTCGATTACCACGTCACCGAAAGCGGGTTTGCGGCTGACATCGGTTTCGAAAAATTCTGGAACGTCAAGTGCCGTTACAGCGGTCTGAAGCCCCATGTTTCGGTTCTCACCACCACCATCCGCGCCCTCAAGATGCACGGCGGCGGTCCCCGGGTCGTTGCAGGTATTCCGCTTCCCGAAGAATACACGAAAGAAAACATCGAACTGGTCGAAAAAGGCTGCGCCAACATGGTGCATCACATCAACACCATCCGCAAGGCCGGCATCAACCCCGTCGTCTGCATCAACTGCTTCCATACGGATACGGAAGCCGAAATCGCCGTCGTCCGTAAGGCCGCTGAAGCCGCCGGCGCCCGATGCGCCAAGTCCGAACACTGGGCCAAGGGGGGTGAGGGCGCTCTGGAACTGGCCGATGCCGTCATCGATGCATGCAACGAAGGCAACGACTTCAAATTCCTCTATCCGTTGGAAATGAAGCTGCGTGATCGCGTAGCCCTGATCGCCAAGGAAGTCTACGGTGCAGATGGTGTCACCTGGACGCCCGAAGCCGAAGCCAAGGCGAAAATGCTCGAAAGCGATCCCAAATACGCCGATTACGCCACGATGATGGTCAAGACACACCTGAGCCTTAGCCACGATCCGACCCTGAAGGGTGTGCCGAAGGGCTGGATCCTGCCGATCCGCGACGTCCTCATTTATTCGGGCGCCAAATTCCTGTGTCCGTGCGCCGGTACCATCAGCCTCATGCCCGGAACGAGCTCCAACCCGGCCTTCCGCAGAATCGATGTCGATGTGGAGACCGGAAAGGTCAGCGGCCTATTCTAATCGGCTACCCGTGTCCGGAGGGCGCTGCAAACGCAGCGATCCTCCGGATGCGATATGATCCTGCAGATGTTCTTGGCCCGTTTCAAGCGGCAGGGATTTCCTTGAAGAAGTTCCTGCCGCTTTGTATTTGAATCGTCCTTCGAAATGGACGACTTCGAAGAAAGAACTTTCCTTTCATGAAACCTTCTGGAAACGTCATCCTTGTCAATCCCTGGTACCCCATTGGAGAAACCCCTTCACCGCCCCTCGGACTGGCCTATTTGGCGGCAAGTCTCGAGGCGGCAGGACATCGGGTCGTCGTTCTCGATTATGTCGTTTATCCATACAGCATGGATCGGCTGCGATCCTGGATGGAAAAGCTGTCGCCCGATATCGTCGGTGTGACGGCGGTCACCATGAACGTCAACAAGGCCTTGGAGGTCGTTCGGGATGTAAAGGCGATCGCACCGGAGACCATCACCGTCAT
Organism: uncultured Desulfatirhabdium sp.; assembly: GCA_964549995.1. GTDB lineage: Bacteria > Desulfobacterota > Desulfobacteria > Desulfobacterales > Desulfatirhabdiaceae > Desulfatirhabdium. The sequence continues at coordinate 11,577 of CAZJXF010000093.1, read as the reverse complement.
CGGCGGGCCGCATGCTACCTTTGCCGCCGAAGAAACGCTTCGGGATTGTCCGCAGCTGGATATCGTCGTTTTGGGCGAAGGGGAAGATACGATCGTCCGCCTGGCGAAGTCGGCCGGCGACCCCCAAAGCTGGGCGGACATTCCGGGAATCCTGTACCGTCATGACGAGCGGATCGTCCGAACCCGTCCGAAAGACGGGTTTCTCGACGTGAACCGGCTCCCGCAGCCAGCGCGCCACCTGCTGGCCCTCGATCGATACCGCATGCTGCATATGCCGATCACCCTGACGACATCCCGCGGCTGTCCGTTTCAATGCATTTTCTGTGTGGGCCGAAAAATGGTCGGGGCGAAGGTGCGCTATCGGTCAGCCCAAGCCGTCGTCGACGAAATGGAAATGGTGGCTCGATACGGTTTTCATCAGATCAACATCGCCGACGATCTATTCACGGCCAATGAAAAACACTGTACCGCCATCTGTGAAGAAATCCGCGCAAGACGGCTCAACGTTCGATGGACATCCTTCGCCCGGGTGGATACGGTTTCTTTGAAGGTGCTGAAAGCCATGAAGGAAGCCGGATGTACGGCCGTCAGTTTCGGGATGGAGTCCGCCAACGCAGAAATTCTCAAGACTTGCCGGAAGGGCATTACCCGGGAGCAGATCGTGCAAGCCGTCCGCATGTGTTCCGAAGCAGGTATTCAGGCGCACGGGTCCTTCATTCTCGGTCTTCCCGGGGAAACCCCCGAAACCATCGCCGAAACCCTGGCCTTTGGAGAGGAGTTGAAGGCGATGGGCGTCTCCTTCGGATTTCATTTGCTCGCTCCCTTTCCAGGGACTCGGGTTCGGGAGGAACGGGAACGCTACGGCATCCGCATTCTCAGCGACAACTGGGATGACTACCATGCCAACCGGGCGATCGTGGAAACGGAAAAGGCCGACCGTCAGAGGATGAACGCCATCGTGGAGGAATGGGAGAATGCCTTCAATGCGGAACTGGGCAGGATTTCCGATCGCATGAAAAGCGGTGAAGCGACAGACGAGGAACGTGCGCTCCTGACCCATCTCGAGCGCACCGTATGGCTCTATGAACTGATGATGGCCGATGCCCTCAAAACCATCGGTGCCCAACCCGAAGCGCCGATCGAAACAGCCGTTCAGACGTTGACCGAACGGGTGCTGCCCTTTGTACAAAACGCTACACCGCTCAAGTTACAGGCGGTTCTGCAAGCGGCTGTTCGAGAGAAGGACATCTTGCCGATTCGTCGGGAAGACGGAATCCATTGGGTATGGGCGAAAAAGGAGATTTCATCATGAAAGGTAATACCCGGTTTGCCGCCATTTGTTCCACTGTAGCCCTCTTGTGTTCGCTGCTGCTCGTTCCATGTCCGGCGGCTCTGGCGGATGGACCTGCCGTCGGTTCGATATTCCCGGACATCGCATTTGCCGTTCCGGAGAGACCTGAAGATCAGCGGTATCTAAAATTGTCTGGAAAAGAAACATTCACCGTTCAACAGATACCCGTGCCGGTCGTCATCGTGCAGATCTTCAGCATGTACTGCCCGCATTGTCAGAAGGATGCGCCGCGCACCAATGAACTGTTTCGAAAACTGAGCGATCATCCCAAGCTCAAGGATCGTGTCCGGCTGATGGGGATCGGCATCGGCAATTCGGCATATGAAGTGGAATTCTTTAGAAAAACCTACCACATTCCTTTCCCGCTCTTTCCGGACGGAGATTTCGTCATTCACAAGCGTATCGGGGAGGTGCGCACCCCCCATTTCATCGTCGTGCAGCATACAGCAAAGGGGGCGGAAATCGTCTATTCTCGATCGGGGGCCATCCCCAACCTGGATGAATTCATCGATACGATCGGCCGCAGGCTCGGTCCATGAAGAACGGCGAGCCAGCCAATTCAATTGAGAGGAGGAGATACATCATGAAACGATCGTGGAAGGTGTTGTGGGGGATTGCCGTCGGTTGCTGGTTGCTGGTTCAGCCCGTATGCTGGGCGACATCCGAAGCCTTCAAGGACACCATTTTCAACCCTGGAAACCTCAAGCCGACAGACAGCTCGCCATCGCTCAAGGTCGGTGATCCGGCTCCGGATTTCGCTTTGCAGGCCGTTACCGGGGAAACCATCCGCCTGAGTCAGTACAGGGGAAAGAAGCATGTCGTGCTGTCCTTCATCCCTGCGGCATGGACGCCCGTGTGTTCGGATCAATGGCCGGGGTACAACCTGCTGCGGGAGATCTTCGAGCAAAACGACGCGATTCTGCTCGGTATCAGCGTAGACAACCGACCGACGCTGTACGCCTGGACCCGACAGATGGGAGATCTGTGGTTTCCGGTGCTTTCGGATTTCTGGCCGCATGGTCAGGTAGCTGCAAGCTTCGGCATTCTGCGATCGGACGGGGTTGCCGAAAGGGCCATCATCATGATCGACAAGGCTGGGATCATCCGATATTTTCAGGTCTCCGACATCAACCGAAGACCGGAGTTGCAGGAGATCGTGACTGCACTGCAACGGATGCATGCGTCGGAAGCCGGCTCTGCAAAGAAGCCGTAACGGCGCCTGTTCCTTGATTTTCGCAAGGATCGTGGTCGGGTTAGGGAAAAGGGGAGAGGAAAGAGGAAAGAGAGAAGAGGGGAGAGGAAAGAGAGAAGAGGAAAGAGGAAAGAGGGGTCGATGGGAACGGTTGGATCAAGAGAAAGGGATTTTGGCCCATAGGGTGACCCAGCCGGGCGCACGTGCAAGGTGGGTCGTGCGGAAGCGCGAAAACCTCGTAGGGGCGACCCGCCGGGTTGCCCCTACGAGGTTCGGCGTAAGCCGGCGTTCTGTATTTCCGACCGTCGCGGTGTGTTGGACCAGGGAGGTCTGTACTTTCGCACGATGCCCTATGCAAACATCTTTTCCGGAGGCCGCCGTTCAGGCACGTATTGCCTCGGGATGGTGCCTTCCAACCATTCCTTCGACACATACAGGTTGCAGTAACAGCTGCCGTATTCGGCCACATCCTCCGCCCTGTAGGCGCAGGGGCAGATGATATCCTTGTCCTTTTCCTTGTCTCCGGAGGCCAGCCTGCACGGGCAGACCATATATCCGTAGCGTTCCTTGTTCTTCAAGAGGCCTTCCAGCAGTCCATCCACCCACTGCCTGTCCGGCGGGAAATAGTATCCCTTCGGTTCTTGGGCCTTTTTCAGCATTTCATACAGTTGTGCCACATCCATCAGAGCCCCAGCGCCTCCTTGATCTCCTTTTCCTTATACCCGACGATCACCTTGTCTCCGATGATGATGGTCGGAAAGGAACATTTGGGGTTGAACTTCTTGACATCTTCCAGAATGGCGGCCCGCTCTTCTCCTTGCAACAGGTCGACATCCACGAAATCATATTGTACGGTGCAATCCGCCAGAAGCTTCTTGGTGGATTTGCAGTGGGAACAAGTGCTCAATGTATACAATTTGACGGGTGGAGCCATGGGAATATCCTTTCCAATGAGATGTCAATGTTACGAAAGCGTCGGTGCAGCAAATCGCACCACGATATCCTCATACGATTTCCGCCACTTGGGTGGAAGGGGTTTGAAATCGGGTTTGGGGTATCCAACGGCCAGGAGCAAGGGGATCCAGAATCGCTCCGGGATCGAGAAGGCCTTGCGCACACCGTCGATATCGAAGCCGTCCATCGGATGGGTGTCGAGACCGAGATGTTTGGCTGCAAACATGAGGGCCATCGCAAAGAAACCGGCGTTCTTGTTGGCGAACGCCTGCTGCTTCTCCGGCGTTTTCCCGTACAGAGAGGTGCAAGCCGAATGGAACCACTCCTTTTGTTCGGGTTTCATCGATCCGGCATTCACCATTTCCTGGAAATCACGCTCTGCCGTCGGATGTCCGGCCTGCCATCCTTCCCGATCGGCAAGAACGATCATCACGATGGGTGCTTCGCTCACCTTCGGTTGATCCCATGCAAGCTTTCGAAGAATCTGCTTTTCTTCCGGATCCGTTACCAAAATGACGTTCCAGGGTTGCAGGTTGAAACTCGACGGAACCTTGGACGCCATATCGATCATCCGGCGGATCAGATCGGCGTCCACCTCTCGGTTCGGATCGAAGAAATTGATGGCCCGTCTTTGGGTGACAACGTCCTGAAAGTCCATATTCCCTCCTTCCCGACATGCCCCTTCTCCGTCATCGGGTATGCCGATCGAAGTCCAGCGCCCTTCTTCCAATTCCTGACTTCTATCCTTTGCCTTCTGTCTCCTGACTTCTGACTTCTGACTCCTGACTTCTACCCTTATCGCTTTTCCTCACCATAAAGCAGCAAGCCGCTGATTGCAAGTCCGACAAACATTCCGACAGACCTTCTTTCATGGGTCCGCTTTCTTTTCAGCAAAAAGATCCTATTCTATAAACATCAAACGCGATGGAGGAGAAAATCGCCATCGCTTTTCCGCACCATGCAATCCCAGGAGGCTTCCTTATGAATACAAATCGGTTAGGCAAAAGCCACAGTCCTTATTTGCTGCAGCATGCTTCCAATCCCGTTCATTGGTATCCCTGGGGGGACGAAGCCTTTCGAGCGGCACGGGAACAGGACAAGCCCCTGTTTCTGTCGATCGGGTATGCCACGTGTCACTGGTGCCATGTCATGGCTCATGAATCCTTCGAAGATCCGGACGTTGCAGAGGTCCTGAACGAGGCGTTCATCTGCGTGAAGGTGGATCGGGAGGAGCGGCCGGATGTCGATGCCTTGTACATGGCCGCCTGTCAACTGATCACGGGAAGCGGCGGCTGGCCGCTTTCCATTTTCCTGACCCATGAACGGTTGCCGTTCTTTGCAGCCACGTATATTCCCAAAACATCCCGATTCGGCCGCATGGGTATTGTCGATCTGACCCGGAAGATTCAGACGTTGTGGAGGACGGATCGACAGCGGCTCCTTGCGGCTTCTCAACAAATGAAAACCCATATCGCGTCGCTGTTCGCCGCTCCCCAGCCCGAGCCGTACACGCCGGAAATTGCAGCGCGTGCCGTCGATCAACTGGTGCAGCGATTCGATCCCGTATATGGGGGTTTCGAGCCGGCTCCGAAATTTCCGAACCCCTATCGCATTCGCTTCCTGCTGCAGCAATCCGATGGGAGAGACGACCTGCTACCCATGGTCCACAAAACCCTGACCGCCATGCGTCATGGGGGGATCTGGGATCACGTGGGATTTGGTTTTCATCGCTATTCCACCGATCCGAAATGGCTGGTGCCGCATTTCGAGAAGATGTTGACGGATCAGGCATTGATGGCAACGGCCTTTCTGCAGGCTTATGCAAAAACCGGGAATGCGTTTTATGAGCGGACCGTACGGGAGATTTTCGCCTATGTGCTTCGGGACCTGAGAAGCCCGGAAGGTGCTTTCTACAGTGCCGAGGATGCAGACAGCGAAGGGGAGGAAGGCCGCTTCTATACCTGGTCGTTTGCAGCGTTTCGGGATGCCTTGGGAAAGGATTCCGAACCGTGGGCCACGATTCTCGATGTTCGTCCGGAAGGCAATTTTTTCGATGAAGCGACAGGCCGATCGACGGGAACCAACATCCTGTATTGGAGAAGACCGCTTGAACAATGGGCGGCGACCCTGGGGCAATCAGAGGAAGCGCTGAATCGGGAATGGGAAGCGGTTCGCATGCGGCTGCTGGAGCGTCGATCATCCCGTCAACGCCCGCTTCGGGATGAAAAAATCCTGCTCGACTGGAATGGAATGATGATTCAGGCGCTTGCTACAGCGGCGGGTGTACTCGGAGATTCAAGCTATCTCGAACATGCGGCTTTGGCTGCCGAGTGGCTTTCCGCTCACCTCGTGGAAGGGGATGCCTGCCATCGGTGGTTTCATGGAGATCGGGACGTTCCGGCGATGGGAAACGACTATGCGCATTGGATCGGCGCTCTGCTGGCGCTGCATCGAGCCACCGGTTCTTCGGATCATTTGACAGCGGCAATAAAAGCCACCGAAATTCTGGAAGATCGATTTTTGGACGGAAACACCGGTTTGTTCCAAACGGTTTCCAGAGATAGCCGGGAATTGCCGGTTCGGCCGCTTCATCTGGAAGACGGGGCGGTTGCGTCTCCACAGTCGGTAATGTTGAACCATTATGCGGCGCTCTATACCTTCACCGGAAACCCGTTGTGGAAGAAGAAGGCCGAAGGTCTTGCGGAAGCGCTTGCAGGAACGATGCGCCGGTATCCGATTTCGCTGCTCCATGCCCTGGAGGGAATCGCTCAGCTACATCCTGAAGGTTCGTCGGAAAGCAATCGCATACGGTAACCTCGGAAATCTGAAGGTGACCCGGTCGGTATGCCCAAGAGAACGCTCACGGTTTTCAGGGGGCACCTGTCGAAGGAGCGTCGTTCGAACGGTATCATGAAGCGGTCTGATACCGTGTCGGATCCGGAACTCCGGCTTTTTCGAAACCGGCTTTTCGGAGGAGACAACTGTCGCACCGACCGCAGGCAAGCCCGTTCATGTCGGGATCGTAACAGCTGTGGGTGATTCCGAAATCGACGCCCAGGGCAATCCCGGTCCGGATGATTTCGGCCTTGTCCATCCATTGCAGCGGGGTCCGAATCCGGAACGTCAACTGCCCTTCGACACCGGCTTTGGTCGCTAGATTGGCCATGCGTTCGAAGGCTTGGATGAAATCCGGTCTGCAGTCCGGATATCCGCTGTAATCAATGGCATTGACGCCGATGAAGATGTCGGAAGCACCCAATACCTCGGCCCAGGCGAGGGCATAGGCCAAAAAGATGGTGTTTCGGGCGGGAACATAGGTAATTGGTATTTCCTGCTGCATCGCGTCGAGCGAACGGGATTTGGGGACGGCCAGATCGCTGGTCAGGGCCGATCCGCCGATGATGTGCAGATCGATCTTGACGATGAGGTGGCGCTTGGCCCCCATGCTTGCTGCCACGCGTTTGGCCGCTTCCAGCTCGAAGACATGTCGTTGTCCATAATCGAAACTGAGGGCATACAACTCGAAGCCCTCCTTTCGGGCGATGGCCATGGTCGTTGTCGAATCGAGCCCGCCGCTCGACAGAACGACGGCTTTGGGTGCGCTTTCTCTTCCTGATGGCATTTTTCCTTTATACCCCCCTTTCCACCCCAGGCCAAATCCACTTGTGCAGCTGCAGATGAAGCCGTACATCGATGCCTGCCTCCAGGATCCATTGCGCCAGAAGGGCCGGAGAAAGGACACCCCAGACCGGTGAAAACAGCACATGCCCGGAAGGCAGGCGGTCCGGGGGGAGTCGGCGAAGCGTTTCCATGGCGAAGATGAAATCGGCTCGGTCCGACAGCACGAATTTGAGCTGGTCGTCTTGGGTGAGCCGCTCGAGATTTTGCCAGTCCATCCGGTCGCTTTCTCCGCTGGACGGGCATTTGATGTCCACGATGCGCACACATCGTGGATCGATGACATCGATATCCCTGCTTCCGTTCGTTTCCAATAAAACCGTATACCCGGCATCGAGAAGCCGTCGGATCAATTCCGGCGTTTCCGCTTGGAGCAGAGGCTCTCCGCCCGTAATTTCCACCCGACGACAGCCGAAGGTTCGGATGTTCTCGAGAATCTCCCCGATTTCAAGTTGTTGTTCGACAACCGCGGCATAGCGCGTATCGCAATACGAGCAAGCGAGGTTGCATCCGGCAAGGCGGACAAAGACGCAGGGGAGCCCGGCATAGGTGGATTCGCCCTGAATGCTGTAAAAGATTTCGTTTACATGGATGGTCATGATCGTCTATCGTAAAAACAGTGGGCAGTGGGCAGTCGGCAGTAAGCAGTGTTTTTCAGGCGTGCCCGCCCCCATGCGGCTCTCTGGAGCCTCACTGATTTTTTGCGAGTACATTAATCGTAAGCCAACGTTCTGAGTTCTTGCATCCACCCCGAAGGACGGCCGGGTTTTGGTTTCCAGGTGCGAGCGCCTTTTCCATGTATCTCGGATGAGACTTTTGGACTTGTTGCTCGCTTATCACCGTATCATTCCGAAAGAAAACTTGCAATCCGGAAGGATCCTGGTGATGCGTTCACATGTCGGCTTGAACGGGTGGAAAAATCGCCTATCGAACGAACAGGAAGGTACGATGGAAACTGTGCTGATCACAGGAGGGGGAGGATTCTTGGGAAAAGCCATCGCCAGACGTCTGGTGACGGAGGGAAAGCGCGTCAGAAGCCTTTCCAGAAAGCGCTATCCTGCGCTCGATTCTTTGGGAGTCGAGCAGATTCAGGCCGATATTGCGGATGCCCAAGCCGTCGAAAACGCCTGCAAGGGCGTCGATGTCGTGTTTCATACTGCAGCCAAGGCCGGGGTATGGGGAGCCGAGGACGAATTCTTTCGAACGAATGTCATCGGAACCCGCAACGTTCTATCGGGCTGCTTCACGCATCGGGTGCCGGTCCTCGTCCATACAAGTTCGCCAAGCGTTGTCTTTGACGGCAGAGATATGGAGGGTGTGGATGAAAGCGTTCCCTATCCGGAGCGGTATCATGCCGCCTACCCCCGAACCAAGGCCCTGGCGGAGCGGGAAGTGCTGCAGGCCGTTCAAAAAGGGCTTTCCGCCGTCATCCTGAGGCCGCACCTCATCTGGGGGCCCGAAGACAACCATCTGGTGCCCCGCATTCTGGAGCGGGCGGAGAAATTGGCCATCATCGGTTCAGGCATGAATCGCGTCGATGTTCTGTATATCGATAACGCCGTTCATGCACACCTTCTGGCTGCCCAAAAGCTGAAGGACCAGCCGTTTCTTTCGGGAAGAATCTACTTCATCAGTCAGGGAGAGCCCATCAACCTGTGGGAGATGATCAACCGGATCCTGGAAGCCGGCGGAAAGCCGCCGCTGAAGCGCCGTGTTCCGATACCCATGGCTTATGCCGTGGCTGCCTGCATGGAGACCGGGTATCGCTTGCTCGGGATCGAGCAGGAACCCCGTCTGACGCGGTTTGTGGTTCGGGAGCTTTCAACCTCTCACTGGTTCGATATTTCGGCCGCAAAACGTGAGTTGGGGTATGTTCCGGTCGTATCGATCGATGAAGGGCTCGTTCGTTTGAAACAATGGCTTCGTCATGAGGGAGAGCGGCATGCTTGACAATGGGGATCTCTCGGTAGCCTTCGATTCCATGAGGGGTCGGATCGATATCCATCGGAGCCATGGAATCCCTCTCGTGCAAGGTGCTCTCATCCGGGCGATCCTGACGGATGGGCGGCGATCGTCTGCCGATGTGGAATACGATCACCGTCTGGAAACCCGGCGCGTGGAGGATCGATGCGGAGCTGGACACCGCCTCGATATCCATTCCCGAGACAGGCGAAAGCAGCTGGATCTTCGTACAGCCGTCACGCTCTACGATACGATGAATGCCGTTTGTATCGAGGTGGAATGTCGGAATGTTTCCGATATTCCCATCGCTGTCTTGGGAATCGAGCCGCTGTGTGTTCTCGAGGAAAACGGCTCGGTCCTGAATTGGCCATCTGCCGCACATGTCCTGACGAATGGCCCCATGTATTACGATGCGGGACGGATGTACCGCATGGGAGAGCCCTATGAAGAGCCCCAACCCTATGGGCCGATCAAAGGATGCTTGCCGTCGCCGGATGTTTCGTTCCCGTCTCCCCGACGCATCCGAAGCTGGTGGTATATCGGCATCTTCGGCGGATACGAGCGGGAAGCCGTCGTTTGCGGCTTTATCGACAATCCGATCGGTCTCGGTCAGATCCTTCTTTCCGCCACCGATTCGGGGGGCTTGGCTCTATATACCGAATCGGTCTTTGGCACGCCGTATCGTCTCGCCCCTGGGGAATCCGTTTCGAGCGGGAAACTGCTCGTATCCATCGCTTCAGATCCGTATGCGGCACTGGAAGGCTATGCCGATGCGATGGGCAGGGTCAACCGTGCCCGATGCGGGTCGATCGTCAACGGGTGGTGCGGGTGGTTTTACACCTATGAATGGATCAGCGAGGGGGAGGTCCTTCGCAACGCCGAGGCTGCGGCGCGCTGTCTGAAGCCGTTCGGGCTGGAATTCATCCAGGTCGATGAAGGATATCAGCGGTATCATGGGGAATGGGAAGGAAACGATCGGTTTCCCCATGGCATGAAGTGGCTTGCGGATCGTATCCGGGGCTATGGGTTGAAACCGGGGTTGTGGATCGCCCCCTTCATCGTGTCGGAGCCGACGGAGGTGTTTCAAAAACACCCCGAATGGCTGCTGAAAGATGCCGCAGGGAATCCGATGCGTGTCGGTCCCTGGCTTTCGGAAGACAGCGAGGCGGCGAAAACGGAGGCTCCGAAGCGGTACTGTCTCGACATATCCCACCCGGAGGCGCAGCGGTGGTTTTTCGATCTGTTCGATCGGGCGGCCCATGAATGGGGATACGATATGTTCAAAATCGATTTTGTCGCCTGGTCGATTTTGTCCGCCTATCGGTTTCACGATCCAGGCTATACCCCGGCAAAGGCCTATCGAAAGGGACTCCAACTCGTTCGGGAGGCGATCGGACCGAACAAGCACATCAACGACTGCGGTCCCGGTCCTGTCACGGTCGGCTTGATCGACAGCATGCGCATCGAGCTCGATCAAAATTACGGCTTCTCAAAGGCGGCCTGGAGGCAGTATTTCGAGGAGGGATCGAGCAGCGCTCCTGCGGCGGCCAAACGCTACTGTTTTCACAACCGGACCTGGACCAACGATGCCGACCACGTCTGTCTGCAGCACTTGTCGATTCCCCAGGCGCAGGCGGCTGCCACCCTGATTGCGCTGAGCGGCGGAAACGTCCTTTCCGGGGATCGCCTGACGGATCTGGATCCTTGCCGGATGGAAATCCTTCGAAAGATCTTCCCGTCCTATGGGAAGGCCGCCAGACCGCTCGATTTGCTGGACAGCGACCGCCCTGCTGTCTTTTATATGACCATCCGCAAGTCGTTCGCTGAATGGGGAATTCTGGGGGTCTTCAATGCCGATCTTCACCAGCCGACCCGTCGATCGATTTCACTGACCAGAATGGGGCTCGATCCGAAACGGGCGTACGTCGCCTATGACTACTGGATGGATCGGCTTGTCGGCACGGTCACCGATCCTCTCGAGGTCGATGTCGCTCCGGGGAGCGTCACCCTGCTGGCCATTCACGAAAGGCTGGATAGACCGCAGGTAATCTCTTCCGATAGGCACGTGCTTCAGGGGGCGATCGAACTCGAGGAGGTGCATTGGATGGAAGAAACCCGGACGTTGCGGGGGGTGTCGAAAGGATGTCCCCATCGGACGGATCGCCTGACGATCCTTCTTCCCGAGGCGATTCCCTGGGTCCAGGGGCCGCCCGTCCTATACCGGGATTTCGGCTCCTACAGCATCAAACTGGTGGAGGAAAACCTGTTGCGGGTATGGCTCCGATTCGAGGAGCAGGAAGTCATTCGTTGGGAGGTTGGTTTTGGGCCAAGTGGATGGGATTGGAAAGGATCGTCTGTAGAGGGCATCGGGTAGGCGATTTGGGGGTATTTCCGGGCCTGAGCATGGGGGCGGGTGCGCCTTTTGATGCTGCAGCGGAAA
>CAZJXF010000092.1:0-14394 GCA_964549995.1 uncultured Desulfatirhabdium sp. | reverse complement strand
ACGATATCCGGCTGCTTCAAACACGTTTCCGCTGCTTCGCAAAACACCACCCGCCATCCTGCTGGAAGCCCGGCGTTGAAAGGAAATCGGTAAGAGGCGACTTTTTGCGAGTCCATCAACTTTAAGCAGCTGATCACCTTCACACCACAGCTGCCGACAACCATCCTGGCACAGGGAGGAATGGATGAAAACCTCACTGCTTTCAGAATTGTTTTCGGATATCACCTCCGGAAGGATCATCCCTGCCGCCAGCACTGCGGTTGTCGTATCCATCCTGGAGATCATTTTCGAGCTTTCGTTTGCTGCCATGATCTTTTCCGGCGATCTTTCCAGCCTGGCCACTCGTGGCGCAAGCCTTACCCTCTGTGGCGGATTCCTGCTGTGTCTCTTCGGCGCCTTGACCAGTGCTTTCAAGTCTGTGATTTCGTTGCCCCAGGACGCTCCGGCAGCCGTACTCGCCGCCATCGCACTCGCCATTTCCGCAACCCTCGGGCAACAAACCCCGATGGAGGTCAAATACATCCATGTGGCTGCAGCACTTGCCCTGTCTTCATTGCTTACGGGCGTTGTCTTTATCCTGATCGGCAAATTCCGATTGGCCAACCTGCTCCGTTTCATTCCCTTTCCCGTTGTTGGGGGCTTTCTTGCCGGCACAGGCTACCTTTTTATCACGGGAGCTCTATCCGTGATGTGTGACATGCCGATCTCCATTCACACGATTCCACTGTTGGGCTCCGGCGATATGATGATTAAATGGATACCCGGCGTGGTCTACGGTGTGGTTCTTTTCGTAGTGACGATGCGATATCCTCACTTTCTCATTTTGCCGGCATCGCTGGTCACCAGTGTCGTGCTCTACTATATCGCCTTTGCGGTTTGCGGGATGTCTGCGGATGCAGCCAGAACTGCCGGGCTTTTGGTATCCGGCGTTCCAGCCAATGGGTTGTGGCCTCCATACACCCTGAACGATCTGTCCCTGATCCAGTGGTCCGTGCTGTTGCAACAATTGCCCAACATGTTCTCGGTCGTTTTGATCACCGTGATCGGCATGATGCTCAATTCGAGCGGGCTTGAACTTGCGGTTGGAAAAGAGACGGACATCAACCGGGAATTTGCTGCCTGCGGCATGGGAAATTGTCTGATAAGCCTCGGAGGCGCTTTCCCGGGATATCCGGCAGTCTCCCTGACCCTACTCGGACAAAAAACGGGCGCTCCATCCAGATTTACGGGAATCCTGACGGGCCTGATCGTTGGCGGCGTCTTGATTTTCGGCGGTAGGGTGCTGGAATATTTTCCAAAATCGTTGTTGGGCGGAATGCTGCTGTTTCTCGGATGCAGTCTCATTCAGGAATGGATCTACGAAGGTCGCAAGCGACTCCCATTGCCCGATTACCTGATCCTGTGCATCATCTTTCTGGTGATCGGAATTTTCGGTTTCCTTCACGGCGTTGCTGTAGGACTGATCGCATCGGTGATCTTTTTCGTCATTCGCTTCAGCAGCATTTCCGTGATCCAATCCGAATCCACCGCACGCAAACGGCCAAGCCTGAAAGAGCGCCCCATCCCACACCGCAAGCTGATCTACCTGAAAGGCGACAGGATCCGGGTTTTTGAGCTGTGCGGTTACATTTTTTTCGGTTCCGCCACGATTCTCATCGATTCGCTCAAAAACGCCCTGACCGCTACGCCTGTTCCGGATTTCATCCTTCTCGATTTGAAGCACGTCTCCGGTTTCGACATTTCTGCTGTGAACCACCTTCATCGCTTTTCGATCAATGCCATGGCGCAGCAGACCAAACTGATCATCACGGCTGCTCCGAAATATTTGATGAAAGCACTGAAACACAATCTGTCGCCGAAAGCCATAGAAAATATCATTTTCTTCGATCATCTCGATGAAGGGCTGGAATGGTGCGAAGATCGCCTTATCGAAGAGAAACCGCTAACCGATACGGAAGAAGCATCGCTGCGGGACATGCTTTTTCATCAATCGGTCGATGATATCATGAGCCACCTGCAACACCAAGAACGCTTCGAAAATCTGGTGGATCGGCTCGACCCCTGGCTGGAGAAACGAGTCATTCCTGCCGGAAACACCATCCTTGCAAAAGGAGAACAAAGTCCCGGACTTCTCTTGATCACTCTCGGCATAGCTACCGAAATGGATTCAGATCAAGATGTCCGGATACGAAGCCTGACGCAGGGAGATGTCGTCGCAGCCCCTGCGGCTTTCGGTTCATATGCGTCCTCTGCCGCCATTCGTGCCGACTCGGATTGTTATTTAGCCCTGTTGTCTGCCGAAGCCCGAATCCTCCTCGAGCAGGAGAACCCGAACCTGGCCTTGGAGCTTTACGCGTATTTGATTCAATCCGGATAACCTCAACGAGCACCTGTGAAACCTTGAGAAATACCGGAGTTGCCATCATACTTCCTCTGTTGAAACCTTCAAAACCTCTCTGGAGGAAAAGATGAAAAAAGTCATCCATTCGACGTTGATCCAAGTGGCATTCCTGGCCACCTTGTTTTTGGTTTGTGGCGACGATTCCACGTCATTTGCCGGTTGGACCCTTCACGTGAACGGAAATAACGGTTTATCCATCCGCTCTCTACAAGGGGTCAATGCCGGTCCCTATCCATCCGGAGAACCGGGGAACAAGGACTTGACCGCTGAATATCAGCAAATTGGTGTCAACTTGATTCGAACCCATGATTTCTATGGCCCTCTCGATATGGCCGAAATGTACCCTGATCGAACAAAAGATCCATCTTTGCCTTCTTCGTATCATTTTACCAACAGCGATATCCGATTCAAAGCCATCCTGGACAGCGGGGCCGAGCCATATTTCCGGTTGGGAGACAGCTACAACAATGTTACTCCTCCTTCTTCGGCCGAACTCAATCATTGGATCCAGGCGGCGGTTAACGTGATCCGCCATTACAGGGACGGCTTGTGGAATGGATTCAACAGCAAATTCCGTTACGTGGAAATCTGGAATGAACCGAATAACCTACATTTCTGGCCTGCGCCCTATACAATGTCGGATTTCTATCGGATGTACGCCGATACGGCAAAAGCCCTTCGGGAGGCTTTTCCCGATCTCAAGATCGGGGGACCGGGGTGGACACATGCAGTTGTCCTCATGCCGGAGCAGCAAAAAATACTGTACGATTTTCTGGCGTATGTTCAAAAAACGAAAGCCCCGCTTGACTTCATGTCATGGCATATCTATTCGAACAAGGTCTCCGATTACACAACCTGCGCCCAATATTTTCGCAACATTCTGGACCAATGGGGGTTTACCTCCACAGAGAGCCATGTGACCGAATGGAACAACGACAGCAGCAAGAAGGAAAAGGAAGCCGTGGAATGGCGAGTCAATGCAAAGGGAGCCGCATTTGATACGGCTTTCTGGATGGAACTGCAAAAGAACGCTGTCGATATTGCCACTTTTTACCGCGGAAATGATACATCCATGGATCTCACAACCTTTTATGGGTTGTTCATGGCGGATGGAACGCCCAAAAAAGCTGCAGATGCCTTTTCTCTTTGCTCGGAACTTACCCGCTATTCAGCGATGATCGACATTTCCGGGACTGGAGGAGGAGATGGTTCGACACTATACTGGCTGGGAGGGCAAAAGAACGAACAGGAAATGGCCATTCTGATATCCAATCCTTCGGATTCCGAAACCAGCTATTCTTTGATCGATGCGGGACAGGCGTATTTCAATCCAGCCCCTGCTTCGATGACGGTTGATCAGGTGAGTGACCAGGCACCCGGAATCGTTTCCTTTGGAGCAACACCCGAGCAAATCAAAATCCCGGCCAAATCGGTTCAGCTGGTGAAATGGTCGAATATCCCCGTCATTGGGAAAAGCCCGGGTGTGATCCAAAAATCGATCCCCCAGGATCAATGGGTGCAGTTGTGGATCAATTCCACCAATTCCAGGGGAGATGTGCCGGTTTATGAATGGTTCTTGTATACCGCCATCATCGGCGGAACCGGATATCCGGTGTATGTTATTTCCGACAAAGGGATCTATGAGTTAAATTCGATTCTTTCTTCACTCGCTTCGTATACCTTCACGTTCAGTTCGACCGGCAATACACTGATCGGTACGGTGCGTATGTCCGATCTTGGTCTGTTTTCCGGCGATACCTTGATGTATGGATATGCCTATCAAGTTGCGGACACGACCACCCGGATCGACAATATCGTTGTATTGCAGGTTCAATAAATGACGGCTTCGCAAAGAGCCGAGGGATCTTTCCATGCAAGATGCGTGGTGCGTAGTTTGAGCGTTCGGCACTACGAAAGTGCGAGAGTGCGAAAGCCTGTGAAGACGACGTTCGTGAGAATGCTCCTGGCGGAGGTGCCCCCATCGATGAAAATCCGGTCGTCATTCCGGTCCATCACCAAATGAACGGGCCACTCTGCCGACTGCCCACTGCCCACTATTTTCTATGGCCTCTAAGGGGCTTGAGCATGGAAGGGAATACGCTAACCTTGAAAAACCATATCCCGAATTTGATTTTTCAAGGTTGGCAGTGGAACGGACACAACTGGGGGGTTGAATTCAAGTACGAAGATGCCCCCAGGCGAACCCGATCCATGCAAACGGCCATCGAAGACCTTCAATTGGCCTGCTTATGGATTGTATATCCCGGCAAAACCGCATATTCCCTTGCCGAAAATATTCGCGTAATTCCGCTTGCTGAGATAGGGCCGACGTGGACCTATGGATGAAAGGCTGCAGTCCCTCCATCCCTCGCCCCCATATCGTCATGCGCCCCACACCCCGATGGTACGTCCGCCCCAGCGCTCCTGCCGATACCAGCAGCGCTCGTCCCACGAGAGCATTCCGCGGCGATCGAAGATCACGATGTAAGCCTCTTCGGCGCCCACCCGGTCGGCATAGTCGGCTGTCTGCGCCAAGGCTTCCGGAAGAACGGCGAGTGGATCGCCTTTACGCACGATCTTGAGCTCGATTACGATCGTCTGCACCGGTCCATAAAACCCCTGCTTCTCGTCGATCGACCATTCGACCAACAGATCCGTCCGCCTGCGACCTAAGGCATATTCCCGACCGATTCGCCCTCCTCCGTTCACGATCCGCTGCAAGAACGCCTGCATCAATAGCTGCGGCCCGGCTTCCCGATAGCTGAACCCCTCGATCCAGGCATCGGAGTGCTCCCGGAAAAACTGCTGAAAGGCCGACAGCAGCTTGGGCATGTCGAGTCTGCCGTCCCGATCCACATACCAGAGGGTTTCATGGGTGATGCGGGTCTGGGTGGTCCAGGTGAGTTCCCTCGGAATGACTTCCGCATAGATCCGATTGGCAATGGCAAGCCTTGGCCGGGTGACGATGAGTCCCAGATCCTCCAGATACTGCTGATCATCGAGCGGAATTTCCTCCCACCTACCTTCGTCCTCTCCGGCAAGAATGGCAGCGACGACCCGCCGAACCCGCTCTTCCTGAAGCTTGTCGGTCAGCTGATCAAGATGGGTCGCACGACTTTCGATGAGGCGCTCCCGAGCCGCCTTGTAGCGCTCGAGGCTGATGGGAAGCGTTCTGTTACGGCGAAGCTCCCGATCCACCCAGGTACACTCATGCCCCAGGGCATTGACCAGCCAGGGCTGTCCAGCAGTGTCGGCCCACAACTCTTGCCATACGGCCGGATCGATGTGCTGACCTGTGGCCTCTTCGTGCTGTTGCCACAGAGAAACGGCTTCCTCCCGGGTGAAATTGCTCAACCGAAGCGATTGCGCTTTGACGTTGAAAGCGCTTCCTCCGGTGATGATTTCGCCTGCCCCCGTATGAATCCGGTAATCGCGCACATCCCGAACCCCGCACAATATGATCGACTGGGGAAAGGCATCCGGTCGCTGTGGATAGCCCCCGCGAAGCTGCCGCAACAGCGATACGAGCGTATCCCCTACCAAGGCATCCACCTCGTCGAGCATCAGAACGGCAGGGCGGGTAGGATCGGCCATGCTCCAACGTCGAATCCATCCTGCAAGCATGCCGTTCGGCCCGGATTCGGTCTGTGCCTCACGGAACCATTCAAGCCCCCGACATTCGCCCAAATAATACCGGGTGGCTTCGATCAAGGCGCCAATCATCGCGTGAACGCCGCTTGCCACATCGTTTCGGGCGGTCTGAGCGGTCTCGATGTTGGCGTAAACCGCCCGATATCGCCCTTCTGCGTTGAGATAGCGCATCAATGCCAAAAGCGATGTGGTCTTCCCTGTCTGTCGGGGTGCATGCAGCACGAAATAACGGCGGGTTTCGATCAGGGAAAGAACCTCATCGAGGTCGAAGCGTTTGAGCGGATCCAACATATAGTGAAGATCCGGCTCGCACGGCCCTGCGGTATTGAATTGCTTTTCCATCGCACGTGCTCCTGTTGTCGAAAGACAGGCTACAGTTCGGCTCTTCATTACGCCTTCTTTTTACCTGCCGCTATTGGGACGGCTTCGTAAACAGTTGGAGAGTCTGATCGTGAACGTGCGGGATACGTAGTGCGAAAGTGCGCAAGTCCGTACGGGCGATCCGCCGGGGCCTTTCTATAAGGTCGAGGTCGATCACCTTTGGCTGAATCGATGCATGCGCTACCCGTGTGGAATCATGGCGTTTGATGGCTTCGGTGTCAAGCTTGGGAGGCAAGAGCGTGGGACGCACGAGGCCGCCTTCTTCTGCTAAGCGAATAACGACGGCCTTGAGATGAAAAATTCCAGAACTCCTGCTCCATTCGTCCTAACCGTCGGACGGATATCGCTTCGATCGGATCGCAGGGTACTGTGAATGCCTGGGGCTCTATGGGGTTGGTTCGTCCCTCCGGGATCAGTCGATACCGAGATACGCTTTCTGAACCATCTCGTTGGTTTTGAGGTTGGCTGCGGTGTCGTGGAGAACGATTTCGCCGTTCTGGATGACATAGCCGCGGTGGGCGATGGACAGGGC
This sequence comes from uncultured Desulfatirhabdium sp., assembly GCA_964549995.1. Taxonomy (GTDB): domain Bacteria; phylum Desulfobacterota; class Desulfobacteria; order Desulfobacterales; family Desulfatirhabdiaceae; genus Desulfatirhabdium. The sequence goes on along the minus strand of CAZJXF010000092.1, from coordinate 7,429 downwards.
CATCAGGGCGTTTTGCTCGACCAGAAGGATGGTAGTGCCTTTCTGATTGAGGGTCTGGATGATGTCGAAAATGAGCTCCACCAGCAGGGGGGCAAGTCCCATGGAAGGTTCATCCAGCATCAACAGATGCGGGTTCATCATGAGCCCCCGGGCGATGGCCAGCATCTGCTGTTCGCCTCCCGAAAGGGTGCCGCCGTACTGGTTGATCCGCTCCTTGAGCCGAGGAAAGAGCTCGAAGCCATAGGCCATGCGGTTTTCGATTTCGGCCGGATCGTTGACGGTAAAGGCTCCCATTTCGAGGTTTTCCCGCACCGTCAGCTTGGGAAAGATGCCCCGACCTTCGGGCACGTGCCCGATGCCGGCCTGAACGATGGCATGCGGCTTGAGTTGGGAAATGTCCTGCCCTTCAAGAAGAATCCGACCCTGCTTCGGATGGATCAATCCGGAGATCGTTCGGAGGGTGGTGCTTTTACCGGCGCCGTTCGAGCCGATCAGGGTGACGATCTCCCCCTTGTCCACATCCATCGTGATCCCTTTGAGGGCATGGATGTGGCCGTAATAGCTGTGCACATCCTGAAGGGTGAGCAAACTCATGCGGCGACCTCCTCCTGCCCTGCGGCAAGCGCGCCCCGCCCCAGATAGGCTTCGATCACCTGCTTGTTGGATCGGATCTCGGCAGGCGTTCCCTCGGCAATCTTCTCTCCGTGATCCATCACGCAAATCCATTCCGAAATGTTCATGACCACCCGCATATCGTGCTCGATCAGCAGGATCGTGATCCCCTTTTCGTCCCGAATACGCCGGAACAGCCGAATGAGGTCTTCCGTTTCCTGGGGATTCATGCCGGCAGCCGGCTCATCGAGCAGCAGCAGCTGCGGATCTGCAGCGAGAGCGCGTGCAATCTCCAGCCGCCGCTGCCCGCCGTACGGAAGGTTTTTGGCAAGCTCGTTTCCCACACCTTGCAGCCCGACATACTGCATCAGGGCTTCGGCCTTCCGTTCGGCCTCGCGCTCTTCCTTTTGAAAAAACGGCAAATGAAGCAGGGTATCCACCGGAGTTTGCTTGAGATGGACGTGCATCCCGACCAGGATGTTTTCGATCACGGACATGTTGGCGAACAGCCGGATGTTCTGGAAGGTGCGCGCCACCCCAAGGGCTGCGATCTGGTCGGGCCGCAATCGGTTCAGGGATTTTCCCTTGAAGGTGATCTCTCCACCGTCGGGATGGTAGATGCCGGTCAGCGTATTGAAGAAGGTGGTCTTTCCGGCGCCGTTCGGTCCGATGATACTGACGATCCGACCTTGTTCCAGCTGGAAGGAGACCTTGTTGACGGCGATCAGACCGCCGAATTGTTTCAAGACATTGTTTGTTTCAAGCAGAGCCATGACGGATGTCTCGTTCATTCGCCCGAAGGATTCTTTTCTCCGGAGAGCGCCCGTTTGCGTCTCTGGGACGGGATAAGCCCTTCCGGACGAAAGATCATCATGAGAATCAGAATCAGCCCGAACAGCAGGCGTTGGTATTTGGCGGGATCGAGCTGGGTGGACAAATTGGCCCAGGCGAAGTTGATGATCGGAATGACGGCATCGCTCTGTCGAAGCTGGCTCAAGTAGAGGGAGAGCCCCTGAAGCACCTGCAGGTTGAGGATGGTGACCGTCGCAGCTCCCAAAATCACCCCGGGTATGCTCCCCGATCCGCCCAGAATGACCATCGCCAGAACGCCGATGGACTGCATGAAGGAAAAGGATTCCGGACTGATGAAAGTTCGGCTGCCTGCCAATAAGACCCCCATTACGCCCGCAAACGAGGCGCCGACGGCAAAGGCGGCCAGCTTCATACGAACCAGCGGAATTCCCATGGCGATCGCGGCTGTTTCATCCTCGCGGATGGCCGTCCAAGCCCTTCCGATTTTGGAATCATCGAGCCGTTTGGTCACGTAGACGATGATCACGATCACCAGTAGGGCCAACAGATAGAACATGACGTTGTACATGTCTGCCGGACTGACGTCATGACCGACGATCCATCCGAAAATGCGATTGAATCCCTCCACCACCCAATCGGGCATGGTCGGCCGCTGAATGGGGGTGATGCCCTGGGGGCCGTTGGTAAAATTGAGCGGTTTGTCCAGGTTGTTGGCCAGCACCCGGATGACCTCACCAAAGCCGAGGGTCACGATGGCAAGATAATCCCCCCGAAGCCGAAGCACCGGGGTACCCAGCAGAATGCCGGTGATGGCGGCCACGATGATCGCGATGAACATGAAGAGGTAGAAAGCGTCCCCAGGCAGGAGAAACGGAAGGTTCGAAGGTTGGGTTCCGGGAGCGAAGGGTAGCACGTAGTATTGCTGCGAGCCGAAAAACGCCCATAGATACGCCCCGACGGCATAAAAGGCCACATACCCCAAATCGAGCAATCCGGCGAACCCCACCACGATGTTCAAACCGAGAGCCAGGGCTGCGAATACGCTGATCTGGAAAATGACTTCGAGGTAGAAGATGTTGCGCACCCCCAGAACCGGAAAAATCAGCAAGGTCAGCACCATCCCCGCTACCAGCTTGAACAGACGATCCGTCGGAAAATGATAGAGGGAGAAGAAGGAGCTGATCAAGACGAGAAAGGCGAGGTTGGAGCGCGGGCTCATGTAGACCAGAACCGCCCCGAGCAGCATGTGAGCACCAATGAACGCTCGGGGAAAGCTCGAAATCATCCGGTCGACCGGGTGCAGGATGTTGTTGAACCAATGAAACATCTTCGATCCTTCAAAAAGCCTTTGACGTTAGAATCGTCGGCAGATCACGCTTTCTGTGCCACGCTCGCTCCCATCAGTCCCTGCGGCCGGAAAATGAGAACGAGAATCAGAATGCTGAATGCAAATATATCCTTGTATTCGGTTCCGGCGGCCCCCATGGTGAACACCCCCATGTAGGAGCCAGCATAGGTTTCCAGCATACCCAGCACGATCCCGCCGAGTAGGGCCCCTGTCATGTTCCCGATGCCCCCGAGAACGGCTGCGGTGAACGCCTTCAACCCTGGAAAGAATCCGACGAAGGCATCGATTCGGGTGAATTTGAGGGCATAAAGCACGCCTGCAGCCCCTCCCAGAAGCCCACCCACCAGAAAGGTGAGGGAGATGATCCGGTTCACGTCGATCCCCATCAGACTGGCCGTCGGGTGATCCTGAGCCACGGCCCGGATGGCCTTTCCCACCTTGGTGGCGTTGACCAGATAATTGAGGGCTACCAGCATCAGGACGGCGGCAACGATGACGATGATCGATTTGACGGACACGCCGAAGGTGATGTTGGTCGTGCCCAGACTCATTTTCCCCAACAACAGTCTGCGGTCGAAATTCCCGAACGTGGGAAAGATGCGGTTGAACTGGCCGGTGGTGAGACTTTCCACTAGGCGAATGACGTCCTGAAGCAGAAACGAGACACCGATGGCGGAAATGAGCGGCACGAGACGGGAGGCATGACGAAGGGGTCTATAAGCGATCCGTTCCACCGCAACGGCAAGAGCGCCTGCAGCAACCATTCCGGCAACAATGGCTGCAATGAGATAGACATAGGCCCATCCCAGAGAAGCCCCTTTCAATATGCCGAAATGGTCCAGCGCGATCAGGATCTCGACACCGACGAAGGCCCCTACGGCAAAGATTTCGCTGTGAGCGAAATTGATGAATTCCAACACACCGTACACCATCGTATACCCGAGTGCGATGGCGGCATAGACGAAGCCGATCGTCAGACCGTCCAAGGCCACCTGGGGCAGGTTGACGAGCGTGTAGGTGAAGAGAGAAACGTTCAGTCGCTCTACAAGGCTCCGTCCGACGATGGTTTGATCCAGGATCCAGGCCAGAAGGAGCGTCAAGAGCGACAGCAGAAGGGTGGTACCGATGGAGAAGAACGCCATTTGCCCCAGTGGGCGGATCAACTCCTGAATGTTGAGCGTCTTGGAAAAGGATTTCATAGATATCCGATCACGACAAAATCCCGGATGACGCATATTCGGCCATCCGGGATCTGTTGCGGAGGACGCCGTTATTTCGGCGGTGCAATGTCGAGGGTTTGAACGACCGGATTGTCATTCCATTTCGTCGGATCGGCGGAGGTCACCTGGATGACGAAATATTTCGCTACCGTCGGGTCACCGATTTCGTTGAACGTAAACGTGCCGGTGATTCCCTTGAACTCCTTCAGGGCTCGAATCTGTTTGGCGACGGCCTGCCGGGTGGGCAGCTTGTTGCCGTTTGCCTTGGCGGCCGCCTCGATGGCCTTCAGACAAATCGCCATGGAATCATACCCCTGCGCTGCGAAGGGCTGGGGGGCTGCGTTGTACTTGGCCTTGAAATCAGCCACGAACTTGGCGGTTCCCGGATAGATGTTGGCCGGACCGGATACGGTCGAATAGAAGGTTCCGGCGCCGTCGAGAAGGGTCTGCCCGGCGATCTTGACGGCATCGGAAGAGTCGAAGCCGTCATCGCTGATGAACATGCCCATATAGCCCTTTTCCCGAGCTTGCTTGAACATGACGGCAGCCTGGGAATACATGCCGCCGAAATAGACGGCATCGGGATTTCCGGCGATGATGGGCGACAGAAGCGCATCGAAATTGGCCTTTTCTTCGGTGCCTTCAAAGCCGAGCACCTTCATGCCTTTTTCGGCGGCTCTTTTCTTGAAGAACTCGGCAATACCCTGACCGTAGGCCGTCTTGTCGTGAACGACGAAAACGCTCTTGACGTTCTTACCGGCCGCAAAATCCGCGCCGACGACACCCTGCACATCGTCGCGACCGACGATCCGGTTGACTTCGAGATAGCCGCGTGTGGTGACCTTGGGGTTGGTGTTGGCCGGAGAAACATTGGCCAAACCGGATGTATGGTACACCTCGGAGGACGGAATCTGAACACCGGAATTGTAATGCCCGACAACAGCCAGAATGGCCGGATCTGCCACGATCCGTTTGGCATTGGCGACACCGGTATCGGGGTTGGCCTGATCATCAAAAGGGGCCAATTCCACCTTGAATCCCATCTTGGTGAGCGGTCCACTCAGCTGTTCCAAAGCCAGTTCGGCGCCTCGTTTGATATCGACGCCCACGACGGATTGATCTCCGGAAAGCGGCGACTGGGTGGCAATCTTGATGACCTGATTGGCAGCCATCACCGAACCGGTAAATGCAACGCATGCTACGATGACCAACGCCAGTACAACGATAAGCCGTCTTGTCATACCATTCCTCCTTTATGCGGTTTGAATGTTCAGACCTGCTACCCACACACCAACTACCGATCCGCTCACTACTCAATCCCGGTTTCAAAGTCAAGAACCGATCGTTCCCCCTCGAAAGCCGAACCGCTCCTTCAGCCGTTCATTTACCAGAGGGGGCACCATATCGGAAACGTCTCCGCCGAAGCAGGCAGCCTGTTTGATGATGGAAGAACTCGTAAAAATCCACCGAAGTCCCGTCATCAGAAAAACCGTCTGGATATCCCGGTTGAGCTTCCGATTCATGAGCGCCATCTGAAACTCGTATTCGAAATCCGAAACCGCCCGCATTCCCCGCAGAATGGCGCTCGCCCCCTTCTTCTGGGCGTAATCCACCAGAAGGCCGTCGTGGCTCTCCACTTCGACACTGGGATTGTGGTTGAGGCTGGCCAGCAGCAGCTCGCGGCGCTCCTCGACGCTGAACAAATACTGTTTCGCCGGGTTGTGAAGGATCGCTACCACGATTTTGTCAAACAGAACGAGGCCCCTCTCGATGATGTCGAGATGCCCATTGGTCACCGGATCGAAGGATCCGGGATACACTGCGATACGTTGTGTCATGAAAGTTACCGATTTGCCGGTTCAAGCCATCTATAGAAACGGACGGCTGTTCGTCCATAGATTCGCATATCCTCCTGGATCAGGTTTCCCACCGAATCCGGAAGCGTTTCCACTGCTGCATGTTCCACCACGACAACGGCATGGTCTCGGAGCACCCCTCTTCGGATGAGATGGGTCAGCGTCGGCACGGCCATGCCTTTGCCGTAGGGTGGATCGAGAAACACGAGATCGAAGCTGTCTTCGAGCGGATCGAGACAATTCAGATTGTTCAGGATGTTCCACCGTAAGATCCGGGTTTTCGTCTCAAATCCGCAGGCAATCACATTCTTGCGGATGGCAGCGATCGCTCTGGTCGAAACATCCACGATGACCGCAAAGGAAGCCCCTCGGCTCAGGGCTTCGATCGCAAGCGCCCCTGTTCCGGAAAACAGATCCAGCACTTTCAGACGATGAACGTGCTGTCCGAGAATGTTGAACACGGCTTCCTTGACCCGATCGGCTGTCGGACGGGTTTGGCTTCCGGCTGGAGATGCCAGCTTTCTTCCCTTGCAACTGCCCGAAATGACGCGCATCGATGATTACGAGCTCCGCTTTTGAGCGACCTGGTCCCTCAGCCACTGAAGCCATGCCTCCATGCCCTCTTCGGTCTTGGCTGAAAGCGCGAAGATCGGCATGCCGTCGTGAACCTGATGAATGTATGAAACGGCGGCCTTCCGATCGTATTCCAAATAGGGAAGCAGATCGATTTTGTTGAGAACCGCTACATGGCATACCCGAAACATCAGCGGGTACTTGACAGGCTTGTCTTCTCCCTCGGTGACGCTCAGGACGACGGCCTTGGCATCCTCGCCGATATCAAATTCGGCAGGGCATACGAGATTGCCCACATTTTCGATGATGAGAAGATCCAGCTTTCCGAGATCGAAGGAATCGAGTGCACTGGCAATCACATGGGCCGCCAGATGGCAATCCCCGCCGAAAGCGTCCGTATTCACCTGAACGACCGGGGCCCCGCTTCGGGCAAGCCTTTCGGCGTCGTGGGTCGTGCTGACATCCCCGACAATGACCCCCGCACGAAGTTCGGGTGCCAGACGAGTCAAGGTCTTTTCGAGCAGGGTGGTTTTGCCGGACCCGGGAGAACTCATGACATTGACGACAAAGACGCGATGCTGACGGAATTTCTCCCGGTTCTGATGGGCCACCGCCAGATTGGCGTCCAATACATTTTTGACGACTTGAATTTCCATACTGAAGTTTCCCAGTTTTTAAAAGAGGGGTAGCTGGTCAGGACGATCAATTTATTGATACAATTTATACTAAACACAAAATATGCTGTTATAATAACTATCTATAAAAACGTCATACCTTAACAATTTAACATTATTATAGAATTTATATTGTCTTTTGACCAATACCATATAAAAGTATGATATCAGTAGGTTATGTTTACATATGAAGTCCATCCAGGTTATGTTTGGCCAAAATCAATAACACCACGAAAGAAACCTCATATGCTCATCTTACACAGTATCCTCGGAACGCTTAAACCCGCATTCCACACCCCTGTTGAGGGAAAAAGGACCAATTTTTGACTTATC
>CAZJXF010000091.1:0-14788 GCA_964549995.1 uncultured Desulfatirhabdium sp. | reverse complement strand
TGAAGCCGCCGGAGCTCGTTGGGCCGGGCATGCAAAACGCTTCGGCTTTTGTTTGCAAAGCTTACTATTGCAATGAGATGCTCTCTCCTGGAGCGTCCGGCCACATGCCCGGCCCTTATGAGCTCTGGCGGCTGAGTTTATCCGATGCAACGAAAAAGGTGTGTCTCCCCCCATGCGACTCGGATGAGACTTTTGACCTTTTTGCGAGCCCATCAACAGTTGACACCGTATCCGCCCTTCTCTATCATCCCGCCCGGCGACCCAAACCATCCTGTGATGAACCGAGGCATCCGTTCCATGAATTCGATCACCGACGACATGACCGACCCCCGATTGCGTACCATCGCCGAAAAAGTTCTCTGCGAAGAAGCCATTTCCGAAGACGATGCACTTTTTCTGCTTCGATCGAACGACATTCTCGATATCGGCAGAATCGCCCAGGTCCTCCGCCATCGATGGAACGGGAAGAACGCCTACTATGGCGTCAACATGAATCTCAACTACACCAACGTATGCGAGCTACGATGCCCCTTGTGCGCCTTCAGCTGCGATGCGGACAGTGAAAAGGCATATCTTTACGACATCGAGGAAGTGGAACGGCGGGTTCGCTCGGCACTTTCCGAGGGAATCGAGGAAGTCCATATCGTCGGCGGGCTACGACCCGATCTGCCGCTCTCGTATTTCGAGGAAATGCTGCGAACGATCAAACGGATCGATCCCAATCTCTTCATCGTCGCCTTTACGGCGGTCGAATACGACTATTTTGCGCGCATCAACGGCATCCCGCTGGAAACGGTCATCCGTCGGCTGATCGACGCGGGGTTGGGTGCCATTCCCGGCGGAGGAGCCGAAATCTTCGACCCGGACATTCGACGCATCATCTCCCCGAAGAAAATTTCCGGCGATCGCTGGCTCGAGGTCATGCGAACGGCCCACAGCCTCGGGCTGAAAACCAACGCCACCATGCTCTTCGGCCATATCGAAACCGATGCCCACATCGTCGATCATCTGTCCCGGATCCGGGCGCTTCAATCCGAAACCGGCGGGTTCAAGACCTTCGTTCCTCTGGCCTTTCATCCGGCAAACACGGCCATTGTCGGGGCAAAACCAAGAACGAGCGGATACGACATCGCCCGCATCTATGCCGCCAGCCGGATCTTTCTCCACAACATCCCCCATATCAAGGCGCTATGGATGTATGTCGGAGAACGGATGGCACAGAACCTGCTATGGTTCGGTGTGGACGACATCGGGGCCACCTACCACCAGGAAAAAGTGGTCCATGCCGCCGGAGCCACGACACCCGATTACGGTTCCGAAAGCTTTTTGAAACATCTCATCACATCCGCCGGATTTCATCCGGTGCGCACCACGGCGGCTTATGCTGGAACACCGAAAGGAGCGTTCCCATTCGAATCGGATACATCGACTATCTGAACTGCTTTCCATTATATAGCGGCCTGCTGGCGGATCCCTTGCCGGGTATCGATATCGTCTCCGGTCATCCCGAAGAGCTCAACCGGAAAATGGCCGAAGGTACACTCGCCATGAGTCCGATTTCGACGGCAGCCTATGCCGGCATGCAGGACGATGTCCTGTTGCTTCCGGATTTCTGCCTGGCCTCGATTGGATATGTGCGGTCGGTCGTATTGCTCAGCAGGGTACCGATCGAGACTTTGGATGGAAAAACCGTCGGCCTCAGCACGGCATCCCAGACGAGTGTCGTCATGCTCAAAACGCTTCTGAAAACCGTTTACGGCGTCGAGCCGACGTACATTCCCTCCGCTCCCTATCCAAAACTCGAAGACATGGATGCAGCCCTCGTCATCGGAAACGAAGCCCTCTACCCGGCACGGGAGGCCGTCTCCTACACCTACGATTTGGGAGATCTCTGGTTTCGAAAAACCGGGCATCCGATTGTATTCGCCGTATTTGCGGTGCGAAAAGATGCCCTGCAGCCCTTTGGAGAAGCGATCCGTACCGTGATCGACGCCTACTGCCATTCCCTCGGTAAGCTCGAAACGGAAAAGGAGCGGATGATCGCTCGGGCAAGAGAGCGTTATCCCGACATTGCCTATGATATCTACATGTACTACACCCTGTTGCGCTACGAGTTCAGCGGTGCCCTCAAGAAGGCCATGCGCTTTTTTCTGGATCGGGCCGCTGCCGCCGGATTCCTCCCCCCGACGGACACCATCCGATTTCTGCCGGACGAATTCAGTTTAGCCAATATTCGAACCGATAAGGCTTGCCGTTCGTAGAACGAACGTATTCTCGTTTCCGCCTACCGCACCGTTCAACAGCCCGCCAGCGTCATCCTGGCAAACACCAGGGGCATCGGGGGGGCTCAGGCGGTCATTGACCGATTTCTTGGATTCCCGAAATGGATCTTGCTTCCACCATTTACAACGGAAAACGTATCCATGCATCCCAGGCGCTCGAACTCTTCGATTGGGATCTTCTCGAGCTCGGGAAGGCGGCCGATTTTCGAAGACGTTGGATCAAAAACGACGAAACGGTCGGCTTCATCATCGATCGTATCATCAATATCACGAATGTCTGCGAGGCCGGTTGCCGGTTCTGTGCCTTTCACGCAAGGGCCGGGCAGATCAAACCCTACACCCTGTCCATCGACGATATCCTCGCCAAAGTCCGGGAGCTGGCGGATCGGGGCGGTTCGCAGGTAATGCTTCAGGGCGGACTTCATCCCGAATGGCGCATCGAAGACATTGCCCGGATCGTTTCCGCAGTCAAACGTTCGTTTCCGAACATCTGGTTGCATTCCTTCTCCCCGGCAGAAATCGTCCACATCGGCCGCAAATCCCGGCTTTCCGTAGACGAGACGGTCATCGCCCTGAAGGAGGCAGGGGTGGATTCGGTTCCCGGCGCATCCGATCTTCTCGTAGACGACATCCGAAAGCAGGTCGCTCCCAAGAAACTGTCCACAGACGAGTGGCGCGCCGTCATCCGGTCGCTGGCTCAACACGGGATGATGTCGAGTGCCACCATGACCTACGGCATGGGCGAAACGCCGGAACAGCGAATCGAACATCTCGAGGTGATCCGCAGCATCCAGGATGAATGCGGCAACATCTTGGCCTTCATCGCCTGGTCGTTCGCACCGGGCGGCACCCGCATGTCCCATATCCGGCAGGCCACATCGGTCGAATACCTGCGCATGGCGGCCATCTCCCGCATCTATCTGGACAACATCGTCTTTCTGCAGGCCGGATGGCTCACGGAAGGGCTTCAGACGGCACAGCTGGCGCTTTCGATGGGAGCCAACGATATGGGCGGCATACTGACGGAAGAACGGGTGATCCAGGCGACAGGATTTGCCCATCGAACGGACAAAGAGCTCACGATCCGTCTCATTCGGAATGCAGGCAAAATTCCGGTTCTGCGGGATTCTCGGTATCGGGTGCTGCAGCGTTTCGACGACGAGGTTCGACCATGATCGACATCGCGATCGCCTTCTCTCCTTGCCCGAATGATACATTCATCTTCCATGCCCTCGTGAAAGGATGGATCGATACCGGCATGTTTCGCTTCCATCCAGTTCTGGCCGATGTCGAGACGCTGAACCAGCAAGCCATCGAAGGCCGATATGCCGTGACGAAGCTGTCGTTTGCAGCCTTGATGCAGCTCGAAGACCGATATCGCCTACTCGATGCCGGGGCGGCCCTCGGTTTCGGATGCGGCCCCCTCGTGGTCGCTCGGGATCCAGCGCTCGACATCTCGAGAGCCCGCATTGCCATTCCTGGAAGGTTTACCACGGCCTGTCTGCTGTTGCGTCTCTGGCAACCCGGCCTGTCCACGGCCAATCTGGTGGAAACCCCGTTTGAAGGCATTTTACCCGGTGTTGCCTCCGGCCGGTTTGATGCGGGTGTGGTGATCCACGAAGGTCGTTTCGTTGTCGACCGATACGATTGCACCACCGTCATCGATCTGGGAGACTGGTGGGAGAAGACGACTTCCTGCCCCATTCCTCTGGGCTGCATCGCTGTCCGAAAGGATCTCGCCCATCATGCCCAAACCATCGAGGCACTTATCCGTGCCTCCCTCATGCATGCCCGGAACCACCCCGATGCCCCCCGCGCATTCATCCGCAGCCATGCCCAGGAAATGGCCGACGATATCATCGATCGGCACATCGGCCTCTATGTCAACGAGTTCTCGGTCTCTCTCGGAGAAGCGGGACGTAAGGCCGTCGATGTACTTCGAACCCATTGGAAACGACTGAGAAATCGAGAGGCGGAATCAAAGGAGGTTTTCCCATGAAGGTTCTCGTCACGCAAGCCCTTCCCGAGGCTGCACTGGCACCGCTGCGTACCCGCTACACCGTCGCCATCGGCTCCCCTTCGACTCCCATGCCCAAAGACCGGCTGATGGAGCGAATTGAAGACATCGACGGACTCATTCCCACGATTTCCGATACCATCGACGCCCCTTTGCTCGAAAAGGCCAAACGCCTTCGGATCATCGCCAACTACGGCGTCGGTTACAACCACATCGATGTGGAGGCGGCAACCCGCAGGGGCATCCTCGTCACGAACACCCCCGATGTGCTGACGGATGCCACGGCGGAGCTCGCCTTCGCCCTGATCCTGGCTACCGCCAGACGCATCGTCGAGGGGGATCACCGCATGCGCTCGGGTCAATTCCGATATTGGGCGCCCCTCGATTTCTTGGGAACCGAGGTCAGCGGCAAAACCCTCGGCATCATCGGCTACGGTCGAATCGGCCGGGCCGTGGCAAGGCGCGCCCGGGCGTTCGACATGCGGCTTCTGTGTACCAATCGCTCTCCCATCGACCCGAAAACGGCCCAGGAGGATGCCGTCAACCAAGTCGACATCGACACCCTGCTTTCTGCATCCGATTTCGTCACCTTACACGTTCCCCTAACGACCGAAACGTATCATACCATCGGCAGCCCCCAACTGGCCCGAATGAAGCCTACGGCCATTCTGATCAATACATCCCGAGGCCCCGTCGTAGACGAAGCGGCCCTCGTGGAAGCCTTGAAGAACGGCACCATTGCAGCTGCGGGTCTCGACGTCTATGAAAACGAACCGGTCATGGCCCCAGGACTCGCCGATCTGTCGAACGTGGTACTGCTTCCCCATGTCGGAAGCGCCACCATCGAAACCCGAACCCGAATGGCCGAGCTGGCTGTCCGGAACCTCATCGAAGGCCTCGAAGGAAGAATTCCGCCCAATTGCCTCAATCCACAGGCATGGAAGGCACCTCTGTAGATTCCTCAACCTTCCATCGCGCAGTCTTTTGAAGTCCTGATACACCATTCGGATATGTCGGAGGATGCGGGAGATCTATCTGATGGTTATAAGTTGATGGTCTCGCAAAAAGTCCACAAGTCTCATCCGAGTCGCATGGGGGATGAAGCGACTTTTTGCGAGTCCATCGTAAGCTGGTATGATGAAAGATTGTGCTTCTTAAAATCTTTTGCATTTTAATGGTTTTGGTTGTAATAATGGTGATTGAATACTGGTATACCTGTGATCTTTCCTGGCCTACTTCTTATCCTATGAGGAATTATGACAATCAATATCTACGATACCATCAAACAGCGTATTTTATACCTGGAATATAAACCATCCCAAATCCTCAACGAAAAAGACATTGCAGAAGAATTCGGCATCAGTCGAACGCCGGTTCGAGAGGCGCTGAAGCGCCTGGAATGGGATCAATTGGTTCGAGTGTTGCCGCGCTCCGGAACCATGGTGTCTGAAATCGAATTTGAAACCATGATGTATACATTTCAGGTACGGTTCGAAATTGAGGAGTTGGTCGGAAATCTGGCGGCGGAACATTTGAATGAAGAACACCTCGGTCAATTTGAAATCCTCAGACAACGATGTCAGAGCTTGATAGAAGATAAGGATCTCCAAAAGCTGACCGAAATCGATCGCTCCTTTCGCAATATCCTTTTCGAAGCGGCTCACAATCCCATTCTTCGTCAGATTTCGGATCATCTTTACAACCTTACTTTCCGATTGTGGTATATCACCTTGCCGAGAGGAAAATGGTCGGAAGAAGTCCAGGCCATGGTGGATGAAATCGATGCGACGCAAAATGCCTGTCGCAATGGTGAACAGTCGAAGATCGGCAGTATTCGCAAAGAAATCCTGATGCGACATTTTAACCGTATTCGTGAAAAATTTCTGGGCATGACTCCTGCAGTGACTGGTTGAACAATACCACCCCTCATGCATGAGCGGCACTCCGTTTTTTCGGTCCACATAAGATGGAAAACCGGAGGGAACCACAATCATTCATTTGCCTTCATTCCGTTACCTTCCTTGTATTCATTCTTTTCGACCTTCTGACCCTTTCTTCGAGTCCATTTTAAAAGCCCTTCTGTGACGGCTTCGCAAAAAACCGGATGCGGCATGGCGCTGCATCCCTCGTCGTTGCGACGTACGTCTACGTACGCCCCACTCCTCAGGACCTGAACTCCAGATCAGCAGCCTTTTTCGAAGCCGTCTATTGGGAAAGATTTTTTCCGATACCATCCTTTGAACCCTATCGGTTTAACATTCTGAATCTGCTTATCATTCCAAAAATGGAGATCGCAAAGATTTTGATTGACATTTATTTTTGATCAGAGGTATACAAGTAATAAATTTATTATCAAACTTTCTCCGCAAATAAGAATTGCGCTGTAATACCAACTCCCCATTCACACATCGCATCCGGAGGACGGCATGATCTACCGCATCGGACGGAAAACCCAGTCATGGTATGGTGAAACGATCGGGATCCTGATTTTGGATGCTTCATATCCCTGTATCCCAGGAAACGTGGGAAACGCTTCCACCTTTCCATTTCCGGTGCGCTATCAGGAAGTGCAAGGTGCAACGATCGATAGGCTCTTGAACCAGAGAGACCCAACGCTATCCGAGGCGTTCATTCAAGCCGCCATGAACTTACGGGATTGCGGGGTTCGGGCCATCACCGGCGCCTGCGGTTTCATGGCTATGTTCCAGCAGGAAGTATCATCGGCCTTGGATATCCCAATCTTTTTATCGAGCCTCCTTCAAATTCCCTTCCTTTTTCAGATTACCCGCAAGCCTGTCGGTATCCTTACAGCCAATGCCGAATGCCTCACCCCCCGACACTTCGAATCCTGTCATATCGGGCCGGATATTCCGCTGGCCATTGCAGGAATGGAGAAGCAGAGGGAATTCAGGGAAGCCATCCTGGAGGAAAAAGGCACGCTCGACTCTTTTAAAATCGAAACTGAAGTGGTTGAGGTGGCCAAAGAGCTGGTATCCCGCAACCCGAATATTGGTTCCATTCTGCTGGAATGCAGCGATTTACCCCCTTACGCTCATGCCGTTCAGGCGGCCACCGGGCTTCCTGTTTTCGATTTCATCACCATGATCGAATATGTTCATCGAAGTTTTGTTCGGACGCCGTTTACGGGACATATGTGATGGGTTCGAAGAAAGTTGTAAGGAGGCGGCAGGAGTCAGAAGTCAGAAGTCAGAAGTCAGGAGACAGGAGACAGGAGACAGGAGTTAGAAGAAAGGCGGACGAGTTCTGTTCTTTCTGATGTGCTTCAGCGGATTTCATTTTCTACCATTCAGAGCTTACACTCGCTCTGATGATATCGGACGACTGAGTTTCCCGATGCAACGAAAAAGGTGCGCTCGTTCCGATGCGGCTCGTTGCTCCAGATAGGGAATTTGCGATGAGGTTCCAATAGGTACCGCGTTTCCGAGGAGAAGATCATGTTCTGGAATGTATTGATGGTTGGTATCATGGTGGGTGCCATTTATACCCTGGTCACCATGGGGTACAGCATGGTCTATGGCATCCTGCGACTGATGAATTTTGCCCATGGAGATGTGTATATCTTTGGAACGCTTCTGGCCTGGACTTTGCTGAGCGCCCATCATGTTTCACCGCTTTTTGCCGTCCTCGGATCCGTCCTTGCCGGAGGGGCCTTGGCTGCACTGGTGGAGTTTGTAGCCTATCGAAGGCTTCGGGCCGCCCAGCATCGCATGATTTCCATGATCACGGCCTTGGGTGCGGCTTATATCATTCAAAACCTGTCGGAACTCAAATGGGGAAACCAGGTCCTTCCCTTTCCTTCCCTCTTCCCCTCTCATTCCTTTTCGATTTTGGGGCTTACCATATCATTGACCAACCTGGTCACCCTCGGCATTGCCGTTGCCATTATCGTTTTCTTCAATCTGTTTCTCAAACATCACAAAATGGGCAAGGCCATACTGTGCGCATCCGAAGATTTGACGACTGCAAGCCTAATGGGAATTCCGATCAACCGGACGGTTTCCATTGTCTATTTTCTGGGAGGTGTATTGGGCGTTATCGGAGGGGTTTTGTATTCCTCATCGTATAATGTCATTTCGATCAGCATGGGGTTTCGAGGAACCATCATCGCTTTTACGGCAGCCGTAATCGGTGGCATCGGCAGTTTCAGCGGTGCGCTGATCGGGGGCATGATCTTGGGCATTTCAGAAAACTTCGTGGGTGTTTATGTGTCCAGCATGTTTCGGGACCCCATCATTTTTCTCCTTCTGGTCGTCATCCTGTTGGTGAAACCGACCGGGATTCTCGGACAGGCGGAAATCAAGAAAGTGTGACGGTGATGGACATGAACGGCCAAGCAGCAAAAGCTTCCCTCTACGGCGGAGAAAGGGTGGACCCCAATCCGGCCAAGATTTGGCAAAATACAGGTGTGAAGATCGGGATCGCTGTGGCGGCGGTGTGTCTGGCGATCTCCCTTCCTCAGTGGATGACTGACAATTATATCCTCGGGCTTATCAACTTCATGGCGATTTTTGGCATCTGCTGCATGGGCCTCAATTTGATCCTGGGCTATACGGGATTGTTGTCCCTGGGGCATGCCGCGTTCTATGGGATCGGCGCCTACACGACAGCCATCCTCATGACCCGTCACGGTTTCGGATTCCTGCCGGCCCTTGCCATTTCCGGCCTGATCACCCTTGGGGTTGCCTTGATCCTGGGATTTCCCATCCGCAATATCCGAGGGGATTATTTTTGTTTGCTCACCATTGCCTTCGGCGAAATTTTTCGTCTCGTTGCCCAAGCCTGGATACCGTTTACCGGTGGTGCCATGGGGATTGTCGGGATTCCTATTCCAAAAATCTTCGGATATGCACTCACCACGGAGATGGATTTCTATTATCTGGCGTTGGGTCTACTGTTCTTCACATACGTTACACTCTATCTTCTGGTCCGAACCAAATGCGGTCGGGCGCTGATTGCCATTCGGGAAGACGAATTGGCCGCGCAAGCCATGGGAATCAATACGCCAATGTACATGGTTCTGGCCTTTTCCATCGGTTCTCTGTACGCGGGATTGGCCGGAAGCTTACTAGCCGTGTATCAAACCACAGTGACTCCATCCAATTTCCGAATCGAGGAATCGTGCTTGATGATCATCATGGTCATCGTGGGCGGTATGGGCAGACTCTGGGCGCCGCTGATTGGTGTGATCGTGATGACGCTGGCAACCGAATTCTTCCGTCCATTTGCGGAATATCGGATGTTGATCATCGGCGCCATGATGATCCTGGTTTTGCTCTTCCGGCCTCAGGGAGTTTTCGGAACATCGGCCTTCAAGGGCTAATCTCTTGTTCCAGTTGATTTTCTATAAAGGTCGAAAACCATCCGGACCGATCAAAAACAGGCAAGCTCGAAGATGCTCCTTGAGGGAATTCAAAGTCACAAATGCAAAGAGTTCTGCATATGAACGGTTTCGGAAAAAGGACGCAGACAAGGGACGCAGCACGACACAGCATCCGGCCTTTTTGTGAAGTCGTCAGACGTGAAGGAGGTGGTTTTTCCGCATGAGTCTTCTGAAAACGATGCAGGTCCGCAAGCGTTTCGGCGGTGTCTATGCCGTCAATGATGTTTCGCTCGAGATTCAGCCAAGTGAAATTCTCGGGATGATTGGACCCAATGGATCGGGAAAATCCACGTTTGTCAATCTGTTAACCGGAATTTATGCACCCGATTCCGGATCGATTGTCTTCCGTGACGAGTCTATTGGCGGCCTGCCGACCCATGTGGTGACCGAAAAAGGCATCTCCAGAACATTCCAGAATCTGCGCGTGTTTTCGAATATTTCGGTGTTGGACAATATTCTGATCGGTCGGCATTGTCGCATTTCGAATTCTCTGCTGGATGTGTACCTACGTCCTTTTGTCGCAGCACGAAGGGAAAAGGAAGCCGCCCAAAGGGGTATGGAAATTCTCGAAATGGTGGGTTTGGCCCACCGCAGCAAGGAACTCGTGAAGAATCTTCCCTATGGCGAACAACGGCTGATCGAGATCTGCAGAGCGCTTGCATCGGATCCGATCCTGTTGTTGCTCGATGAGCCATGCGCGGGGATGAATCCCGTGGAAATGGATATTCTGGCCGAATTCGTCGTCCAATTACAATCTCAAGGTTATACGATATTCATCATTGAGCACAACATGCGATTCATCATGTCCCTGGCGCAACGGATTGTCGTACTCGATGCAGGGACCAAGTTTCGGGAAGGGACGCCGGCTGAGATTCAGGCGGACGAAGCCGTACAGCGGATATATCTTGGTGAAGAGGACGATCTCGCATGCTTGAAGTGAAAGACCTGCATTCCGGATACGGCAAGATCAACGTACTCCGAGACGTTTCCTTTGGTGTCGATGCCGGAGAAATGGTGGCTATCATCGGTGCAAACGGGGCCGGGAAAACAACACTCCTGAAAACCATTTCGGGGGTGATCCGACCGAGTCAGGGGGAAATCCGCTTCGAAGGCAAGCCGATCACCCGTTTGCCGCCGGAAAAGATCGTTCGGGCAGGCATCGCGCATGTCCCTGAAGGGCGACGGGTGTTTGCCAAGGCCACTGTTCAAACCAATTTGGAAATGGGCGCCTTTCTGAGAAAAGACAAGGCCGGAATCAAAAACGATATCGAAAAGTATTACGAACTGTTCCCTATTTTGGGAGAACGATCCAATCAGCTGGCCGGAACGTTGAGCGGCGGGGAACAGCAGATGCTTGCCATTGCGCGCGGCTTGATGGCACAGCCGCGCTTGTTGCTCCTCGATGAGCCGTCCATGGGATTGGCGCCCTTTCTGGTCAATGAGATCATGAGGGTCATTTCTCGCCTGCATCAGGAAGGAATTGCCATTTTATTGATTGAGCAAAATGTCAAGAAGGCGCTGACCATTACCCAGCGTGCCTGCGTGATGGAATTGGGCAGGATCGTTCTGGAAGGACAATCCTGTGAATTGATGCATTCCGATCAGGTTCGGAAATGCTATCTCGGTGAACATTGAATGCAACAAAGGGAGGCGAACATGAAACGGAAGTGGGGAAAAATCTTGTTGGTTGTAGTCTTGATGCTGGGGATGGCCTTTACCGGTTACGCCAAAGACGGAATTGATGCCACAAAAAAGATCATCCGGATCGCAGGCTATGATGCATGCACGGGGAAATACGGAGATTACGGCATGGGCGACCGGCGGGGCCAGGAAATTGCGGTCGAGGAAATCAACCGAAACGGCGGAATTCAGGCAGGCCCGTTGAAGGGCTACAAGCTGAGCCTGGAATTCTTCGACGACAGGGGAGATCCCAAAGAGTCGGCCAATATCGCGAAGAAAGTGGCTGCTGGGGATTTTCTGGTCGCTCTTGGGCCGACGATGAGCTCCTGCGCGCTGGCTGCTACCCCGGTTTATGCCCGTGGCGGCGTAGCGAATATCATCACCTATTCCAACGCCAATACGATCACGGAACAAGGATTCGATAATCTTCTGCGTTTGACTTACACCACCGGCGCCATTGCAAAATACATGGCAGAGCAGATCAAGGACACCTTCAAGAAATCCAGCGTGGCCGTCATCAGTGAAAACCAGGACTACGGCCAGCAATTGCTCAAGTATTTCCGGACATCTGCCAAGGAACTGGGGATCGGAATCGTGGAAGAAAGCGTGATCACCCCGGGACAGGACCTGGACTTCAATGCTGTTTTGATGAAGTCCAAGGCGGCCAATCCTGGAATGCTGGTCCTGTTTGTCACCTACAACGAGGCTGGAATGCTGGTCAAACAGACGCGACAGATGGGTTGGGATGTTCCGATCTATGTTCCGGATGCCATGACTGAACCGAAGTTTTTCGAGCTGGCCGGAGATGTGAAGGATGTACATATCCAGCTCTCCCCGACCATCGATATCGAAAAACCGGCGGCAAAAGCCCTGAAGGAGGAATGGAATAAAAAGTACTCCGGTTTCCCGCCGCTGGCAGCCATTTACGGATATGATGCCGTGAAGGTGGCCGTCGCCGTCATCGAAAAGGGTGCAACCGATCGAAAAAGCTTCATCAAGCTCATGAAAACCGTTCAGGTGGAAGGTGTGGGCAATCCGTTGTATGCCTTTGATGCACGGGGCGAGAGCAAAGCGCCGCCTTTCGTGACGATGGCTGCTGCAGAATATGCCAAGAACTTAAAGAAATGATGGGTCGTCTATATATGATGGACTCGCAAAGAGTCGGACTGCCTTATTTGGAAAGGTCGAGATGCATCGTGCGAAAGTGCAAAAGTGCAAAAGCCCGTACGGGCGGACGGCCGAGTTTTTCCGATGCAGCCAAAAAGGTGTGCCAGCTCCCCTGCGGATCGGTGGAGACTCACTGACTTTTCGCCAGGCCATCACGATTGGATAGTGAGATCAGTGAGCCGTCGGCAGCGAACCTACTGCAGGATCGCTGCCGACGGCCGCTGTCAAAAACGTGCGATTCAGGAGAAACACGATGAACGATCGACTCAGGGAATTGGGGTTGTGGGCTGAAACCGCACCGCCTCTTCCAAACCTTCAACCCTTGCAAGGGCAGGCCAGTTGTGACGTTGCCGTCATTGGGGGCGGATTTACGGGTGTTTCGGCTGCCTTGCATCTTGCCGAAGCCGGTGTCCAGGTGACCCTTCTGGAAGCCAGGCGGATTGGCTACGGTGGATCCGGAAGAAATGTCGGATTGGTAAATGCAGGTCTCTGGGTGTTGCCCGATGATGTGGTCAAGGCGTTGGGGCCGGATTACGGGGAGCGGTTGAATACAACGCTGGGCGGATCACCCGATCTGGTGTTCCGCTTGATCGAGCGTTATGCCATTGAGTGTGAAGCGTTGCGGAATGGAACCCTTCATTGTGCCCATTCCCCGGCCGGATACCGCTATCTTCGGGAACGGGAAGCGCAGTGGGGAAAACGAGGGGCCCCGGTCAAATTACTCAGCAGGGAGGATGCCGCCTCCCGAATCGGCTCCAAGGCTTATCACGGCGCACTTCTGGACCTGCGAGCCGGAACCGTTCAGCCATTGGCCTATGTCCACGGGCTCGCACGCGCGGCCGTCCAAGAGGGGGCGAAACTCTATATCGAGTCGCCCGTTATCGGGATTTCTCGAAACCAGGGGAAATGGCATCTTCAGACGCCTGCCGGAACCCTTCAGGCCCGAGCCGTTATCATGGCGACCAATGCCTATATCGATCGGGTCAAGCCGGAATTCAAACACGTTTTCATCCCCTTCAATTATTTCCAGTTCGCTACCCAGCCGCTCGACGAAACCGTTCTGAAAACCGTTCTACCCGATCGCAACGGCATCTGGGACACGAATACGGTGCTTTCTTCCATGAGGCTGGATCGAACCGGAAGACTTGTCGTCGGAAGTGTGGGGACGGTAGATGGGTTTGCCTATGGGCTTCATGAAAATTGGGCCAGACGGATGCTACGAACCGTCTTCCCGCAGATCGGTCCCGTCCGATTCGACTATGCCTGGCATGGAGTGATTGCCATGACCAGGAATCACATGCCGAGATACTATCGGCTGGGACCTGATTTTGTCATGGTGATGAGCTACAATGGGCGGGGAATCGGTCCTGGAACCATATTCGGGAAAATCCTGGCCGAGGTTGTCCAGAAAGATTCCGATGCCGTCATGCCCTTGCCGGTTACCGAACCGAAACCCATCTTCTTGCGAAAATTCTGGGAATGGTTCTATGAAACCGGCGCCCGTTTGTATCATGGCTTGCAAAAGCGGATCATTCCCTAAAAGGGGCCATCCATGAAAATTCTGGTTGGGGTAGATGAATTTAAGGTTTCCCAGACAGTGCTCGAAGTCGCCGTGAAACATGCCAAAGCCTTTGCAGCCAAGCTGATTCTGGTAACTTCGCGAATGGGAGGCGACAAGACCTCGGTCGATGATGTAGACGAAGGTAACCGACGATTGGAGGAAGCCAAACGATTTGTGGAACACGCTGGCGTTCCATGCGAAACCCATCTGCTTGTCCGGGATCTTCAACCGGGGGAGGATATCGTCGCATTCGCCACAGAAAAGAACGTGGATGAGATCGTGATCGGAATACGGAAAACATCCAAAATGGATAAGCTGGTGTTTGGTTCAACCGCCCAGTATGTCATTCTGAAGGCCCCCTGTCCGGTGGTTTCAGTGAAATGATCAAACCGATGATGGTCCCCGCCTTTCTCCGGTGTGACGTCTTTTTTACGTGACCAGCAACTTATGATGGACTCGCAAAAAGTCCACAAGTCTCACCCGAGTCGCATGGGAGGAGACACGCCTTTTTCGTTGCATCGGATAAACTCAGCCGCCCGAGCTCGTAAGGGCCGGGCATGTGGCCAGACTTCAACGATGGGTCATTGGAAAGCAACATCTTGTTATTCTAACAGATATGGCTTGAATGAGCATGCCCAGCCCAACGATCTCCGGCGGCTTCAAACAAGTATCCGATGCAA
>CAZJXF010000090.1:0-14799 GCA_964549995.1 uncultured Desulfatirhabdium sp. | reverse complement strand
GGCCATCCGCCCGATCCTACGAGATCGGGCTGCTGAGTTTTTCCGCTGCGCAAGTAAAATGCACCCGCGCTCCTGCGGGTTAAACAAGAGCATCGGACTTTTTGCGAGGCCATCAACCTATGATTTTCATGGTGCGCACTTCGTGGGGCATCGTAGCGAGTGCATCGGTTCGGGAGGAATGCGTACGAACGATCGAAGGACAGCCTCGTCCTACCTACTCTCATTCCTCCCTCTCTTGAACCTGTGAATGCCCCTTACCGACCCATTATCCGATGACTGCCAGTGCCGCTCCTTTTTGAACCGAATCCCCACTCTTGAAGCCGATGGCCTTGATTACCCCGTCCACAGGCGCTGGCAGCGCATTTTCCATCTTCATGGCTTCTAGAACGACAACGGTCTCGCCCTTGCTGACGGCATCTCCGACATTCTTCTCATACCGGACGATCATGCCGGGCATGGGGGCCGCGAGAACCGTTCCATCCGCCGGTTGTTCACTCACCGGTTCCACCGCCTTCTTGGGAGGTTCCGCTTTCGGGACTGCTGCAGGTGCCGCTGCCTGCACAGGAGCCGCTACGGGTGCCGGTTGAACCGAACGGATGACAGGAGATCCTCCGATCTCTTCGACTTCCACCGCAAAGAATTCATTGTCTACGTAAACGTTGAACTTTCTCAAGTTGTCCCCTTTTGCTGGAATCGGTTTTTCGGTTTTTTCGACCAGTTTCCCGGCCAACGCCTTCTTGATCAATTCCTCACGTGCCTTCACCTGCTCGAGGGTGATCGGTTTCACTTCGTCCGGAACGGGTTCCTTACCGTATTTCCATTGCAGGAAACGCTTCCCGGTCACCGGATAGAGTGCGTAGATCAGAACATCGTCGATATCCGCCGCCAGACCCGCTACATCGGCCTTGGCCTTTTCAAGTTCGGGCTCGAGCACTTCTGCAGGTCTGCATGTAATGGGGGTCTCTCCTCGGGGATACCCCTTGAGGGCCTTCTTCTGAAGCTCGGGATTGATCGGAACCGCCGTCTTCCCGTAGAGCCCGTAGCAGAGGTCTTTCACCTGAGCGGTAATCATTTTGTAGCGCTCGTTCTCGTCGTCGAAGAGCACGTTGTTGACGGTCTGAATCCCGACGATCTGACTGGTCGGGGTGACGAGCGGAATCTGCCCCAAATCCTTACGAACCTTCGGCAGCTCGGCATAAACCTGATCGATCTTGTCGAGGGCATTCATTTCCCGGAGCTGATTGACCAGATTGGAGAGCATGCCTCCTGGCGTCTGATGCAGCAATACATTGATATCGATGATGGACATCTTCGTATCGTCAAGCAGATGACGATACTTCGGGCAGATTTCCTTTTCAAGGATTTCGTTGATGGCAGCCAACGCCCGGATGTCGAACCCCGTATCCCGGTTGGTGCCGATCAGGGTCATCACAAGTGGCTCGATGGCTGGGTGGGAGGTTCGGTAGGCATAGGGGGACATGCAGGTATCCACGATGTCCACCCCTGCCTCGATGGCTTTCAGATGTGCCATGGACGACATGCCGGAAGTGAAATGGCTGTGCAGGTGGATCGGCACCTGAACGGTCGCCTTGAGGGCCTTCACGATGGCATAGGCATCATAGGGTGCGATCAGACCGGCCATGTCCTTGATGCAAATGCTGTCCGCCCCCATTGCCTCGAGCTCTTTCGCCTTGTTGACGTAATACTCGAGGTTGTAGACCTCCCCGCCGAGTCTCGGTTCGGTCAAGGAATAGCAGATGCATCCCTGAAAATGCTTTCCACACCGCTTGATCACCGGTACGACGGTCTCGAAATTCCGATAATCGTTCAGTGCATCGAAGGTCCGGAATATATCCATCCCATTGGCGGCAGCCCGTTCGACGAAGGCTTCGGCCACATCGTCCGGATAGTTGCGGTATCCCACGAGATTCTGCGCCCGAAGCAGCATCGAAAACGGCGTTTTCTTGATGTATCGCTTCAGCGTCCGGATACGTTCCCAGGGGTCTTCGTTCAGGAACCGGTGCATCGTATCGAAGGTCGCCCCACCCCAGGTTTCCATGGCCCAAAAGCCGATCTCATCCATCATTTCGGCAACGGGGATCATGTCTTCCGTCCGGCCGCGTGTGGCAAACAACGATTGATGGCCGTCTCTCAGGGTCAGGTCTTCGATCTTGACGGGGTTTTCCGCCTTCGGTCGATCCTTGCTGTAATTCAGTGTCGTGATGACGACTTGATCATGTGCTGTCATATCTCGCTTCTCCTCTACGGACAAATTCAACGAAAAGCGTCATCGGCTCGTCTACCGGACGCCATGGGAACGAAAGGTTCGCATCTGCATCAAGCCGCGCCACTGCATGATGTCCAGTCGGCCGCTCAACCCCCAGTGCTTTTGTGCTGTGGGCTGACCGACCGGCTGTTGCACGGCTACCGGTCCCCCGGCCTCCAGAGCGGCGGCGTCTTCTTCCGAGCGGATCACCGCATAGACTGCCGCAACGGCAGCCATCATTTTCCGTGTGGGTTTCATCGCAGCCTCCTTACACCGGAATGTTGCCGTGTTTCTTGGGGGGCCGGATTTCCCGTTTCGAACACATGATTTCCAGCGCATCGATCAACCGGGGCCGTGTTTCACGTGGAACAATGACGGCGTCGATGTAGCCCCTGCTGGCTGCGCAATAGGGATTCGAAAAGAGGTTCTCGTATTCGGCGATCTTCTCTTTCCGCTTGGCAACCGGATCGGCAGCGGACTGAATTTCCTTGCGATGGATGATGTTGGCTGCACCTTCGGCCCCCATGACGGCGATCTGGGCAGTCGGCCAGGCAAAGGCCATGTCAGCCCCGAGGTCCTTCGAACACATGGCCAGATAGGATCCCCCATAATCCTTTCGGGTCACCAGCAAGAGCTTGGGTACCGTGGCTTCGGAATAGCACCACAGCAGCTTGGCCCCGTGTCGGATGATCCCTCCCCATTCCTGGTTGCTTCCCGGAAGATATCCAGGCACATCGGCGATGGTGAGCATCGGAATGTTGAAGGCATCGCAGAACCGAATGAACCGTGTGGCCTTGTCGGAAGCGTTGATGTCGAGGCATCCGGCCATCACCTTGGGCTGATTGGCGATGACCCCGATGGTGCGGCCATTGAGCCGGGCAAAACAGACGATGATGTTCGGCGCATAGTATTCATGCGGCTCGAAGATGACGCCGTTGTCGACGATGGACCGGATGAGGGTCTTCATGTCATAGCTCTGGTTCGGGCTGTCAGGGACGAGTGTATCGAGGGCTGGATCGATGCGCGAAGGGCTGTCTCCGGTAGCCACGATGGGCGGATCTTCCATGTTGTTCGACGGAAGGTAAGTCAACAGCTCTTTGATTTTGGCGATGGTATCGGCATCGTTTTCACAAGCGAAATGGGCGACTCCGCTTTTTTCGTTGTGGGTCATGGCGCCGCCGAGGTCTTCAAAGGTGATTTCTTCCCCGGTGACCGCCTTGATGACTTCCGGGCCGGTGATGAACATGTAGGAGGTTTTCTTGACCATGAAGATCCAGTCGGTCATGGCCGGTGAATAGACGGCTCCGCCGGCAGTCGTTCCCATGATGGCCGAAATTTGTGGAATGACACCCGAGGCGATGGCGTTCCGATAAAAGATCTGACCGAAACCGCTCAGGGCATCCACACCTTCCTGAATGCGGGCCCCTCCCGAATCGTTGATGCCGACGAAAGGAACACCGGCTTTCAGCGCAAGGTCCATCACCTTGCAGATTTTCTTGGCATGCATTTCGCCAAGGGAGCCGCCACGACTGGTGAAGTCCTGCGAAAAGGCGAAGACCGGCCTTCCCTGAACAAGCCCGTGACCGGTGATGACGCCGTCGCTCGGGATTTCCACCTTGTCCATCCCGAAATTGGTGCATCGGTGGGTGACGAACATGTCGATTTCCCGGAACGTCCCCGGATCGAAGAGCAGATCGAGCCGTTCCCGGGCGGTCATCTTGCCTTTTTCCTTTTCTTTGGCGATGGCCTTCTCACCGCCCATCTGAAGGATGGTTCGCTCCCGTTCCTTCAGTTCCTTGATTTTGTCTTCCACAATACCCATTTCCGAAGTCCTTTCCCATTGGTGTACACGATCCTGATGCATCGAGAGTCATCTCGTTCATCCAGTGGATGGTTCGTTATCCAGAACCTGCAGCAACCGTTCGGCGGCAGCGGAGGCGGTCGTCTGACCCGTTTCGACCTGGACGAGCAGCCCAGGTAGCTGCTGCCGAACCAGCGGATGCGAATGAAAGCGCATCTTCAGCCCCTCTTCGATGAGGGACCACATCCAGGAAACGGCCTGTTTCTTCCGCATTGCATCCAGCGCCCCGTGTTCGATGAGACGTCTGCGGTGTTCGAGAACGGTTTCCCAGATGGTGTCGATGCCGCGCATTTCCACCGCGCTGCAGGTCAGCACCGGAGGCGTCCAGAACGGCGTGTTCGGTGTCAGCAAATGCAGGGCGTTCTCGTAATCCTTTCTCGCAAGCTCGGCCTTCTCCAGATTGTCGCCGTCGGCCTTGTTGATGGCGATGGCGTCCGCCATTTCGAGAATCCCCTTCTTGATTCCCTGGATTTCGTCCCCAGCACCTGCCAGCATCAGCACGAGGAAAAAATCGACCATCTCCGAGACGGCCACTTCGGATTGTCCGACACCGACCGTCTCGACCACGATCACATCGAATCCGGCCGCCTCACAAATGAGCAGGGTTTCCCGGGTCTTTCGGGCAACCCCGCCCAGGGTGCCGCCCGAAGGTGAGGGCCGAATGAAGGCGGCATCTTCGACCGAAAGCTTCTCCATCCGGGTTTTGTCGGCCAGAATGCTGCCGCCGCTTCGGGTGCTGGACGGATCCACGGCCAAGACAGCCACCCGCTTTCCGCTTCGGATGAGCATCATCCCGAGGCTCTCGATAAAGGTGCTCTTCCCGACCCCGGGCACACCGGAGATACCGACCCGTACGGCGTTTCCGGTGTAGGGCAGAATCCGGTCCAACACTTCCTGAGCCATCCGTTGGTGCTCGGGCAGCAGGCTTTCGACGAGCGTGATGGCTTTGGCCAGCATCCGCCGGTTACCGGATCGAATGCCGCTCACGATATCCTCAGCTGCAATGCCTCCGGTTTTCATGACTTGCCGAATCGTTCTTCGATCAGGCTGAGGGTCTTGTCGGCCGATTGCGGCAAAGGCGTTCCGGGACCGAAGACGGCCGAGGCCCCGGCCTGTTGGAGAAATTCATAGTCCTGCGGCGGAATGACGCCACCGACCACCACCAGAATGTCCTCTCCTCCTTGGGCCTTCAGCGCAGCAACCAGCTGCGGGACAAGGGCCTTGTGGCCAGCAGCCAATGTCGATACACCGACGACATGAACGTCGTTTTCGACCGCCATTCGGGCCGCCTCTTCCGGCGTCTGGAACATCGGCCCGAGATCGACATCGAATCCAAAATCGGCATATGCCGTAGCAACCACCTTGACGCCCCTGTCATGGCCGTCCTGCCCCATTTTCGACAACAGGATGCGGGGTCTTCTCCCCTGTTTTGCGGCAAACTGTTCACACCGCTTCCGCAACGTTTCGATCACGCTCTGATCTCCATATTCCGAAGCATACACGCCGGAAATGCAGCGGGTGGTTGCAACGAACCGCCCGAACACTTTTTCCATGGCATCCGACACCTCGCCGACGGTGGCTCTGGCCCGAATGGCCGGAATGCAAACCTCGAGCAGATTGCCTCCTGTCTCGGCCGCCTTGGTGATGGCTTCAAGCGCCTTCCGGACCGCCTCGTTGTTTCGCTTGCTCTTGAGCTCCTTCAGCCGGGCGATCTGCTCCTCCCGCACCGTCTCGGAAACTTCCAGCACTTCTTCGAGAGGCTTTTCTTCGATACGGTATTTGTTGACCCCGACGATGACATCCTTGCCCTGGTCGATGCGGGCCTGGCGCCGCGCGGCCGATTCCTCGATCCGCAGCTTGGGCATGCCGGATTCGATGGCCTTGGCCATCCCGCCGAGCGCTTCGACTTCCTTCAGAATCTTGCGGACTTCCCGGATGATCCCGTCGGTCAGCGCCTCGACATAATAGGAGCCGCCCAACGGATCGGCGACATGACAGATCTGGGATTCCTCCTGGATGATGATCTGGGTGTTTCGGGCGATGCGGGCCGAAAAATCGGTGGGTAGGCCGACGGCTTCGTCGAAGGAATTCGTGTGCAGGGACTGGGTACCGCCGAGAGCTGCCGCAAGCGCTTCGAGCGTCGTGCGGATGATGTTGTTGTAAGGATCCTGCATCGTCAGACTCCAGCCGGACGTCTGGCAATGCGTTCGCAGCATGAGCGACTGCGGGTTCTTCGGATGGAACTGGGACATCAGTTCATGCCACAGGTAGCGCGCGGCCCGCAGCATGGCGATGTCCATGAAGAAATTCATTCCAATTCCGAAGAAGAAGGAAAGCCGCGGGGCGAACGTATCGATATCCATCCCGGTCTTCAACGCTGCCCGCACATATTCGAGCCCGTCGGCCAGCGTAAAGGCGCATTGAAGCACGGAATTGGCGCCGGCTTCCATCATGTGATAGCCGCTGATGCTCACCGTGTTGAATTTGGGCATGTGCTTCGAGCAGTAGGCGATGATGTCAGAGACAATCCGCATCGAGGGTTCGGGCGGGTAGATGTAGGTGTTGCGGGTGAGGTATTCTTTGAGGATGTCATTCTGGATGGTTCCGGTCAGCTGTTCCTGCTTTACCCCTTGTTCCTCTGCGGCGACGATGTAACCCGCCATGATAGGCAGAACCGCACCGTTCATGGTCATGGAGACCGACATCTGATCCAGAGGAATCTGATCGAAGAGAATTTTCATGTCCTCGACCGAATCGATGGCGACACCGGCCTTCCCGACATCACCGACGACCCTGGGATGATCCGAATCGTACCCGCGATGCGTGGCCAGATCGAAGGCGACGGAAAGCCCTTTCTGGCCAGCGGCCAGATTCCGCCTATAGAACGCGTTGGATTCTTTGGCCGTCGAAAAACCGGCATACTGCCGGATGGTCCAGGGCCGACCGGCGTACATGGTGGTCATCGGCCCCCGTACATACGGCGGAAGACCGGGAAGGGTGTTGATATGCTCCATCCCTTCGAGGTCTTCCAAGGTATAGACCGGCTTGACCAAAATGCCTTCCGGTGTCAACCAGTTGAGGGCATCCGGACTCTTGCCCTTCAGCTGCTTCGTAGCCAAAGCCTTCCATTCGGCCATTTGGGGATGTTCTGCCATGATGATCACTCCGTTGCTGGTGAAAGAAGATGACGGTGACGATGATCGCTCCAAATGAAACATACGTTATACGAAGGTGCGTAGTGCGAAAGTGTGTGGTTCCTCGGCCCGTCCCCCCTGCCATAACGCTATATCGGAACGAATATGCAACGACAAGGGGATGCCGCACGACACAGCATCCGGCTTTTTTACGAAGTCGTCAAAAATGGTTCTTACCCATTTCGTTCGCATAATTCGACCAGGATGCCGCCGGTCGCCTTGGGATGCAAAAAGGCGATCTTGGCCCCGCCCGCTCCCATTCGAGGGGTCTGATCGATCAACTGAATGCCCTTGGCCTTCAATTCCTGAAGCGCCTCCTCGATGTTTTCGACCCGGAAAGCGATGTGCTGCATGCCTTCCCCGCGTTTTTCGATGTATTTCGCCACCGGACCATCAGGGGAGGTCGATTCGAGCAGTTCGACTTCGCTTTCTCCGACCGGCAAAAAGGCAGTCGTCACCTTCTGTTCGGCGACGGTTTCGGTTCCGGCGAATGCAAGTCCCAGAATGTCGGTCCAGAAGTTCTTCCGTTCGTCGATGCTGGAAACGGCAATACCCAAGTGATCGATCTTCAGGATTTTCATGTCGAAGGCTCCTTTCTATGGTGCAGTCGGTTGAAACCGGCGGATGACGCGCTCGAACCCGGGAAGGGCGTTGATGATGGTCTCGTCCGAAACACAGAAGGCGATTCGGAAATAGCCGGGGCCACCGAAACCGCTTCCAGGAACGACCAGAATGCGCTCTTCCTGAAGGCCGCGAACGAACGCCACATCGTCGGGAATCGGAGATTTCGGGAAGAGATAGAACGTTCCGGCAGGTTTGACGAATGTATAGCCGAAGGATGCAAGGCCGTCACAGAGCAGCTGACGCTTTCGGGCATAGGCGGCCACATCGGTGCACTCGCCCTGTAGCCGAGCCACGACCCGCTGCATGAGTGCCGGTGCATTGACAAACCCCAGGATCCGGTTGGTGAGGGCAAGGGCTGCTCCCAGCTCTTTGCGGTGGGCCGAATCGGGATGGACGGCCACGAATCCGATCCGTTCCCCCGGAATGGATAGATCCTTGGAATAGGATGTCGTCAGAAGGCTCTCCCCGTACACCGAAGCCACACTCGGCACTGCGATACCATCATAGACGATTTTGCGATAGGGTTCATCGGCAATGAGAAAGACGGTCCTGCCGAATTGCGCGCTCTTTCGTCGAAGCAGATCCCCCAATGCGGCAAGGGAAGATGCATCATAGACCTGACCGGTCGGATTGTTGGGGGAATTGATCAGGACGGCCTTCGTGCGTTCTCCGATGGCCTCATCGAAGGCCGCGATGTCGAGCTGGAAATCGGATGTGGTCGGAACCGTTTTCAATACACCGCCGTGGTTCATCACATAAAAACCGTATTCGACGAAATGCGGGGTCGGCGTGAGAACTTCATCTCCGGGATCGAGGATGGATTTCAGGATGATGTTGAGCCCGCCTGCCGCACCACAGGTCATGACGATGTCGTCCGCCTCGTAGGCGACACCCTGCTCCCCGGCCAGATAGTCGGCAATGGCCTTCCGCGTTTCGGGATAACCGGTGTTGGCCATATACCCATGCGAACCGGCACGTTTTTCGCCGGCTACCTGCTCCAACACCCGCTGAAACGATTCCGGAGGTTCGAGGTTCGGATTTCCGAGGCTGAAATCGAAGACGTTCGCAGCTCCGTGGATGGCCTTGAGCCGAGCGCCTTCCTCGAACATTTTCCGGATCCAGGACGACTTGACGATGATTTGTTCGATCTGCTTGGAAATACCCATATCGACGTCCTTTTGGATTAAGCCGGTACGACGGACTTGACGATGTCGGGAAGCTGCTGCTTGAGAATTCGTTCAATCCCGTTCCGCAGGGTCATTTGGGACATCGGGCAACCGGCGCAGGCCCCTTTCAACCGAACCTTCACGATACCGTCCTGAAAATCCACCAATTCCACATCGCCACCATCCGCCTGAAGCATCGGACGGATTTTATCGATGGCCTGCTGCACTTGCTCTTTCATGATCGCTCCTTTGTGATCGACCGCTCAGTCGGCTCACGGGTATAAAATAAGGATTGCTTTGTTCAGGACTCGGTACGATGTTCCAGGAAGGTTTTTCGGAAATCTTCGAATTCATCCCGCTCGATCGCATCTCGAATCCGCTCCATGAGATGAAGGTAATAATACACATTGTGGATCGTATTCAACCGGTATGCGAGGATTTCCCGCGACAGGTAGAGGTGTCGCAGGTAAGCCCTCGAAAAATGACGGCACGTATAGCAGCCGCAGCCTTGGTCCACCGGTTCGGTATCGAAGCGGTGGCAGGCATTGGCGATGTTGATCGTTCCCCGATCGGTAAAGAGCTGCCCGTTTCGGGCGTTTCGCGTCGGCATGACGCAATCGAACATGTCGATGCCGCGGGCAACGAGATCGAGGAGGTTTTCCGGCGTACCGACCCCCATGACGTACCTGGGAGCGTTTTCCGGCAGGTGCTCCACCGCAACCTCCGCCATCTCCATCATCTGTGTCACCGGCTCTCCTACACTGAGCCCGCCGATGGCATACCCCGGAAATCCGATGTCCACCGTCCTCCGGGCCGATTCCCGACGAAGCTCCGAATCCATGCCGCCCTGCACGATCCCGAACAGGGCGCCCGCCCCTCCTCCGGCAGCCAACCAGCGCTCCCTGCAACGCCGAGCCCAGTTCAGGGTACGTTCGAGAGCGGCTTTGGTTACGGAACGCTCCGAGGGATAGCCGATACATTCATCGAGACACATCAGGATGTCGGAATTCAGGCAGCACTGAATATCGACGGCCTTCTCGGGGGTCAGCACATGCCGGGAACCGTCGATATGGGACTGGAATTCCGCCCCTTCATCGGTGATCCTGCGCAGCATCGACAACGAGAAGACTTGAAATCCCCCGCTGTCGGTCAAAATGGGCCCATCCCATCCCATGAACCGATGCAGACCGCCGAACCGCTCGATCACCTCACATCCGGGCCTGAGATATAAATGGTAGGTGTTGCCCAGGATGATCGCAGCCCCACAGGTTTTCAGGTCTTCCGGGCACAGCGCCTTGACGGTGCCCAGTGTGCCGACCGGCATGAAGACCGGAGTTTTGACCGGGCCGTGGGCCGTAAGCATTTCCCCGATCCGGGCCTGCGAACGGGTCGATGCATGAAGCACCCGAAAACCGAACGTGTGCTCCCGATTCATTCGATCAGCATCGCATCGCCGTAGCTGTAAAAGCGATAGCCTTCGCGAACGGCTTCTTCATAGGTTCTCAGGATCATCGTTCGATCGGAAAAGGCGGATACGAGCATGAGCAGCGTCGATTTGGGCAGATGAAAATTGGTGATCATGGCATCTACGGTACGAAACCGGTATCCCGGATAGATGAACAAGTCACAGGCCCCGCTTCGTTCCTCCAGAAATCCATCTTCTCGGGTGCAGAACTCGAGGGTCCGTACCACCGTCGTTCCGACGGCGACAACCCGCCTTCCTTCGCTCTTTGCGGCATTGATTTCGGTTGCGGCCTTTGCATTCAGATGAAACCATTCGGCATGCATGACATGCTGCCGAATGTCTTCCACCCGAACCGGTACAAAAGTGCCGTAACCGACATGCAGGGTAATCGACACCCATCGAACGCCGAGGGTTTGCAACTGCTCGAGCAATTCTTCGGTGAAATGAAGACCTGCCGTCGGTGCCGCGACCGCCCCCTTCTTTCGGGCATAGACGGTTTGGTAACGCATGGCATCCTCGGATGCCCCGCCGCCCGGATCGCTCCGGTGAATATACGGCGGCAACGGAACGATACCGATCGCATCGATCACGCGAGAGACCGGTTCATCGGATGTCAGCTCGAGCGCAATCGTTTCTCCGTTACAGGAGATCACCCGTGCAGTCAAGCATGAATCGAAAAAGATCGATACACCTTCTCGGCAGGGTTTGGCGCTGCGAACCAAGCACCGGCAAACCACCCGTGTGGCGTCGGGTGCCGCAGCGATGCTGGTGGCATAATCGAGAAGCAGCACTTCGACACGTCCGCCCGAAGCCTTCCTTCCATACAAGCGGGCCGGTATGACGGCCGTATCGTTGACCACCAACAAATCGCCCGGCCGCAACAGCTTTGTCAGATCCGAAAAGCGATGGTGATGGATCGCTCCAGAGGTTCGATCGAGCCGGAGCAGTCGGGATTCATCCCTTTTGGCGCAAGGGCTCTGAGCGATCCGCTCCGGCGGCAAGGTATAATCGTAATCGTCGATCCGATACAAAGAAACGTCCTTCTCCTACAAAGCCGAAAAGTTTCTTCTATATTCTGAAGCGGATTTTGTCAAAAACAAAAAGATGCGATCCTGAAACGGGATGACGGTACAAGGCGAAAGGCGCATCAGGAAGGACCGGGTTTTACCACCAGTTCTCCCATGGAAATGGATTGGGGGCCGGAGGCACCGGATTCGGTGTCCTGAAGAGCGATCCAGAGGGGACGATCCCGATCGTAGATATCTTCCCGAAAATGGACGACACCCTGCCCATCGACCCATGCCGTCCAGTACAACAGGTGAACCATGATCGGCTCCTTGACGGGAATGACAGTCGTGATACCGCTTTGAATCGTCGTCAGAATTCGTTCCCGATTCCATTCCGGAACGTTCTTCAACACCTCTACGGCCAGCTCGACGGGTTTCTCGAGGCGGATGCATCCGGAACTGTACCCCCGGGAAGTTCTTTGAAACAGCTGCCGCTGGGGGGAATCGTGGAGATAGATGGCGTACTTGTTGGGGAGCAAAAATTTGATACGGCCCAGAGCGTTCCGGGCACCGGGATCTTGTTTCAGACGGTAGGGAAAATAATCCGCATGCAGCCTGCTCCAGTCGATGGTATAGGGGTTGATTTCCGGACCGTTTTCTTCGCCGCGCGCCGAAAAGACATGAATCCCGTTTCGGATCAGATATCCAGGGTCCTTCTTGATGAGCGGCAGTTTGTCTTCGACAGCGATTTTCTTCGGAACGTTCCAATAGGGATTCAATACGATATAGCGCAGGCGTTCGCTGAACACGGGAGTGCGTCGATAGGTCTGTCCGACGACGACGCGCATGTTCTGGACAGTTTTGCCGTCATCCACGACTTCAAGACTGTAATCCGCAATGTTGACGGCGATATACCGTTTTCCCCAGTCTTGCGTCAGCCACCGCCAGCGTTCGAGGTT
This sequence comes from uncultured Desulfatirhabdium sp., assembly GCA_964549995.1. Taxonomy (GTDB): domain Bacteria; phylum Desulfobacterota; class Desulfobacteria; order Desulfobacterales; family Desulfatirhabdiaceae; genus Desulfatirhabdium. The sequence continues at coordinate 2,257 of CAZJXF010000090.1, read as the reverse complement.
GACCAGAATCTGCTGGATGCGGGTTTCGACGGGTACATTCAGCGCCTGAAGGGTCTTGGTGGCGATAACACCGTCGCTCCCAACGCCATGACGTGATTGGAATCGCTTGACGGCATTGACCAGTGCCGCATCGTAGGTATTCGGAGTTTTGGGAGAGGCGGGAAGCGGTCCGTCCGTGACGGCCAATCTGCGCCGCACCGCTGGAATACGGGGATCGGTTTCTCCGGGTCGAATGGCCTCCCCCGGCGGAACGAGCGGCCAACCACCGTTCCGCTGAATGTCCTGGTAAGCGACCAAAGCCTCCCGCAGGCGGGCATATCCGGGGTGTGTCGGCAGAAGGGCATCGACCACCTCCCGAACCCGCCCTGAATCGGATGCACTCGCCATGAGAGCTGCAATATCCCGATCCACCGCTTTTTGGACGGACCACAAATCGTCGATGCGATCCGGATTCACCCGCCCATAGGCCAGATGGCGCAACAAACGCGTCAGGCCATGGGTCAGCAGGACATCCCAGTCGAAGGGAGGTTCGGATCGGGATGCACCGTTTCGAAGAGAGGACTCCAGAGCAAGCAGCCGACCCAGATGATACCGCTCCGGATCGAGACCATCCTGGGAAACGGCACCGATGCAGGCAATCGCTTCACGTCCGGCATCCGTCCAACCACCGGCATGGGTCCAACCACGACGCTCGTTCCGCAAGACATAAAATGCCACAACGTCTTCGATCTCTTCGGGTGAAGCACCCATCAGGATGGCATTCGTTTCAGCGGAAATTCGTGCGCGGATACGCCGCAACATTTCCGCATCCGGTTCTGCAAAAACCGGTTCAACCGTCACCGCAGCCAGTAGGGCGATCCATCCCAGCAGGAAAACGCCCAGTCGAAAGAGCCTTCTTTTTCGTAAACGAAGGGCTTTCAGAGATTTGTTCGATGCGTTCATCTCAAGAAATCCTTTACGACCGAGATCATTGCATCGGTTCTGCTGGCATCGATCCAGATCATGTTCTTTTCTTTCTGAAACCAGGTCATCTGCCTCTTGGCATAATGGCGGGTATCCCGCTTCAATGTTCGTACCGCCTCCTCCCAGTGCATCCGGCCCTCGATGAAATCGACCAAATGCCGGTATCCGAGCGCCTGCATCGAAGGAAGTCCGGCGGCATACCCCATCTGCAGCAGCCCCTCGACTTCCTGAAGAAAGCCGTTTTCCAACATGTCATCCACCCGGCGATCGATACGCTCATACAGCAATTCCCGTTCCCGATACAATCCGATCATGCAGGCCGCATATCGTTCCGACTGGAAACCGTGATCCTTCAGATACGACGAAAACGGCCTTCCGGTGGAAAGACTGACTTCGAGGGCGCGTAGAATGCGCTGCCTGTCGTTCGGATGAAGAACGGAGGCGCTTTCGGGATCCACATCCCCCAATCGGGCGTACAGTGCGGAAAGGCCCTTCTCTTCCACTTCCGCGCGAAGGGCTGATCGGATACGCATATCGATTTTCGGCGCCGGAAACAACCCATAGCGAAGGGCTCGAATATACAGCCCTGTTCCCCCGACGACAAGAACGGGAATCTTTCTTTTGAAAAGATCGTCGATGACCGCATCGGCAAGAGCGACATACTGCTGCGCATTGAAGGCTTCATCCGGATCGACAACATCGATCAAATGGTGGCAAACCGCAGCCCGCTCGGCAGGTGTCGGCTTGGCAGTGCCGATATCCATATATCGGTAGATCTGCATCGAGTCGGCGCTGACGATTTCGGCCCCGATGGCTTGGGCGATTTCGATGGCGGCAGCGGTCTTGCCTGTGCCCGTAGGGCCGCAGATAACGACGATTCGCATTGAAGCGGATTCCGGGGGCATGCGGATAATCACCGTAGAAGTCAGAAGTCTATGGATAACCATAATCAAAAGAATACGCCTTTTCAACAGGATTCGGCCAGTCACAGACGTCGTCAAGGTTCCAATCTTGACGGCTTCGCCAAAAGTCGATCTACCCCCGATTTTCGGGTAGTTCCGGGCCTGAGCATGGGGGCGGGTACGCCTTTTGATGCTGCAGCGGAAACTTGTTTGAAGCCGCCGGAGATCGTTGGGCCGGGCATGCAAAACGCTTCGGCTTGTGTTTGAAAAGCTTGCCATTTCAATGAGATGCTCTCTCCTGGAGCGTCTGGCACCATGCCCGGCCCTTACGAGCTCCGGCGGCTGAGTTTTTCCGATGCAGCGAAAAAGGTGTGCCCGTCCCCATGCGGCTC
>CAZJXF010000089.1:0-15149 GCA_964549995.1 uncultured Desulfatirhabdium sp. | reverse complement strand
CGAACGAACGGGGCCCGAGTTTCGACGGCAAGATGCGCAGAAGCGATCTGTTGGTCGCTTCCGCCGACGTTCTCGCTGCCGACATGGTGGGTGCACGCCTTCTCGGATATGCGCCCGCAGATGTGCCGCATATCGCTGCAGCCGCAAACCGAAGAGGCATTCCTCTCGATGGATCGGGCATTCAGGTGATGGGAGAATCGGTGGACGCACTGGCACGCAGACACGAATTCGATTTTGTGTATACGGAAGACCAAGAGGAAGTGCTTCCCTTGCCGTTCGCCCAGATGGGCATGAAGGGGCTGTCTTATCGAAAATACGACTTGTCCATGTGCACCTATTGTTCCGGCGTGAACGGTGTGGTACTGTCCGCCATTCGATATGCCTGGAAGGGGCAACCTTTCGACGATGTGGAAATCCTGACCGGAAAGTCCATGAAACCCACTCCGGGCAAGAAGAAAACGATTTTGCTCGGCAAATGCATCTACAAGGCCAACAAGGATCATCCGGACATTCAGGAGATGATCGCCGTCAAGGGATGCCCCCCTCAACCGGCGGATATCGTGACGGCCCTGCACCGGGCGGGCATTCCGGTCGATCCGAAGCTTTTCGAAAACATCGATCTGCTGCCGGGGTTCTTCCTGAGCCGCTACGAAGGAAAACCGGAATTCGATCCGAAGATGTTTCAGGTTGGAGTATAGGGCTATTCGAGGAATTTCGTGCTGACAACTTCGCCAATAGGCCGGAAAGCGAAGCGATCCCGTTCTGGATCCGATATCGGACCTCTCGGCGAAGTCATCCCCATAGAAAGGAGCCGGATCGAACATGCACCGCAGGCGCTTTCTCTCCATTGGGCTTGTCGTGTGGCTGGCGGCATCGATGGGTGTTCCTGCCGTAGCGTCGCAGACGTCATCGGTCCGACTTCTCACTTCCCAAACCCTTTATGTACCGGCGTACTCCCATATCTATTACGGTGATCGGGAGCGGCCGATGTTGCTTGCGGTCACGCTAAGTGTGCGCAATACGGATCGGGTCGCTCCGATTGTCGTGGAAAGCGTCGACTATTATAATTCGGAAGGCAAACGGATTCGGGAGATGCTGCAGGGACCGCTCTCCCTGTCTCCCCTTTCCTCGACCCGCTTCGTCATTCAGGAATCGGATGCCAGCGGCGGATCGGGGGCCTGCTTCATCGTTCGCTGGAAATCGGCAAAACCGGTTACCGAGCCCGTCGTCGAAACGATCATGATCAACACCCAGTCGCAATTGGGCATTTCCTTTACCTCTCAGGCCCGGGTGCTGCAGGAGACGATCGCCAAATGACCATCTGCGGTTTCCCGACAAGTGTGCATCTCACCGAAGTCGGTCCTCGCGACGGCTTTCAGAGCGAAAACCGGATCCTTCCGACGGCGCTGAAGCTTCAGCTGATCGATGGGTTGGTGGCGGCCGGTCTGAAGACCATTCAAGTGGCCTCTTTCGTGAATCCCGAAAAAGTGCCGCAGATGGCCGACAGCGAAGAGGTCGTCCGTCGGCTGCCGAAGCCATCCGGTGTATTGTTTACGGGGTTGGTGCTCAATGTCCGGGGAATGGAACGGGCGTTGGAGAGCGCTATTCCCGGTATCGAAGTTTCGGTTTCGGCAAGCCACACCCACAGCCTCCGCAACACCGGTATGGGCAGCAAGGAAGCCCTCGAAGCGGTGAAGTCCATGATCCGGATGGCCGGACATCGCCCTACCATCCAGCTTCGGGCCAGCATTCAGTGTGCCTTCGGGTGTCCGGGGGAACCGGCGCCTGAAGGCCGGTTGCTGGAGATGGCCGATGCGATTCTCGGGGAAGGGGCCGATATGCTCTGCCTTGCGGATACGACCGGAATGGCCGACCCGATAGCGATCGAACGAACGATCGGCGGATTCCGGAAGCATTTCGGGGAACGATCGATTGCCCTGCATCTGCACGACACGAGGGGGCTCGGGCTTGTCAATGCCTATGCGGCCCTCCGGATGGGGGTATCCCATTTCGATGTTTCCTTCGGCGGCATCGGCGGCTGTCCCTTCGTCGAAGGGGCTGCCGGTAACATCGCCACCGAAGACACCCTTGCCCTGCTCGAATCTCTCGACATTCGAAGCGGTGTCGACCTTGGACGGGTGGCCCTTTGCTCGTGGACGCTGTCCGATTTTCTGGGGAAGCCGCTTCCCGGAAGAATGTACCGCCTGTATCGGGTGGGCCGGGAACGACAGCCTCTCGAGGGGGCATGCCTGGCAGGGGCATCTCGCTCGATGCCAGATTCTTGTATCAAATGATGACGACCGAACCCGCCGAGCCGAAAAGCCGCCTCTGGATCGACGTCGCCCTGATGGGGCTCATCTTCGGCTTCATTCTCACCTACATCGAACCGGCCTATCTCTTCACGTCCACCATCACGGCCGGTGGCGACACCGCATCTCATTATTTTACGGCGCAATATCTCCGGGACGTTCTTCTGCCCAAGGGGCGGATTTCCGGCTGGTGCATGGGGAATCTGGCCGGGTTTCCCATGTTGCAGTTCTATTTCCCGCTTCCTTTTCTGGCGATGGCTCTGCTCGGATACATCCTCCCGCTGCAGATCGCCTTCAAGCTGATCTCCGCTCTCGGCATCTTTCTGCTTCCCCTCTGTGTCTATTTCATGTTCCGTCTCATGCGGTTTTGTTTCCCGGTGCCCATCGTCGCCGCAGGGTTGAGTGTGCTCTTTCTCTTCAACCAGGGCAATACCATGTGGGGGGCCAACATTCCGAGCACGATGGCAGGCGAGTTCTCCTACAGCATCGGTTTTTCCCTGACCTTCCTGTGGCTGGGGTTTCTGTGGCGGAGCATGACCGAAGGGCGATCGCTCAAGCCTTGCATGTTCCTGCTGGCGGTGATTGGCCTCTGTCATGGGTATACCCTGCTGTCGGCCGGATTTTTCTCCCTCTTCTTTCTGCTGATTCCGGTACGCTACGGCAGCCATCTGAAGAAGCTGATCCAGATTCACGGATCGGCCGTGCTGCTCATCGCCTTCTGGCTCTTTCCACTCATCGCCTACTTGCACTACACCACACGGTTCAATTTCGTTTGGATGTTCTACAACTGGCGTCAAGCGGCTCAGGAAATCCTGCCGATCATTTTCTGGCCGGCACTTCTGCTGAGCCTTGCAACGGTGGGGGCTTTCATCCGACAGCTGCGGAGATCCGCTGACATGTGGTGGAAACACCCTCTTGGATGGATGGGATTCATTGTCGTGCTGAGCGTTCTGCTCTATTTCGGAGGGGATCGCATCGGTGTGGTGGATATCCGGTTTTTCCCCTTCATGCAGTGTGTGGCCGTGGTTTCCGGCGCCATGCTGTTTTCGATGGTTTCCCTCAGCTGGCGGCAGCGGATGGCCTTGGCCGTTTCCATCGTCATCCTGGCCCTGGTCTGGACCGACATGCGGACAACCTACATTCGGTCCTGGAGCCGCTTCAACTACAGCGGCTTCGAACAGAAACCGCTCTGGCCCGTATTTTCCCGGGTGAATGGCTTCCTGAAGGGAAACGAGGCCGATCCCCGTGTTGTCTACGAGCACAGCATGATTCACGATCGGGCCGGAACAAGTCGTGCCTTCGAGAGTCTTCCGCTGTTTTCGGGTCGATCCACGCTCGAGGGGGTGTACATGCAGGCCAGCCCGAACAACCCCTTCATTTTCTATATCCAGAGCGAGCTGAGTCTCGCGCCGTCCACCCCGCTTCCCGACTATGGATATTCCCGCTTCGATGCGGTTCGGGGGGCGTGTCATCTGCGGCTTTTCGACGTGCGGGAATATATTGTCGCAGAAGACAAGACCCGGGAGCGTGTGCGGGCCTGTCCCGAATTTGAAACCGTTTTCGAGGAACTTCCCTACACGGTGTTCCGGTTGAAGGACCGGATCGATCGCTACGCCGTTCCCCTCACTCACAAACCGGTGCTGCTTCCCCGCCGGAATTGGAAGATCGACGCCTACAGATGGTTTCGGCTGACGGATGGATCGGTCCATCTCGTGTTCAGCGACGATCCCGAAGAGACGGCCTCGGAGCGTTTCCTTCGGGTGCCGGAGCTGGATCTCGAGAACCTTCCGGTCGTGCCGGTAGAAGCAGCGCTGCCCACCAAAGAAACGGTGACGGAGGATGCCATCGATATCGAGGGGGCGGCCATCGGCAGGCCGCTTCTTATCAAAATCTCCTATCATCCCGGCTGGCGGGTGGAGGGAGCGGATCGGATTTATCTGACCACACCGGCCTTCATGCTCGTCTATCCGCATGCATCCAAGGTACGCCTCATCTATGAGCGGCCTGCAGCCGAAAAGATCGGGATCGCTGCAACCGGAGGATTCATCCTGTTTCTGCTGCTTTTCCATACGGTCTTCGGAAAATGGGTTCGGGGCATGGCCTTGCGGGTCTATTACCGATGGCTGTTGGGGCTTTCCCTTCCCGTGGCGGCGCTGATGCTGATCGCCATCGGGTATCATGCCGTCCGGATGCCCCCATCGCCGATGATCACCTACCAGCGGATGCTCGACCGCTACGCGGAAAAACGCTACGACCTTGCTCGGGAAGGGTTTTGGCGCATTCTCACCGAGGCTCCTGACAGCCTTGTCGCCGATCAGGCGGCCTACCATTACGGGTTGTGTTTTTTCCTTCAAAACGACTGGCCCAATACCATCCGCGCCATGAACCGACTTCTGCGGGTCTATCCGGATTCGGTCAAGGTACCGGAAGCCTATTACCATATCGGTGTGAGCTTCCAGCGGATGGAAAAACGCGATGAGGCCAGGCATTGGTACGAGGCGCTGCTCGAGCGGTTTCCGCATGCCGAGTCCTGGGTCCGCCAGTATGCACAGGAACGGTTGAAGGAACTCGGAAACGGATGAGCGCTTCGATGACGTCTTTCTTTTCGGATGGGTTGCGGTTCGAGTGCACGCGCTGCGGGGCCTGCTGCACCGGAGATCCCGGCATCGTGCGTGTCACCGATGCCGAAATCGCTGCCATCGCAGGCCACCTGAATCTGTCCTTCGAAGAAGTTCACCACCGGTATGTTCGGATGGATGCCCAGGGGTTTGGGATTCGGGAGCGGGAAGATGGGGCCTGCATCTTCTGGGCCGAGGATGGCTGCCTCATCTATCCGGTTCGGCCGCTGCAATGTCGTCTCTATCCCTTCTGGTTCCGGTTGCTGCGGAACCCGGATGCTTGGGAAGCGGAGCGCAAGCAATGCCCGGGTATCGGAAGAGGAAGGCTCTGGTCGGAAGAGGAGATCTTGGAGCGGGTATGGCTTTCCATGACGTGTATCGGCATAAAAACGTTGTAGAGGCGATGTGCGATTCGTCCGTGAAGGGGTATCGGGGATAGATCGACTTTTTGCGAGTCCATCATCGTTGAAGTCTGGCCACATGCCCGGTCCTTACGAGCTCGGGCGGCTGAGTTTATCCGATGCAACGAAAAAGGCGTGTCTCCTCCCATGCGACTCGTATGAGACTTTCTGCGAAGCAATGACCTTTCAAGGCAGCGTGGCCCCCTCCTCCGCATTCTCCTTTCTTTCTCTCCAATATGTCTATATCTGAATATATTCGGATCGAAAAACTTTTTTGAAAAAAGGTTTGACAGATTCATCGGACGATTTTATATTCCAAAAAAAGAATATGGAGCTTGCGATATGAACGAATTTTTGAAGGTGATGAAGGCGCTGTCCGACGCCAACCGGGTCAAGATCCTGATAGCGTTGCAACAGCGCTCGATGTGCGTGTGCGAACTTCAACGGCTGCTCGATATCCCCCAACCCACCGTTTCCAAGCACCTGAAAGTTTTGGAATCCTGTGGATTGCTCCGTCGCAGCAAGGACGGGTTATGGGTGAATTATTCCATCGTGAAGGGTAGTCGGAGGCCCTATGTATCCATTCTGCTGGCCGGATTGCAGCATTGGCTGGAAGACGATCCTCAACTTATCGAAATGCATGAGAAAATCCCGCAGATCGATCGATGTGCCATCGTAAGCGAACGCGCTGAAACCGAAAGGCGCGCAGGGGCGATCGAACGGTAAGTCTTTCATCAACGAATCAGGATGCCGAACATGAATCTACATCAAGTCGATCCCAATCCAGGGGCCGATGCCGGCGAATCGAAAGTGAATGTCCTCTTTCTGTGTACCGGCAATACCTGTCGAAGTCAGATGGCAGAGGCGTTTGCCCGGAAGATGGGCCCGCATTTCCTGCAAGCCTATTCGGCAGGGGTCGATCCGGGAACGCTTGATACGAGGGCGGTTCAGGTCATGGCAGAAATCGGCATCGATATATCCGGGCAGCGACCCAAATCCATCGAGAGTCTGGGCAATATCGCATTCGATGTCGTGATTACCCTTTGCGATCATGCCAACGAAACCTGTCCGTATTTTCCGGGGAAGGTGCTCCGGCTGCATCGAGGCTTCGAAGACCCTCCCAGAATGACCGCCGGAGAAACGAAAGAGGATGTCATTCTGGATGGTTACCGAAAGGTCCGCGACGAAATTCGCTCGTTTGTGGCGAACTTGCCGCAACTTCTTCAGGAAAAGGGCGTCATCACGCGATGATCGGAAGGATGTCGATCCCACCTGCCGGGCGGATGAGATCGACGCAACCACGTACGAAGGAGAAGGAAACATGAGTACGAATGCCGTTACCGAAAAAAGGCTGGTCAGTGGCTCAGCCATGGAAAACAGCGAGGCGGAGGAACCGAGCCGGGTCGAGTGGGGCACCATATGGAAACCCATGACCGTAATGATCGGTGTTTTCTTTGTCTTTTTCTACCTTCCGATGGATAGTCAGCGATTCACCAATGCCGTATTGGAGTCGTTGCATCTGGTGAAGTGGTATGCCCAAGAACATGTGTTGCTGTGTCTCGTACCGGCCTTTTTTATTGCGGGTGCCATTTCCTGCTTCGTCTCCCAGGCGGCGGTCATGCGCTACATGGGGCCGGCTGCCAACAAGGTGCTGGCCTATGGAGTTTCGTCGGTTTCCGGAAGCATTCTTGCCGTCTGTTCGTGTACCGTATTGCCGCTGTTTGCAGGTATTTGGAAACGCGGCGCCGGATTGGGACCGGCCATCGCCTTCCTGTATTCGGGGCCGGCCATCAACATCCTGGCCATTGTTCTGACGGCGCGAATTTTGGGGTTGCCGTTGGGTATTGCCCGGGCGGTGGGTGCCATTCTGTTTAGCGTGGTGATCGGGCTTCTGATGCACCTGTTTTTCATCAAGGAAGAGACCCAAAAGGTTGAGGCGGCCATGCACATGCCGCCAGTGGAAGTGGAGCGTCCGCTGTGGCAGAACGTGGTCTACTTCGCCACGATGGTGGGAATTCTCATCTTTGCCAACTGGGGAAAATCTCCTCAGCCGGTCAGCATCTGGAACAGCATCTGGGCCATCAAATGGTGGATTACCGGCGCCTTTGCCGTCGTTCTGGGCGTCGAACTCACGCTGTGGTTCCGCGTCAAGGCCTATAAAGTCGTCCTATCGGTCATTGTCGTGGCGATTTTGGCCTTTGCCTTTCCACATGAGCCGCTTGTGGCCTTCGGGGCAGGAATCATCGCTATCACGATCCTGATCACGACCACACGGGGGGAGAGCGAGGACTGGTTCAATGCCAGCTGGGGGTTTGCCCTTCAAATTACGCCCTTGCTCCTTGGGGGGGTGTTGGCAGCAGGGCTGCTGCTGGGCCGACCGGGAACGGAAGGCATCATCCCTTCTGAATGGGTCAGCAGTGTTGTGGGGGGCAACTCCTTCGGCGCCAACTTTTTCTCGGCCGTGGTGGGGGCTTTCATGTATTTTGCAACACTGACAGAAGTACCTATCCTGCAGGGGTTGATCGGCTCCGGAATGGGGAACGGTCCCGCCCTGGCGTTGCTGTTGGCCGGTCCCGCCCTTTCGCTACCGAATATGCTGGTCATTCGAAGCGTCATGGGAACGACGAAGACGGTTGTTTACTGCAGCCTGGTCATCGTCATGTCGACCATCTGCGGCATGGCTTTCGGGCATTTTTTCCCGTAATGGATGACGGCTTCGCAAAAAGGCCGGATGCTGTGTCGTGCTGCATCCCTCGTCGTTGCGGCGTACGTCTAAGTACGCCTCACTCCTCGGGATTTGCACTCCTTGCCTGCGGCCCTTTTTCGAAGCCGTCCATATGCTCGACTTTTTGCGAGTCCATCATGGATGCTGGTTTCGCAAAAAGTCCAACAGTCTCATCCGAGTCGCATGGGCGGAGACACGCCTTTTTCGTCACATCGGATAAACTCAGCCGCCCGAGCTCGTAAGGGCCGGGCACGTAGCCAGACTTCACAGACAACAGAAAGGAGACGTAGATGGATATCAAGGTGTTGGGCCCTGGGTGCCCCAAGTGCAAGCAGACGGAGCAGGTCGTAAAGGATGCCCTGAACGAGACAGGCGTTTCGGCGAATGTCGAAAAGGTGACCGATGTGATGCAAATCGCGGGGTACGGCGTGTTCGGAACGCCGGCGGTCGTCATCGACGGCGAGGTCAAGAGTGTCGGCAAAATTCCCAAGAAGGAAGAAGTCATCCAGTGGGTTACCGGAAAATAGGAGGCGTATCATGGCGGATTGTTGTGCTTCGGCAGGGTCGAATATCATGCTGTTGGCTTGTTCCGGCGGATCGAACGTCGGCCAGCTGTCCAACCGAGCTGCTGTAGAGCTGACACAGGAAGGCTTCGGAAAAATGTTTTGTCTGGCAGGCATTGGAGGCGGGATATCCGGGTTCGTTCAGTCCGCCAAAGATGCACCTGTCGTGGTGGCCATCGATGGTTGCCCGATCGGATGCGCCAAGAAAATCCTCGAAAACAACGGCATCGAACATGCAAAGTATGTGGTTTTGACCGAGATCGGGATCGAAAAGAACAAGAATCTCGACCCGGTGGCAGCCGAACTTGAAATGACGAAGAAAGCCATTCGAGCGGCCTGTGCATAGTTTTGGGACGGGTGCTTGAAGGCATTTCGTCAATGCCCTTTTGCGAAGGCGGCATGGTTATGGTATGGTAGTCCGCAATAGGCTAAGGAGATTGATGTATGAACGCTTCCAAAGGATGGTTGACCATGCGTTTCGTAGCCCTGCGAACATGTACCGTTTCCATGCTGTCTGTCGCTGTTGTGTTGGTTTTTCTGGCCTCCCCTTTGCCAGCTTTTGCGGAGAAAGGGCCGGTGGCATTTTTCCCCCAATCCGAACATGATTTCGGAACCGCCCTGGAGGGAAATACCGTCGTCCACGATTTTGTCATTCAGAACAAGGGGGATGAACCGCTGATCATCCATCGGGTTCGTACGGGCTGAGGATGTACGGCTGTCTCGAGTTCGGGACAAATTCCGCCGGGTGGAGAGGGAACCATCACATTGAAATTCAATACGGAAGGGTATGGCGGCCGCAAGGTGCGGGAGAGCGCGGGTGTCGAAACGAACGACCCCACCAAGAAGGACCTGACGATTGCCTTGATCGGGATGGTGGAGAAGTTTGCCATCGTCACCCCGGATCGGGTGACCATCATCGGATCTGCCGGTAGCGAGCTTAAAAGCCATGTGACGGTCAGCCCTACGGCTCAGTATCCCTTTAAGGTAACCGGAATGCGGCTGAAGAACGGGGAATTCATTCAGGCGTCCTACGAATGGAAAGACGGCGAAAAGAAGGCATATGTTCAGATCGAAAATCGCATGAAGGAAAAAGGGCGCTATGTCGATGCGGTGATCCTGACAACGGACAGTCCGATCAAACCGGAGATCCATATTCCCGTCTACGGGATCCTTCGCTGAGCAGTGTGGAGCTTCAAGCAGCCCTTCCTCTTTTGGCGGCTTCAGAGCATGGCGGGATGCTTTCCCGTGATACGTCTTTCGTCGTTGCGGCGTAGGTCTTGCTGCGCCGCATTCCTCTATTATTCTGACTTCTGACTTCTGACTTCTGACTTCTGACTCCTGACTTCTGACTTCTGACGAACGATGTCGGACTATCATTCAAACGGAATGCCCGTATCACCATGGATTCATCACCCACAGCCTGCACTTGTTCCTCTCCTTCGTCCGATCGGCATCACCTCCCCAGTGCTTGGCAAGGAAAATGGGGGTTTGCGCTTCAGTTTATTACCATCGGATTGATGTCGGTCCTTCTGGCGATTGCCGTCAACGCTCTCAGGTCTTCTTCGCTTCCTTGGATCGGGGACTATTCCGAAGAAGCCCGGCTGACGTCTCCCACCGGTCGGAAACTGGCCATTCCTATCGAAGAAGCCTTTCATCTCTATGAGCAGCGGAAGGCATTGTTCTTGGATGCAAGAAGCCCATCCGAATATGCAGCCGGTCACATCGCCGGAGCCCTCAATGCGCCGCTGTCGGAAGGCGAAGAACGCTTGTTGCAGGTGCTCGATGGGGTTCCTGACTTCGCCGTCATCATTACCTATTGCGACGGGGAGGGCTGTACCCTCAGCAAAGAGCTGGCCATCATGATCGAAGCCTTTGGATTTCCGAATGTCCATGTTCTGGTGAACGGCTGGAGCGTCTGGAAGAAGTCCGGCCATCCGATCGAGGGGGCACCATGAGTGTCACGGAAGCATCTCATACCTGCACGCATGATCACGACCATGGACACAGTCATCACCACCACCATCATGCACCGGATATGTCATCCGATCGAACTGGCGGTCGTCTGCTCATCACCCTCGGATTGAATCTGGGCATTCCCGTAGCCCAAATCATCGGCGGTTATGTGGCGCACAGCTATGCGCTGATTTCGGATGCCACCCACAATTTCAGCGATTTCACCGCTATTCTCATTTCCTATATCGCCTTTCGCATCGCCCAGAAAGGGCCGTCCCTCCAGAATACCTTCGGATATCGAAGGGCCGAGATTCTCGCAGCAATGATCAACGTTGCGATTCTGGTCGCAGCATCCGTCTTCATTCTGATCGGGGCATTCAATCGGTTGCTGCATCCGGAGCCGATCGAAGGCATGCTGGTCATCGTCGTTGCGGCCATCGGTGTTTTTGGAAACGGTTTTTCCGCGTGGCTGTTGCATCTGGATTCGCAGCACAACATGAATGTGCGTGGTGCCTTTCTACATATGATGGGGGATATGCTGACCTCGGTGCTGGTCGTCGTCAACGGCATCGTGCTCATGTTCAGGCCCTGGTACTGGATCGATCCGCTGCTTTCTCTGTTCATCGTCGGGTTCATTTTGAAAAACTGCTGGGGGATTGTGCGGGAAGCTTCAGGTATTCTGATGAACGCCACCCCCGGACACATCGATATCCGGGAAGTGCTCGCTTTTTTCAAAGGCATCCAGGGAGTCGAAGGCGCCCATTACCTGCATGCCTGGAATCTCGGATCATCCGGTGTGGCTTTCTCGGCGCATGTCGTCGTACCCGATCAGCCGGTCAGCCGGCTCGAAGGGCTCAGACGGGTGATCTCCGACGGGCTCATGCAGCGCTTCGGCATCGATCATCCGGTGCTGCAGTTCGAGACGGCCGCCTGCGGAAACGGGGGCATGTTCTGTGAGCAGTTGTGCACTGTGCCGAATGGAGCGTCGAAGGGGGAGGGGACGACCGGGAAGCTACCGGAACCCACACCCGCTGATGTGCCCAGTGGTACCACGACATCTAACTGGACCCTGTGGCTGTTCCGGTTCTTGCGAATCGGACTTGGGATCGTCTGGATCTGGGCCAGCATCGACAAGCTCCTGCATCCTCAGGCGTTTGCCGAAATCGTATACAATTACCGGCTGCTGCCGGATACGGCTGTCAATGCCGTTGCGATTGTCCTGCCTGTTTTTGAAATTCTGCTGGGCCTTATCCTGGTGATGGGGGGCTGGGTGCCTGGGGCTTCTTTCGGAAGTCTGTTTCTGATGAGCATCTTTCTGACGGCGCTTGGATACAACCTGTATCGGGGGCTTGACATCCATTGCGGCTGTTTTTCGACATCCGCTTCCGAAGGGTCCCTATCCATGTGGGAAATCGTCCGGGATAGCGGCCTATGGCTCGTGTCGTTGATTCTGTTTGTTTGGGGGCAGCGGAAGAGGGGATAGCTGGCGGGGGCAGGAGGCAGGAGTCGGGAGTCAGAAGTCAGAAGTCAGGAGTCAGAAGAAAAGCGTGAGAGTGCTGTATGACGAGCAGATGATCAACTTCAGGGGATTCCCGCCATGTGATTCGGATGAGGCTTTTGGTTTTTTTGCGAAGCCGTCGGGATGGACTCGCAAAAAGTCGATCTACCTCCGATTTTCGGGTAGTTCCGGGCCTGAGCAAGGAGGCGGGCACGCCTTTTGATGCTGCAGCGGAAACTTGTTTGAAGCCGCCGGAGATCGTTGGGCCGGGCATGCAAAACGCTTCGGCTTGTGTTTGAAAAGCTTGCCATTTCAATGAGATGCTCTCTCCTGGAGCGTCTGGCTACATGCCCGGCCCTTACGAGCTCGGGCGGCTGAGTTTTTCCGATGCAGCGAAAAAGGTGTGCCCGCCTCCTTGCGGCTCACTGGAGACTCACTGACTTTTTGCGAACCCATCAGAGATGATGGGCGCGGAAATCGGATAAACAGGATGAATGGTATGTCGCATTTCGGCGGGTGAAAGCCCGCCGAAATGTTCTGATGAGGTTCAATCCATGAAACGATTGATTGTTGTTGTTGTGTTACTGCTCGGCCTTTTTATGGCAATGGCCGCCCCGGGACAGGCGGGGGACATTGCTCGGCCGACACTTCAGGAATTGTTCCAACAGGCGCGAAGTCGGCCGGACATCCAGGATGCGGAACTTGCGGTGGCCGAGGTGTCTGGGGCTCAGGAGCAGACGACGGCAAGCCTTTATCCGAAGGTTTTTGGAATCGGACGGCTGGAAAGATACAATTCGCCGACGAATCTGCGCCCGCTTCCGCCGACCGAGGTCAATCCGGCCAAGGGTGAAGCCGTTCCCTTCTCGGACACCATTTCACGCTACGGCCTCGTATTTCAGATGCCGCTCTATGTCCAACCCCTCTACACCCTTTCCAAAAAAACGGCTGCTCTTCGGGAAAAGGCGAATATCCAACGGCAGATCGAGCTTGTCCGGAAGGAAGCCACCATTGTTTCTCTGAACAGTTCCCTTCAGGCTCTCGAAGGGCTTGAAGCCGCCCTGATTTCCCGGGAAAAATCTCTTCAGGAGACGCTCAATGCGCTTCGGATTCGTGTCGATTCGGGCAAGACACCCGAATCCGAATGGATGAAGGTGGATCGATTGATGTTGGATATCCAACGGCAACGCATCGAGGTGGAACGCAAGAAATCACAGGTGATTCGTGACTTGTTCCAGCATACCGGAGTCGCTCTGACCGGAAGCGTTCCCATGGCAATGATTTCTCCGATTCAAACAGCTCCGTATCCTGCACTGCTTGCAAGCGGAAAGGATGTCGATGCTGCTCGTTTCGAGGTTCGCCGCGTTTGGGAACAGCTCTATCCCAGCCTAACCCTCGAGGGCAGCCTGTTCGAAAACGACGGAACAGCGTACAACACCGATACGCATGTTCACCGCACGTACGACAGCGTTGCCATTATGCTGAAGGTGCCCTTGTTTGAAAAGGAAATCTGGAGTACTGCACGGGTTGCCGAGATTCGGGAAGCGCGGTCCAAACAGGGCTATGAAAAACTGCGGATTGAACTCGAGGCTCTCGATGCAGAATTGGAACGACGGATGCCGCTGCTGGATTCGGCCGTACGGCTTGCCGAACAATCCGTCGCAAAGGCTGGAGAATTGCTCGATATCGCCCGTGTGGCCTATTCCGTGGAGCGCATGACCACAGAAGAGTATCTGCGCTATGAAGCCGACGTGCTGAGTGCGGAGGCAGAACTTCGTCGTTCGATCGATGACCGGTGGCAGGCCCTCGCCCAGAAGGCCGTTCTTCACGGTCAGCTTCTGGAAGGAAACGTACAATGAAACGGATGATTCGTATTCTCATTCTGGTCGTAGTCGTTGCCGCCCTCATTGTCGGGGGGGCATCTCTGCTCCACAAACGAAAGGCCATGCTGGCTTCGGCGCCGAAACCTGAACCGGTTCCTGTCGTTGTCGATACGATTCGCATCGAACAAAAACCGGTTCGACTGACCCTTCCTGCCATGGCCGAGGTGGTCAGCGATACATCGGTGCAGCTGTCCGCCAAATTTCCGGCTCGCGTTTCGGCCATCCTCAAGACGGAGGGGACGACGATCCGGGCGGGAGAAACGGTCGGTCTTCTCGACGACGCCGATCTTCGAGCGAAAGCGGCTGCGATTCGAACGCAACAGGCTTCGATGGATCTCGATCTGATGACGAAGCAGGAAGCCGTCGAGGCGGTCCGGGTTGCGCTCGAGCATGCCGAGCGATCCCATGAACGAACGCGGGCCCTGTTTCAGGTCAAGGGGGCTTCTATCGAACAGATGCAGGATGAGGAAACCCGGATCGCTTCTTTGAAGGCCCAGCTTGAGGCCAGCAAAAACGCCATCGGTATTCTCAAGAACACCCGTGCGGTTCTCGATGAAAATCTGAAGGAAATTGCGGATGCGCTCACGTATACACGTCTGGTGTCGCCGATCGATGGTGTGATCGCCGCCTGGTATGCCCATCCAGGCGATATGGCCGTTTCCGGAAAACCCGTCGTTCGGATTGTGGGCTCCACTGGCATGGTGCTGGCCGTCCGTTTGCCGGAAAATGTATCTGCTGAGGGCATCCTGTTTCGAGGGAAGAAGCTGACGCTGGTCTCCAAGAAAATCGCCGGTCCGACGGGCTTGTGGGAGTATCGGGCCGTTCTGCCGCCGGATGTTGGTGTCATCGAAGGCGACATGCCGGCGATCGATGTCGTGGTGTATGAGGGAAACGGTCTGTTGATACCGCCTGGGGCGCTGCTGCGTATCGGAGGTCGGGACAGTGTGCTGATCTACAGGGAGGGAAAGGTCGTTCAACAGCCCATAGGGATTCTTGCCCGGGGTGTCGAAGGGGTGGTGACGGATACGAATATGAACGGCAGTGCCCTCATTGCCGCTCCCCCTGACCTTCTGCTGCGCATTCTGGCAGGGGTTCCGGTCAGGGTCCGGATGGGGTGAGCATTCTGCACATAACAAAGATCTTCCATCTGATGGACTCGCAAAAAGTCGCCTCTTACCGATTTCCTTCCAATGCCGGGCTTC
>CAZJXF010000088.1:0-15156 GCA_964549995.1 uncultured Desulfatirhabdium sp. | reverse complement strand
ATCCTACGAGATCGGGCTGCTGAGTTTTTCCGCTGCGCAAGCAAAATGCACCCGCTCTCCTGCGGGTTAAACAAGAGCATCTGACTTTTTGCGAAGCCGTCACCATTGACCCGAAGAGGCTTATCGGTGTATGAAATGCACTTCAAATCCCATCGCTCGAAAGGAACGGCAAGATGTTTGACGATAGGAGACGTTTGCTCCGTACCGGATGGGTGATCGCGTTGATCGCCCTGATTGGATTCGGATGCGCCCCACCGCGCAAGGTCGCCATCCCCGACCGACCGGCTGTCGCACAACCGGCACCCAAACCACCCGCTCCGGCGCCAAAACCGGCGGATGTCGGAGACGATCTGTTCGAAGCTGCAGAAGCGTCGTTTCGACAGAAGGATTACGACAAGGCCCTCGAAGGCTATACGGCGTATCTGCAGCGATACCCGGCAGGGTCCTGGGTTGCAGACAGTCTGCTCAAGGTTGGTTTGATCCATCGCGAGAAGGGCCGCCTCTCCCAGGCGCTTTCCGCCTTTCAAAAGCTCTCGCTCGATTTTCCGAACAGTGCGTTGGCCGCATCGGCGGAAGTCGCCTCCTTTCCGATCTATTATCAGATGAAGAACTACGGCGGCATCATTCAACGGGCCGGAAGCCTTCTCAAGCAGCGCCTCAGCCCCGACCTCTATCGGGAAACCATCGACTGGCTGGCCAAGGCCTATGCTGCCTCCGGAAAGCCGGCAGACGCCCTGCTCACCTACGCCCAGGCCATCCCCATCGTCGATGCCGCCTCCCGAACGGCGTTTTGGACCCAATTCGATACCATCGCCGCCGGAACCGATCCGGATGAGCTGATGCGACTCCTGAATCGAACGGGCCTTCCCGAGGTTCAAGGCGATCTTCTCTACCATGCAGCAGGCGGTTACATCCAGAAGGAAGCCTATGACAAGGCCCTTTCCGCCATCGAACGGTTCAAACGGGATTTTCCGCAACATTCCCGCCGCAGCGCCATCGACGAGCTGGCTCTTCAGATCGGCCAGCAGTCGGAATTCGCCAAGCGCACCATCGGGGTGATTCTACCGCTCACAGGAACCTATGAAGCCTACGGAAAGCGGGCACTTCGAGGCGTCGAGCTGGCTCAGTACGCCTTCACCAACAGCCGTCCTGCCGATTCGGTGACGGTTCTCATCCAGGACAACCAATCCACGCCCGAGGGATCGGCGGCAGCCGTCCAAGCCTTTGCCGAAGCTCGGGTGGCCGCCATTCTGGGACCGATCGGCTCGGCGGAATCTGCGGCAGAAGCCGCCCAATCCGCCGGAATTCCCATTCTCACCCTCACCCAGAAAGAAAAGATCACCCAGATCGGAAGCCAGGTATTCCGCCACTTCATTACGCCTGCCATGCAAGCCCAACGGCTTGTGGACTATGCCATGAAAAGCAAGCGGTTGAGCCGATTTGCCGTCCTCTATCCGAAGGAACCCTATGGAACGAGCATGATGAATGCGTTCGCGGAAAAGGTGCAGGCTGCCGGTGCAACGATGATCGGTGTAGAAGCCTATGAACCGGCAGCTGCGGATTACACCGACCCCATTCGAAAGCTCGCTGGAATGTCGGCGGACAACAGCACCCCCACCCAACCGGATACCGCTCCCCGAAACGATATCGACGTCCTGTTCCTTCCCGAATCACCGACCAAGACCGGACGCATTCTCGCACAACTCAACTTCTACAATGTCAAGCCCAAGCTGATCCTGGGAACCAATCTCTGGCATACCCCGTCTGCACGAGCCCTGGCCGCATCCATCGATTCGGAGCTCGTGTTTACGGACGCCTTCGATCCGGACAGTGAAGCCGAACAGGCCCGGCGGTTCTCGGATATGTGCATGGAGCTGTACAACGAAAAACCGGGGCTTGTCGAAGCCATCACCTATGATTCGGCGCTCATGCTCTTCGAAACGGTCACCCGGCCCGATATCCGCTATCGCTCGGACATTCGCAAGACCCTTCTGGAGCTGCCGGGTAGAAACGGTATCACGGGAAAGACTCGATTTGCGCCCAACCGCGATTGCATCAAGGAGCTTCTCCTGTTCCGAGTTCTGCCCGACCGCATCCTCGACATTACGGGATTTTGATCCTTGGGCTCCTGGTACACCATCTATCGCTGGGGAAGTTACGGCCTTTTCGTCACGGGATGCGTTCCGTGGATCGGCTACAGCATCGTCGACGCCTCCCGTCGGAAGCAGATCGCGGATCGTTTGGGAAGGTATCCCTTTCGTCGCTCCTTTTCGGACGGCCCTTTGCTCTGGATGCATGCGGCATCGATGGGTGAAATGGCGGTTGCCGAATCCATCGTGACAGCCCTGCAGCGGTTGGCCCCGGAGATGCACATCGTACTGTCGGCCATGACCCCCCACGGCCTTCGTCATGGAGCGGACCGCATGCCCCAGCAAGCCGTTTCCCTGTTTCAAGCACCGTTCGATGTCGTTCCCTTCGTGGCATCCGCGCTCGACCGCATCCGACCGGATTTTCTCGTCTTCCTCGAAACGGAATTGTGGCCCAACTGGATCGTCGAAACTTCAAAGAGAGGCATTCCGATGGCGCTGGTCAACGGTCGCATCTCCACCCGATCCATCGGGCGATACCACCGCATCCGCCCCCTGATGGCCGACATCCTGCCGAAGATCGACTGGTTCAGCATGATCCATACGGCGGATGCCGATCGGATGGCGTCCCTGGGAGCCCCTGCAAGCCGGATCGCCGTCAACGGAAATGCCAAATTCGACCTGCTGTGCGACCGGGCTGATCTTTCGAAGATCAGCGACATTCGTGCCGCCTACGGCATTACGGATGCTTCACCGGTTTTTCTGGCCGGAAGCCTCCGGGGCAACGAACCTGTGATGCTCCTGGATACGTATACACGGCTGAAGAAGCGAATCCCGGATCTTCGCATGATTTTGGCCCCCCGTCATCTGCACCGGGTTCCTCTGATCGTATCCGCACTGAACGAGCGTCGGATTCGCTTTGTCCGAAAAACGCTTCTCGACAAGCGGGATCAGGACCCAAAGGATCGCTGGGAAGTGCTGCTTCTCGATACGATGGGGGATCTTTTCGAGGCCTACGGCCTGGCGGATGTGGTCTTCTGCGGGGGAAGCCTCGTTCCAACCGGCGGGCAGAACGTGATGGAACCGGCCGCCTGGGCGAAACCCGTCCTGTACGGCCCGCACATGGAGGACTTCCTCGATGCGAAACAGGTGCTGGAAGCCGCCGGAGGCGGTCTCACGGTGGTGGATGAGCATGCCCTGCATTACCATGCACTGCGGCTGCTGCTCTTCCCCGACAAAGCCCGCGAGATGGGGCGCAGCGGCCGATCGGCCCTCCAGCAACACCAAGGGGCCTCGGAACGCCATGCAGCCGGGCTGCTGCAACTACTTGGCGGCAGAAAGTGAAGCCTTCATTTCTGATGGGCTCGCAAAAAGTCCGATGCCTTTGTTTAACCCGCAGGAGGGCGGGTGCATTTTGCTTGCGCAGCGGAAAAACTCAGCAGCCCGATCTCGTAGGATCGGGCGGATAGCCAAGATGGAAAAGATGGCTTTCTGAAAGGCAACATCCGGATTTTCAATCCAAAACAGATGAAGCGCGTCCGCCCGATCCAACGATCTCCGGCTGCTTCAAACACGTTTCCGCTGCTTCGCAAAACACCACCCGCCCTCCTGCTGGAAGCCCGGCATTGGGAGAAAATCGGTAGGAGGCGACTTTTTGCGAGACCATCCTTTCGGACCTACAACAGCCTTAAACCCCATGATTCCACTATCCCGAAGACGCATCGATGAAGCACAGATGAGCGCCGTTCTGCAGAAGGCCCTCCACACCCCCGACCTGATCCAGGAGGCCGACTCCGCAGTCGTATTCATCGATTTGAGCTATCTCTTGGAGCGCATCCGCCATCTGCAGTCGCTCTTTCCGTCGACAACCCTTCATGCCGTCGCCGTCAAGGCCAACCCCCTCTTTCGCATTCTTCAGACCATCGAGGCTTCCGGCGTCGGTCTCGAGGCGGCATCCATCGGAGAGCTCGCCTTAGCCACGGAAGCCGGCATACCACCCGAGCGCATCGTGTACGACTCTCCGGTGAAAACCCGCTCCGAGATTCGGACTGCCCTTCAGAACCATGTCCACATCAACGCCGATTCCATCCTCGAACTCGATCGGATTGCAGACATCATCGCAGGCGGCTCCTCCGTCCGGAGTGTAGGCATCCGGATCAATCCCCAGGTCGGTGGAGGCAAGATCGCGATGACGAGTGTTGCAGGAACCTATTCGAAATTCGGCGAACCGC
This sequence comes from uncultured Desulfatirhabdium sp., assembly GCA_964549995.1. Classification (GTDB taxonomy): domain Bacteria; phylum Desulfobacterota; class Desulfobacteria; order Desulfobacterales; family Desulfatirhabdiaceae; genus Desulfatirhabdium. The sequence continues at coordinate 10,838 of CAZJXF010000088.1, read as the reverse complement.
TCCTCGAATCGCAAGACGCCCTCATTGACCGGTTCATGCGCTATCCGTGGCTGATCGGCGTCCACGTGCATGTCGGCTCTCAGGGATGTGGTCCCGAGCTTCTGTTGAGCGGGGTCAAACGGGTTCTCGACTTTGCGGCCGAGGTCCGGCGCCGCACATCGAAGGACCGCATCCGGATCTTCGACATCGGCGGCGGGCTTCCGGTGTCCTACCACCGCGACGGGGTGGTCATTGACATGGCGGGGTACAGCCAGGCATTGTTCGCACGATTACCGGAACTTCAGGAATACCGCCTCATCACCGAATTCGGCAGATGGATCCACGCCAATACGGCCTGGGCTGCAAGCCGCATCGAATATGTGAAACAAACCGGAGGCACCCGTACCGCCATGATTCATGTCGGAGCCGACATGTTCCTTCGCAAATGCTATCGATCCGATGAATGGCACCACGAGCTGACGGTAGTCGACGGCCAGGGACGGCTCAAAACCGGCGAGCGCACCTCCCCCTGTGTCGTCGCAGGCCCCCTGTGTTTCGCAGGCGACGTTTTGGCCAGAGACATTCCGCTTCCCTACATGGCCGAAGGCGATCATGTCCTCATTCACGACGTCGGGGCCTACACCTTCAGCATGTGGTCCCGATACAACAGCCGGCAATTGCCGAAATTCATCGGTTATGAAAACGACGGGGAGCGCTTCGTGGTGCTGAAGGATCGCGAGCGGCTCGAAGATGTCTGCCGCTTCTGGAAATGAGATAAGGAGATGAAATGATCGTCTTCGACGGAACCTATCGCTGGAACCCTTCCGGCAAGCGCTCTCGAAGGCGAAGGGACTGGGATCTTTGCTGCGACCTTCGGGTGATCGATCTGACCACAGCCATTCCGGAAGTCGTCCATTTGAGGCGGTTTCTCGTTGTCGCCAACTGGATCCGACCCACCCTGACCCAATCCAGCATCGCCGAAACCCTCGGAAAACGGATTTTCCGGGATTTCAATCTGAACAGCCGCAATGTCCTCTGGATCGAAACGGACTGGGATCACCCCGAGAAGCTGCTTGCAGCTTCGTTCCGGCCGATAACGGGTCGGTTCGAAGAAACGGATTACGAGATTCGATGGAGAGACGCCCTGCCGAACGAAAAAGAACTGGTGGATACGTTTTTGCCGAAAGGATGGTTTCTGGCATACCAGAACGAGCCCCTTGAGTGACCCGCTTTCCCTAACATCCGCATTTCCTCGACAAAAAAAGGGCCGATTGCTTCTGCAATCGGCCCTCTCTCCCGAAACGTCAACCGTCTCTAAGGCATCACTGCTTCGGATGGCACTTCACGCAGGTAGTCGGTGCGTTGGTGGTGTTGTTCTTCTTGTTGTATTCCTTGTGGCATCCCTGGCAATTCTGATGCATCGCCTCGGCATGATACTGCAAGGCTTCCTTTTCGCTCAGTTTGGGAGCATCTTTTCCCTTCGGCTTTTCACCGGGTGTCTTGTGGCATTCAATGCATCCCTGGACGTTGTCCCCGGCCTTCAGGTTGGCGAGGGGCTTGCCGTCTTTGTCGTGGTGGCATTCGCCGCAGGCATTCTTGTATTCTTCGACATGCTTCTTGTGGGTAAATTCCACGATCCCCTTGGTGTGAGCCGTGTAGCCCTTGGTATTCATCTTGATCACGTCCGGAACGGTGGTTCCGGCAATCACCAAGGCCGATACCAAAACGACACATGCGCCCACGACCAATCCCCATACAAACTTCCCTTTCATACGCCTCTCCTTTCCTCTTGACTGGTTGATAATAGCTGCGACCGGTTGGCTGAAGACCGGTCACGCAGGGGGTTGCTTCACAGCGTCCGGCTCTTCGGTGGGTTTGGCCTCCGGTTTTCGAACAAAAATCTTGGCGCCGATGATGCTGATCTCGTAAAGAATCATCATGGGAATGGCCATCAAGACTTGAGACACCACATCCGGCGGAGTCAGGATGGCGGCGATAATGAAAATCGCCAGAATGGCGAATTTGCGCTGCTTCACCAGAAATTCGATCGACAAGACACCGAGTTTGACGAGAAAGATCAGAATGAGCGGAAGTTCGAAGATCACGCCGAAGGCAATGAGGAAAAGCGATGCGAAACTCAGGTATTCCCGCATGGAGAGAAGCGGGCGGATGGTATCCGTGCTGAAGCCGAGGAAAAACTGAAATCCTATGGGAAAGACGAAGAAATAGCCGAAGAGCCCGCCGCCGATGAAAAACAAGGTGGACAGAATCAGGACCGGCGCCAGCATTCGTTTCTCCGTTGTGTAGAGACCTGGGGCGACGAACATCCAGAACTGGTAGAGGATCACAGGACTTGCGACCAACAGCCCGCAGAGGAAGGCCAATTTCATGTAGGTGAAAAAGGCTTCGGGCAGGCCGGTATAGATCAGCTTTTCGCCCGGTTCCATAACGGCGACCAGCGGAGCGGAAAGGATGTGAAACAACCATTCCTTTACTGCATAGCACAGAACGAATCCGATGGCTACGGCGATGAAGCAGACGATCAATCTGTGCCGAAGCTCTTCGAGATGCTCGATGAACGGCCGCTTGTCCTCGTTTTCAGGCTGATCCACCACGCTTGCCCTCTTCGGATTCGGGAGTTTCAGCGGTTTTACCGATGACAGATGGATCCGCCGTCGCTTGTGTCGAGGGATTTTCCGGCGCATGCATCGATTCGTACACCGTGTGGGTAACGGTCTGATTCATTTCCGAAAAAGCCTTCTTGACATCGCTCAGGCTGTGATCGGGATCGATGGATTCCTTCAGTTCGGTGGTGGCCTTACGGAATTCCCCCATGGCTTTGCCCAGGACCTTGGCGATTTCCGGCAGGCGTTTGGGGCCGACCACGATGAGGGCAACCGCCAGAATCAGGATCATCTCCTGCATTCCGATTCCAAACATGATTTTTCATCTCCACCACTGGTGCAGTGAATGCAGTCTTCAGCCGAACGAGGAACATCGATCGCAATGCCGCAATTTTCAAAGGTTCCTTTTATATCCGCATGGAGCTGCTCTGTCAAGAATTCCCATTCCAGGTGTTAAGAGCACATCATATGTCCTCTATTGTAGCACATCAACTGTCCGGTTTATAGAATTCCCATTCCAAGTGTTGTCAGTGACGAACGACCGGATCGATCCTTTCTTGACGAGAATGGGCCATTCCATTAAAAAGGATACCTCTATAAACAAGAAAAGAACCCCACAGCCTTTTGCCCATAACCCATAACCCATTGCCCATAGCCTATAGCCTATATTTTCACGATAAACCAAACGCCCCATGCGTTCCCTCTGGCCCTCTTAAAAATAGTTTTTAACCTTATGAACTTAAAACTTAAATCTTAAAACTTAAAACTTTAAACTTAAAACTTTCCCAAGGAAACCCAATGAAAGACGCTGATGGCTTGTATTATTACCCCAATCCGGCCAACAAGAAGATCCGCATGTATGTGCGCATGCAGGAAGGGGAAGTCTGTTTTCGCATGAAAAACGACGAAGATCCGCAACTGTGGGAAAAGCATGGCTGGATTCCCTACGATGCCGTCGTTGCGGCAAGTCTCATGGAGAAAAACAAACGGTTCAACCCGTTGAAGGTCTACGATATCGCATTGGCCGAAGAACTGCTTCGGGAAGCGGCTGAATCGGAATTCTCCACTTGATTTTTCCAATTCTTACCGATAGAAAGAACGGATGCGTGTTTCGGCAGGAATTGGAAATCATGGTTTACTTTTCGGAGAGGAGCTTCAATGACGGAAATGATGGACAAGATACGCAATATCGCATTGGTTGGTCACGGGAATTCCGGCAAGACTTCCCTTGCCGAAGTCATGCTGTACGATAGCGGCGTTCTGACACGCATCGGTCGTGTAGAAGACGGAAACACGGCGATGGACTTCGAACCGGAAGAGCTGAAACGCAACATCAGCATCAGCACCGGTTTCCATCAGGCCACATGGAAGAAGACGGCCATCACGCTGCTCGATACACCGGGAGATTCCAATTTTTTCAACGATACGCGCAATTGCATGACTGCTGTTGACGGCGCCCTCTTTCTGGTCGATGCCGTCGACGGGGTCAAGGTACAAACCGAACAGGCATGGAATTTCGCCAATGACTTCAACCTTCCGTGTGCGCTTGTCGTGAACAAGATGGAAAAGGAAAGGGCCGATTTCGCCGGAACCTTCCAGGACATCGTCAATCAGATGGAGAGCCCCAAACCCGTCAAGATCCAGCTTCCCATCGGCAGCGAGGCATCGTTCAAAGGAGTGGTCGATCTGATCACCCAGAAAGCCTACACCTACGATGCATCCGGGAAATCCACAGCCAGCCCGATCCCTGCGGAACTGCAGGATCAGGTCGCCGAAGAGCGCGAAAAAATGGTGGAAACCCTCGCAGAGGCTGATGACAGCCTTCTCGAACGCTACCTGGAAGGCGAAACCCTTTCCGAGGCTGAACTGATTTCCGCCCTCAAAACCGGCATCCGGAATCGCATTTTTGCCCCGGTACTCTGTGCATCGGCCATCGGAAACATCGGTATCGACCGAATCCTGGATTTTATTGTCGAAGCCATGCCCTCCCCTGCCGATCGGCCGGCACGCGTCGGCAAGGATCCCGCAACCGGTCAGGAAATCCTTCGCAACCCCAATCCCGATGAACCGTTTTCGGCCTTTGTCTTCAAAACCGTTGTCGACCCCTATGCCGGACGCCTGTCCATTTTCCGGGTCGTTTCCGGAAAGCTGGGCTCAGACGGCGGTTTCTACAACGTCAACAAGGAAACCCGTGAACGCTTCAACCAGTTGCTGATGATCACCGGAAAAGAGCAGAAACCCGTCCAAGGGGCCGTCCCGGGCTCTATCGTCGCCGTGGCCAAGCTCAAGGACACGGCAACCGGGGATACGATCTGCGATGAAGCGAACAAAGTGCTTTTCGATTTTCCGGAACCGCTTCCCAAGCTGATCACCTTCGCCATCACTTCCAAAGCCACGGGCGATGAAGACAAAATTTTCATTTCATTGACGAAACTGATCGAGGAAGATCCCGCCCTCAAGCTGGAGCGAACCGTTGAAACCAAGGAAATCCTGCTCTCCGGAAGAGGTCAGGTCCATATCGAAGCCACCATCGAAAAACTGAAACGCAAGTACAATGTGGAAGTGAAGCTCGGCAAACCCAAGGTCCCCTATCGGGAAACCATTAAGAAAAAGGTACGGGTCCAGGGCAAGCACAAAAAGCAATCGGGCGGGCACGGCCAGTACGGCGACTGCTGGATTCAGATGGAGCCCCTGCCCCGAGGGGGTGGTTTTGAATTCGTGGACGCCATTGTCGGCGGCGCCATTCCGAAGAATTACATTCCGGCTGTCGAAAAAGGCATCATCGAAGCCAGCCAAAAAGGCGTTCTGGCCGGATACCCCGTCGTCGATTTCAAGGTCACCCTCGATGACGGCTCCTATCACGAAGTCGACTCGTCCGAAATGGCCTTCAAGATCGCCGGTTCTCTGGCCTTCAAGAAGGCGGTCACCGATGCCAAGCCGGTTCTGCTCGAGCCTATCCTGAACGTGGAAGTCATCACCCCGGATGAATTCATGGGCGATATCATGGGCGATCTCAACAGCCGACGGGGACGGGTGCTGGGCATGGAAGCGCACGGGAAATACCAAGTCATCAAGGCACAGGTTCCGATGGCCGAATTCCTGACCTATGCACCGGATCTCACCTCCATGACCGGCGGCAGGGGAACCTACAGCATGGAATTTTCCCATTATGACGAGGTCCCGGCCCAAATCGCCGAAAAACTGATCGTCGAACTCAACAAAGAACGCGAAGCATAATTTTCGCCATCCCGGCCGGGCTCGAGCCGTTTGGGTTCGGGCCCGGCCGATATCCATTCGCCTGCCCCCCTCACATCCCCCTAACCCCCTCATCAATGGCCGATGGACTTGCAAAAAGTCGGATAGCCTTCCTACGAAAGTCCAAGATCAGAAGTCAGAAGTCAGAAGTCAGAAGAAAAGCGGAAGAACCCTGTTTTTCCAAGCCGTTACCTGCAGCGTTCATTCATCGGGATGTAACCACGGTTGCATGGGGGATTATCGTAAAATTGCAGGATGCGTAGTTCGCAGTGCTAAAGCGCACAAGCCAGTAGCTAAGGCCTGCCCCTGAAAAATCCAAACGTTCCCATCCGTCACTTTTCCCTTTTGCCTCTTTCCTTTTCCTTGCATTTATTGCGATAAATTTCTTGACAGAGGAAAAAAGTCGGTTTAAACAGGACTAAAAAACTCCGATTAATTTCTCTCGTTGGGAGCCATCTGCGATGCGCATGTCCAGAGCCGGAGAATACGCCATCCGATGCATGTTTTATCTGGCCAAACAAGGAGTCGGCAAAACCGCCAACCGAAAGGCCGTAGCTGCAGAGATGGCCATTCCGGATCAATTCCTTGGAAAAATCGCCCAGCAACTGGCCAAGGCAGGCCTGATCGAAATCGTTCAGGGCCCGAAAGGCGGTTTCCGGTTGACCCGAACGCCGGACGCCATCAGCATGCTCGATGTGATCGAGGCCGTCATCGGCCCCGTCTTTCTGAACGACTGTGTGCTGCGTCCGGATTCCTGCCATCGCAGCCCCTTTTGCTCCGTTCACAGCGTATGGGAACAGGTATGTGGCCAGATGAAGGTCCATCTTCAGGAAGTTCGCTTCTCCGATCTCGTGCGGGACGAGGTGACGCTGTTAGGGAAATAGCAAGGAGTGAGGAGTGAGGAGTGAGTGAAGAGGAGTGAGTCGAGAGTAGTAGGCAGTAAGCAGTGGGCAGGAGGATGCGGGATCGGCGTGGTAGACAACGTTCGAGCCGATTGCAGAAGCATTGGGGGACCTGAACAAATGGCGATATCCACCGATTTTCATGCAATGCCGGGTTTTCTTGCAGGAGGAAGAACCGGCCAAATTGCGGACTCTATTTTCAATACATGGTCCTGGCAAAGGATTTTCGCCACCCCCGGGAATAAAAATGTCATGGCAGACGATGCACCTACACATTCAAAACGTTCCCATCCGCCCCTGTTCCCTTTTTCCTGTTCCCTTTTCCCGAACCGCACGATGCATCTTCACGATTTCGGTCAGAAGACTATTTACGAGACCATCCCTAAGCTTCTAACTTCTAAAACCATCGCCATGGCCGGCAGGGACGATCCGCCGCTCGCCTCTGCCAGGGCCGTCCCCTATCACCCAAGGAAAGGAGATCAACCATGGATGTCGTTCTGCTCTCCAGACTGCAGTTCGCTGCAGCCACGATGTTTCACTTTCTCTTCGTACCGCTGACCCTCGGTCTTTCCATCCTCGTGGCTTGGATGGAAACCCAATGGGCCAGAACAGGCGACGAAACCTATCTTCGGATGACGAAATTCTGGGGGAGAATCTTCCTCATCAATTTCGCCCTCGGCGTGGTGACAGGTATCACCCTCGAATTTCAGTTCGGAACCAACTGGTCGCGCTACTCCGCCTATGTCGGCGACATTTTCGGTTCGTTGTTGGCCATCGAAGCCAGTGCCGCCTTTTTCCTCGAATCGACCATGATGGGTGTATGGATCTTCGGATGGAAAAAACTTTCCGCGAAGGCGCATGCCACCGTCATGTGGCTCGTCGCCTTCGCATCCTCTCTTTCCGCCATCTGGATCCTGACCGCCAATGCCTGGATGCAGCATCCCGTTGGATACACCATCCGCGACGGCCGGGCGGAAGTCACCCGCTTTCTGGATGTCGTGACAAATCCCTTTGCTATCCTCGAAATTCTCCATACCCTGAGCGGGGCCTACATCCTTTCCGCATTTTTCGTCATGGGGATCAGCGCCTGGTACCTGTTGAAGAAGCAGCACATCGACTTTTTCCATCGATCCTTCCGCATGGCCCTTCTGTTCGGAGCCGTCTTCTCCCTCTTTTCGGTGGTGCAGGGCGACATTCATGGCTCGGATGTCGCACGCAAGCAGCCGGCCAAGCTGGCCGCCATGGAAGCCCATTGGGAAACCCAAAAAAGAGCCCCTCTGATCCTGTTCGCCTGGCCCGACCAGGAAAAGGAGAAGAACGTGATCGAGTTCGGGAAAATCCCCGGCATGGTGAGCCTGTTGGCGCTTCGGGACATCAATGCTGAAGTCAAAGGCTTGAAGGACTTCCCCAAGGAGGAACGCCCGTCCGTTCTGCTGACATCCTTCGCGTTTAAGGGGATGGTGGGCCTGGGATTCTATTTCGTTCTGGTCACCATGATCGGCCTGTATCTGAGAAACCGCCTCCTCGACTCTCCCCGCTACCTCAAGATCATGATGTTGTCCCTGCCGCTGCCTTACATTGCCAACGAATTGGGATGGATCGTGACGGAGGTCGGACGTCAGCCCTGGATCGTCTACGGGCTGATGAAGACAGCCGATGCCGCTTCTCCCATCGCCGTCTCCCAGGTCGCGACGACACTTGCCGCCTTCATTCTCGTCTATGGTCTTTTGGGCCTCGTCGGCGTCTTCCTCGTCGTCCGCCATATCCGCAAGGGGCCGGAACTCGACACCGCGACCGCTTAATCTCACTTACCGATCAAGAGGAGGAATACCATGGATTTGCAAACGATATGGTTCTTGTTGTGGGGGTTGTTGTGGGCCGTCTTCTTCCTGACGGACGGTTTCGATTTCGGTGTAGGCACCCTGCTGCCTTTCGTAGGCAAGACGGATGAAGAAAGACGCATCATGCTCAATACCGTAGGCCCGGTATGGGACGGCAACGAGGTGTGGCTGATCACGGCCGGCGGGGTCACCTTTGCCGCCTTCCCGAAGGTGTATGCCGTGATGTTTTCATCCCTGTACTCGGCCCTGATGCTCATTTTGTTCGCCCTCATCCTAAGGGGGGTATCCTTCGAATTCCGAAGCAAAGTGGAAAGCCCCCGCTGGCGACAAGTGTGGGACATGGCCAATTTTTTCGGAAGCGCCCTCCCCGCTCTGCTGTTCGGTGTAGCGTTCGCCAACATTTTTCACGGCATTCCCATCGACCAGGCCGGTACCTATCAAGGCAATCTGTTCACGTTGCTGAATCCGTACGGCCTCTTGGGGGGTGTTTTGTTTCTGCTGATGTTCGTCATGCACGGAGCGCTATGGCTGAACATGAAGGCAACGGGCCCCGTGAAAGAGCGGGCCGCATCTCTGGTCTTCAGGCTCTGGCCGGTTCAGGTGGCGGTCGCCGTCATCTTTTTGGTGGCAAGCTGGTTTTCCACCCGACTCTATGACAATTACCTGAAACATCCCGCCCTCTTCCTTGTCATTCTGATCGCCGTAGCCGGTCTTTTGGCCATTTTCTATTATCACAAGAAGGCCAAGTCCTTCCTTGCCTGGTTGTCTTCCGCCGTATTCATCGCAGGGGCCACGTTCTTCGGCGTCCTCGGGCTGTTTCCCTATCTATTTCCTTCCAGCATCGATCCGGCCTTTGGACTAACGGCCCATAACGCATCCTCGAGTCCCCTGACCCTCAAGATCATGCTGGTTGTGGTGCTCCTCTTCATTCCGGTGGTCATTGCCTACCAGGTGTGGACCCACCGGCTCTTCCGGCATCCCATCACGGAGGAAGATCTCGGCTACGAAGAAGCCTATTGATCCGTGATGGAGTAAGAGCGTACAGGGATGGACGACTTCCACGAACCGATCATCCAACCTACCGAGGCATCGCATGACGACGTACCATATTCATCCTATCGTCCTGGGAACGAAAGTCTTCGACAAGTCGATGATGACCTATCAGTTCAACAACGGACAGACCTTCACCATCCCCATCTATGCCTGGTATCTCGAGCCTGCAGACGGGGCGACGGCCAAGCCGATTTTGGTCGATACCGGAGAGATGCGTCCCATCCAGTCGGCGGATCGGGAGCAGGCGATCGGCGGCAGCATCCATACCTTCGGCGAGGGCCTGGCCCGATTCGGCCTTTCGCCGGCAGATATCGATCTGGTCATTCACACCCATCTGCACAACGATCATTGTGAGAACGACGCGGCATGCACCCATGCACGCATCCTCGTTCACGAGGCCGAAATCCGGCGCATCCACGACCCCCATCCGCTCGATTACCGCTATGCGGAGGACTACATTCTCGATGTGGAAGAAAATGGACAGGTGGAAACCATCTCTGAAGATCGGGAAGTCGCCCCCGGCATCCGGGTGGTGCATACCCCCGCACACACCGAAGGCGGCCTGACCATCCTGGTGGATACGCCCAACGGCACGGCGGCCATCACCGGTTTTTGCGTGATTCAGGAGAATTTCGATCCACCGAAACAGGTTCGGGCTATGGAAATGGAGGTCATTCCTCCGGGAACCCATGTGAATGTCTACGAAGCCTACGATCTGATGCTACGGGTTCGGGAAATGGCCGACATCCTGATTCCGTTGCACGAACCCCGGTTCGCATCCATGGAAACCGTCTGCTGAAGGACGAAGGGCTCGCAAAAAGTCGCTATTTCTACGAAAGTCATATATCAGGAGTCAGGAGTCAGAAGTCAGAAGAAAGCGGATGGCCCCCATTTTTTGTAGCTTGCTCCTGCGACTTTCGTTAACCGGGGTGAAACCCGGGTTGCATGGCCGATTCCTACGAAAGTCGGCAGTGGGCAGTATGGCCGCTGATATACCGCCATATTCCTTTGAATTTTGCGGTGAAGGCTTTCATCCAGCGGGGTGTAGCCCCGGCTGCATGAGCGATTCCCACGATTGTGGGGTGTTTCCGGGCCTGAGCATGGTAGCGGATACGCCTTTTGATGTTGCAAAAGTCCACAAGTCTCATCCGAGTCGCATGGGGGGAGACACGCCTTTTTCGTTG
>CAZJXF010000087.1:0-15199 GCA_964549995.1 uncultured Desulfatirhabdium sp. | reverse complement strand
AGTTTTTCCGATGCAGCGAAAAAGGTGTGCCCGCCCCCATGCGGCTCGCTGGAGATTCACTGACTTTTTGCGAGTCCATCACTGGTTAACACGCTGCCGGATGTCTTTCAAGATGTTTTTGGTTTCGGCCATCATTTCCGTCAGAGATGGGCCCGAAAGCTGTACTTTCAGGACATGATCCGGGGTGACGCTCATCGCGCCGTTCGATGCGAGAATCATGTCCACGACTCCGAAGGGGTTTTTCTGGTGGGCCTCGGAGAACCGAAGCATCAGTGTTTGACCGACCAGATCGATGCGTTTGACCCCGCAGGCGATACACAGTACCCGCAGCATGATCTTGAGCAACAGGTTCTTGACTTCTTTGGGCAATTTTCCGAACCGGTCCACAAGCTCCGCCTTGTACGCCGAAATCTCCGAAAGACTTCGCATCCGGCTCAATTGTCTGTAGATCGCCATCCGCTGATCGATGTCCGGGACCAGGTCTTCCGGAATGAAGGCATCCACCGGGATGTGGATATCGGGTTCGATCGGTGCCAGCATCGGTTCGCCCTTGAGGTTGGCAACGGCCTCTTCCATGAGTTTGAGGAACATGTCGTAGCCGACGGCTGCGATGTGTCCCGACTGAGATGCGCCCAGGATCGTTCCACCTCCCCGAATCTTCAGGTCGTTCATGGCGATTTCCATTCCCGCCCCGATATCGCTGTGTTCCATCAGCACCTTGAGCCGTTTCAGGGCGGTCTTTCCGAGATGGGCCTCGGGAGGGACGAAGAGGTAGGCATAGGCCTTTTCCGAAGATCGACCGATGCGTCCTCGCAGCTGGTAGAGCTGGGCCAACCCGAAGGTATCCGCTCGGTTGACGATCATGGTGTTGGCCGTGGCGATGTCCAGTCCGCTTTCGATGATGGTGGTGCAGACCAGGACATCGATGGTGCGGTTCATGAAGTCGAGCATCACCTTTTCGAGGTCTCTTGCGGCCATCTGGCCGTGGGCGACCCCGACCCGGGCCTTCGGAACCAAAGTCCGAACGTGCTCCGCCATCGCCTGGATGGAATAGGTGTTGTTGTGGACGAAGAAGACCTGGCCTCCCCGCTCGAGCTCGTTGGTGATGGCCTCGACGATGATCTCGTCGCTTCGCTCGCAGATCTGGGTTTCGATGGCCTGTCGGTCTTCGGGGGGAGTGGCGATGATGGAAATGTCCCGAATACCGAGAAGCGACATGTGCAGGGTCCGGGGAATCGGGGTTGCCGACAGCGTGAGGACATCGACGGTTTTCCGGAGTTTCTTCAGGGTTTCCTTGTCTTTGACGCCGAAGCGGTGCTCTTCGTCCAGAACGACCAACCCCAAATCCCGAAACGACACATCGGGTTGAAGCAGCCGGTGGGTGCCGATCACCACATCAATCTTTCCTTCTCGAAGCCCTTCGAGGATGCGTGTCTGCTCTTTCTTCGTTCGAAACCGACTCAGGCTCTCGACGATGATCGGGTGTTTGGCGAAGCGTTCGCGAAAGGTCGCAAAATGTTGTTCGGCCAGAACGGTCGTCGGAACCAGAACGGCCACTTGCTTGCCGTTGTTGACTGCCAGAAACGCCGCTCGGATGGCCACCTCGGTCTTTCCGTATCCCACATCTCCGCAAATCAGGCGATCCATAGGGGTTTCCGACTGCATGTCTTCGAGAACCTCGGAAATGGCCTTCAATTGGTCCGGGGTTTCCTCGTAAGGGAAGCTCGCCTCGAATTCCCTATAATAGTCGTCGATTCCGGAAAAGGCGTAGCCCTGAACGACTTTTCGGCTGGCGTACAGGTGCAGCAGTTCTCCGGCCATTTTTTCGACGGAAGCCTTGACCTGCTGCTTCACCTTTTCCCAGGTTTTTCCGCCCAGCTTGTCGAGTGCGGGAACCATGCCTTCCACGCCGAGGTATTTCTGGACGACGTTCATCCGAACCACGGGCAGGTAGAGCTTGTCCCCGTCACGATAGGCAAGCTGCAGGTATTCATCTGTGGAGCCTTCCACCCGAAGCCGGACCAGCCCATCGTATTGACCGATGCCGTGCTCGGGATGAACGATCAGGTCTCCTGCCTGAAGCTCGCTGAGGGAAAAGGCCCGGGCCTGGATCTTCGGTCCCTGGAATTTCCGACGGTGATGTTTTTTTCCGAAAATGTCATCTTCCGAAAGAACCGCAATCCCTATCTGGGGCCATACGAAACCGGTGGATACCCGGCCGATGGTGATCCAGAGTCGGTCGATTGCGGAAGCCGCCGGATCGGTGAACCCTTTTGCCGATTGACAGGAGATGCCGTAAGGTTTGAGCAGAGCGTGGAGCCGATCGGCCTGAGCGGTCGTGGCACAGACGGCATAGGGGATGCATCCCTCCTGCTGAACCTTTCGGAGGAAGGATGCGGCGGCAAGCAGGGGGTGTTCCCTGTCCTTCTGTTGAGAGAGTTCCTGGAAGAGATGAGCGGTTTCTTCCGTTTGCATCTCTATGGTCTCGGCAAGGCCGACGGGCTTTGGATCGGTTCCCGGCAGGTTTTGCAGGGTCAGGGTCCATTGGTTTTGAAATTTTTCCTTCAGCCCGTCCCAGTCGAGCAGAAGCGATGACGGATGCAGGGAAAGACGCTTTTCCCGGCGGGCCGTTTCATGCCGTACCAGCGCCTTTTCAAACACCATTCGGGAAGATCGTCCCAGGTCCGCGGGTTCCATCAGGACGAACAGGGTTCTTCGGGAGATCATCTCGAGGAGTGTGTCGAGCTCCGGGTAGATGAGGGGCATGAGGCATTCCATGCCTGGGAAGATGCCTTCCGTCCGGATGCGGTCGGTCCACAGCCGCAGCTCGTCGAGGGGAAGCTCCTGCAGGGCGATTTCCTCCCGAAGCCGATACAACCAGGCATCCACCTGCGTGAGGTTTAAAATGGTCTCCTTGGCCGGAATGAGGACGGCCTCGTCGGTGGTGGTGAGGGTTCTCTGGGTGGATGCCGAAAAGAACCGGATGGATTCGACCAAATCGCCGAAAAGCTCGATCCTCACCGGATCGCGGTACAAAGGGGAAAAGACGTCGACGATACCGCCTCGAACGGCGAGATCGCCGGGCTCCTCCACGATCACGCTTCGGTTGTATCCGTAGGCAACGAGTCGTTCGATCAGGCCCTCCAGATCGATCGATTCGTTTACCTGAACGAGTTCGGCGCTTTCCGAAAGCACCTTCCGGGGGATACAGCGCTGCATCAAGGCTTCCACTCCGGTGATGACGATCGATGGTCCGGTTTCGCTCAGCAGGTGGTAGAGCACCTTCAGTCGCTGGGCGGAGGTTTCTGTAGATGCGAGCACCTTCCCCGAAAACGAGGGGTAAGCCGGGAAGATGTCGATGGCGAGCGTTTCGTCGGAATAGGTCTGCATGTCTCTTGCGATGCGTTCGGCATCCGCATGGGTGGGAACGACCACCAGCATCGGTAAATTCGGATCGGTAGCGATTCGCGACAGCAGATAGGCCGGGGAGGAGCCTTCGAGACCTTTGATGGTGAGCGAATTGCGTCTGTTCAGGGCGTCGAAGATCTGCGAAATCCGATTTTTCTCTTGATTTTGATCCATAAAAACAGTATCCAAGCGCATTCATTTCGGCCGGCGTAGCTCAGCAGGTAGAGCAGCTGATTCGTAATCAGCAGGTCCGCGGTTCGAATCCGCGCGCCGGCTCCAAGCGCTTCCCTATATGCCTTCACCCGATGCTTTTCAAGGAGAATTCCTGAAAAGCATTTTTTGTTTCCGAGACCACCATACGTGGTACATTGCTCATGAATAGGAAAGCCGCCGTTTCCGAAAATCCCATTGACCGACGCAACCGTTCCATTCGGGAAGCGGTTGCTGCCTTGGCCGACATCCAGCTCTTGCGCCCAACCATTGCCGTCATCACCGGAACGGGGCTCTCACGGCTCGTTCCCGAATCGGATCATCGGGTGAACATTCCCTACGCAGAGATACCGCATTTTCCGCTGTCCACAGTCGTCACCCATGCCGGAAGGCTTATCGGCGCCGTCGTGAAGAATGTTCCGGTGTTGGTGATGGAAGGGCGGTTTCATCTCTACGAGGGGTATACGCCCCAGGAAGTCACTTTTCCGATCCGAGTGATGCAGGCCATCGGCATCCGGTACCTGATCGTTTCCAATGCCGCAGGGGGGATCGATCCTGCCCTTCGGCCAGGGGATCTCCTCTTTTTAAAGGATCACATCAACCTCACCGGTGAAAATCCGCTGATCGGGCCGCACGATCCAGCCTGGGGAGACCGGTTCCCGGACATGAGCGAGGCTTATGCAGGCGATCTGAGGCGATCGGCGAGAACATGCGTCGAAGCCCGGGGGATTACCTACCGGGAAGGGGTGTATGTCGGACTCAAAGGGCCTTCGCTCGAAACACCAGCGGAAATCCGCTTCTTGCGAGCGATCGGAGCCGATGCCGTCGGGTTTTCCACCGTCCAGGAGGTGATTGCGGCCAACCAGTGCCGCATCGGGGTTCTCGGCGTTTCCGTCATCACCAATGTGCACGATCCCGATCATCCCAAGCGGCACACCCTCGAAGAAATCATTGAGGTTGCCGATCGTGCCTCGGAGACCTTGCGGTCGATCGTTCTCGATTTGATTCCGGAAATTGCGGCGCAGGAAAAATGATGGGTTCGCAAAAAGGCGCCTTAGTTCCCTGATGATGCGGATTTTTACGCACCATGCACCACGTATCACGCTTAAAAAAAGCTGTATACACACCACGCATTGTGTTTCCAAGGAGATACGACGATGGCTGATGATCTCAAGCAAATGTACCGAACGATCGTGACCGACCATTTCCCGCCTGCAATGGAAATCTCCTTCGTGGACGGGCCGAACCGGCAGACCCTTTTTTACGAAAAGGTAACCTGGGAAATCGGCGGAGAGCGCAAAGGGCTGCGCTACGGCGAAAATCCCGGTCAGGAGGCGGCCCTTTATCGGCTGGTGAACGGCAACCTTGTGTTGGGGGATACCCGGACCCTTCAGCCGGGCAGATATCTTGCCTCGGATATGGAGCTTCTGCAATCCGGGAAACATCCCGGGAAAACCAATCTCACGGACGCCGACAACGCCCTCAACATCTTGCGGTATTTCACCGACAGGCCCACGGTTGTCATCGTCAAGCACAACAACCCTTGCGGTGTGGCACGGGCGAGCAGTCTGCTCGAAGCCTATGAGAAGGCGAACATGGCCGACCGCATTGCAGCCTTTGGTGGCTGTATCGCCCTGAATCGATCCGTTGACCGGGAGACGGCCGAAGCCATCTCCCGGCAGTACGCCGAGGTGGTGGTGGCTCCGGAATTCGAGGATGGGGTGATGGACATCTTCGGAAAAAAGAAAAACCTTCGGGTGATCCGCATTCGGAACATCGAGCGGCTTCAGTCCTTTGTCGGTGAGCGGGTCGTCGATTTCAAGAGCCTCATCGACGGCGGAATCGTCGCCCAATGGTCCTTCGTTCCGGAGGCGAGAAGCCCGGAGAAACTTTTGCCCGCCGAATGCACCTACAAGGGCCGGGTGTATCGGGTCGAACGACAGCCGACACCTGCAGAGATCGATGACATGCTCTTCGGGTGGCTGGTGGAATCCGGCATCACCTCCAATTCCGTCATTTACGTCAAGGACCAGGTGACCGTCGGCGTCGGCACCGGTGAGCAGGATCGGGTGGGAGTGGCCGAAATCGCTCGGGACAAGGCGTACCGGAAACTGGCGGATCGCTACTGTTTCGAGTCCTGGGGCATTTCCTACAACGACATGAAGGATGAGGAGAAGCGAAGGGAAATCGATGCCCGGGTTCAGGCGGAAAACGGGGGACTTCGGGGTGCTGCCATGGTGAGCGACGCCTTCTTTCCGTTCCGGGACGGCATCGATGTCGGACTTCGGGAAGGGGTCACGGCCGTGATTCAGCCCGGAGGCTCGGAGAACGATTACCAGTCCATCGAGGCCTGCAACGAATACGGTGCTGCAATGGTCTTTACGGGGCAGCGTAGTTTCAAACATTGATGGACTCGTAAAAAGTTTGAAAAGTTGGAAAAGTCAGATAGTTGCTTTGAAAGCCGAATATTAGGAGTCAGGAGTCAGAAGTCAGGAGTCAGAAAGCGGAAGAACCTTGCATGAGAGGACTCGCTCCTGTGACTTTGATCGACGGGGCGGCGAAAACCTTTCGTTATGTGCATTTTTTCTGTGAAAATGCGAAGTTAGGGAAAAGGGGTGGAGAGGAACGTTTTGATGTTGTAGGGGGGCTATGTGGCCATCCTTCGGGAAGAGATGACGGGGGACAACAGACGGAAGGCGGAAGGCGAGAGACAAAGAACGGAAGGTGGGGGCAATCGCAGCCCTTTGATCGGCCGATGGCGGCCCTTCTCGTCGGCTTCGGTGTCGGGATGGCCGCCTGCGACATCTTCCCGGATCATGCTTACGAGGCTGCAGCCGTAGCCCTTCTTGCCGGTGCTGTGCTGCTCCATGCCTTGCGGGCGTCCGAACACGCCGTTTTCTTTCCCTTTCTTCTCTTTGCAGGGCTCGGATACCTAAGTCTTCACCCCTGGACGACATCGCAATTCCCGGCCGACCATTTCCTTCACCGCATCTTGGAAACCCCGGCTCCCATCGTCGGGACGATCACCGAAACCGAAACCCCGCTCGGGGATCGTACCCGATTCCGGCTTCGGGTCGAACAGGTTGCCGAACATTCGGTTTCAGGCAGCATCCGGCTGACGGTTGCCGGCCTCTACAGCCCTCAGGAAGGGGACCGGATCGGCTTCACCGCCAAACTCTATCCGGTCAGAACCCATCGAA
The DNA here is from genome assembly GCA_964549995.1 of uncultured Desulfatirhabdium sp. Classification (GTDB taxonomy): domain Bacteria; phylum Desulfobacterota; class Desulfobacteria; order Desulfobacterales; family Desulfatirhabdiaceae; genus Desulfatirhabdium. Next base: position 8,381 of record CAZJXF010000087.1, on the reverse strand, counting down.
ACCCAGGGGGCTTCGATGTACGGCGGTATCTGCGGTTTTCGGGAATCGATGGAACGGCCTTCGTTCGCTCGGAAGCGATCTTCCTTCTGGAGCGGCGTCCGGCGGTGTTCTTTCGGCAGTTGCGATCCCAGCGCATCGCCCTTGCGGAATCGATCGACGGGACGGACGGTTCGGATGCGGCACACCAAATTCTGAAGGCGGTACTGATCGGTATTCGAAGCGGTATCTCTTCCGAAACGAACGATCTCTTCGCTGCGACAGGACTGAGCCATCTATTGGCCATATCCGGCCTTCATGTGGGGATTGTGGCCGCCTGCGCCTTCTTCTTGTTCTACCGACTCGCGGCCTTCTTCAAGCCGCTTCTGCTGCGGGCCTGGGGGAAAAAGGCCGCAGCCCTGCTGACCCTCGTTCCGGTGTTCGGTTACGGCCTTCTGGCCGGAATGTCCCCCTCCACCCAGCGGGCCGTTCTCATGGCAACCATCGTTCTGCTCGGCCTACTCGTGGAACGGGATCACGAGCCGTTCAATACCCTGGCCTTGGCTGCCTGGGGCATTCTGATCGTTCATCCACCGGCCCTGTTTTCCATTTCCTTTCAACTGTCTTTTGCTTCCGTTTTGGCCATTCTCGCCGGAACAACCCTGCTTCTGCCTCATCTGCCCAAGCCGCTCGGTTGGCGGGAGAGGCTTCTGCTGCCGATCTTCGTTTCCGCATGCGCCACCATCGGAACGCTTCCCCTCGTCATGTTCTATTTCCAGCGGGTGTCGATCGTGGGCCTTGCAGCCAATGCCGTGGTCGTTCCGATGATGAGCCTTCTGGTCATTCCGATCGGGTTGATGGGTGGCGCAGTGCATCTTCTGCATCTGCCGGGTGCATCTCTTTTCTTCGGGGTGGCTTGTCATCTCCTCGATGTCGTGCTGCAGCTTGTCCGCTGGCTTGCCGCCATTCCCTGGGCTTCCATCGTTACCATCCGTCCGACGGTTTTCGAGCTGGTCTGGTTCGGTGCCTTGCTGGGACTGTCGTTTCGAACGCTTCGGCTACGGGCCTTTTCCCGCCGGTCGAAGCATTGTGCGGATCGGGGCGATTTCCAGAAGGGCGCATTTTCCTTTCCTTCCGTTGAGACGAACCCCCCGGGGGCTAAACCGCAGAACCTTTTCTTGCGGTGGGCCTGGGTTGTTGTGATCGTCGTCGGGATTGCAGACGTCGGCTTTTGGCTGAACGAGCGCTTTCTGCATACCGATCTTCGGGTAACGGTTCTCGATGTCGGGCAAGGGCTTTCCCTTCTCGTGGAAGAGCCCGGCGGTCGGGTGATGCTGATCGACGGTGGAGGACTTCCGGATAGCACCGCATTCGATACCGGCAGAAACATCGTGGCTCCCGCCCTGTGCGCCCGAAAGATTCTTTCGATCGACCGGGTCGTTCTCACCCATCCCGACAGCGATCACCTGAACGGGCTACTCTATGTTCTTTCGCATTTTTCCGTCGGTGAGCTTTGGACCAACGGCAGATCATCCCCAGATCCAGCTTATGAACGGTTTCGGGACATCGTTCATCGGAAGAGCATCCCGCTCGTCGAAGGCGATACGGTTCCGACAGTCGTGAACGAGTCGGGCATCACGATGGTCCGTCTTCATCCGGATCCGGCATTTCTTCCCCCGCAACCGCCCAGAAAATCGCCGGATACCAACAATTTTTCGCTTGTGCTTTCCCTGCGAATGGGGGAAATAGGGTTCCTGTTTCCGGCAGACATCGAAAAACCCGCCGAATCGTGGCTCGTCGCGCATGCAGCAGGGCGGCTCGGAAGCACGGTGCTGGTGGCTCCGCATCATGGCAGCAAGACATCCAATTCTCAGGCTTTTATCGACGCGGTGCGCCCCGATATTGTCGTTTTTTCGGCAGGAACCAATCGCTATATTCCCCATCCCGACGTTTTAGAGAGGTACCGTTTGGCCGGCTGCCGGATGGTTTCGACGGCCGATTGCGGCGCTGTTATGATGCGGACGGACGGTCGGCGGCTCGAGCTACAGTTCTATCAACCCCATGCAAGGAACGAGGAGATTGCCATCGATGGTGACGTTTGAATCCCTGTTGGAAAGAAAGGACCGAATCGCTGTCATCGGGTTGGGCTATGTCGGTCTACCCTTAGCCGTTCATCTGTCCCGCCATTTCAATGTGACCGGATATGACCTGAAATCGCCACGCATTGCAGAGCTGCGAAACGGCATCGACCGCACCAACGAAGTGACGACGGAAGAGCTGCGATCCGCAACCATCCATTTTACGGACGATCCGACGGCTCTCTGTGCGTGCCGCCTGGTGATCGTCGCCGTTCCGACGCCGATCGATGCCTATCGGATTCCGGATTTCAGACCCTTGATCGGGGCCTCCGAAACCGTCGGAAAGCATCTCCAGCAGGGAAGCTGCGTGGTGTATGAATCCACGGTCTATCCGGGGGCCACCGAAGAGGTGTGTCTGCCGATTCTGGAAAAGCATTCCGGCATGCGGTTCGGGGCGGATTTCACCCTCGGCTATTCGCCCGAGCGGATGAACCCGGGCGATCGGAACCATAGCGTGGACAAGATCGTCAAGGTCGTTTCGGGTTCGGATGCGCAGACCTGCGCCATGCTTTGCTCCGTTTACGGTAAGGTAGCCCTTGCCGGTATCCATGCCGCCCCATCGATCAAGGTGGCCGAAGCCGCCAAGGTCATCGAAAACACCCAGCGTGATCTCAACATCGCCTTGATGAACGAGCTGGCCATGATCTTCGATCGGATCGGTATCGACACGATGGATGTGCTCAAGGCTGCGGGAACCAAGTGGAATTTCCTGCCCTTTCGTCCGGGGCTCGTCGGGGGGCACTGCATCGGTGTGGACCCGTATTACTTGACCTTCAAGGCGGAAGCCCTCGGGTATCATCCCGAAATGATCCTTGCCGGGAGGCGGATCAACGACAACATGGGAAAGTACATCGCAGAGAAGACCGTCAAGATGATGATTGCCGCATCCCGGCAGGTGCGGGGGGCTCAGGTGGCGATTCTCGGGCTGACCTTCAAGGAAGATGTCCCGGATCTGCGGAATACGAAAGTCGTGGATATCGTTCATGAGCTGCGGGACTACGGGGTGGAAGTGCGGGTGCACGATCCGCTCGGTGATCCGAATGAAGCCCGACGATACTACGGCATCGAACTCGTTCGGGACTGGGAGAAACTCGACGGTGTGGATGCCGTCGTTCTGGCCGTTCAACACCGATCCTATCTCGAGATGGGAATGGAGCGGATTGCAGCCCTCTGTCGAAACGGCATGCCCATCCTGATCGACGTCAAGGCTGTCTTCGATCCAGACGAAGCCCGTTCCAAAGGCATCCGTTACTGGCGCTTGTAGCCCAGATTTTAGTGGGCAGTAGGCAGTGGGCGGTAGGAAGTATGGCCCGTTACCGCTGCAATTGTTCGGAATAGCGACCGGATGTTCATCTACGGGGGGGATCCCTTCGCCATAGAAACGGGATGGCCTCGCAACCAGTCCCCCCCTTCTTTCTCTGTCCCATTCCCTCAACCCTCTTTCCCCGATTTCTTTCTGGTCAAGCAAGTTAATCCGATTGACACAATAGGAAATGCCTCACCGATCAAATCCGGTTTTTTCGCTGAAAGCGCTTCAAATCATTTCTGGGATATCGAAATTTTATATGATATTGGATGGTTAATTTCTGTTGACTTCGAATGAGGTCAAGCGTATTAGTGCGACCTCATGATAAAGTCGGCTGTTCGGGTAGCTACATTCAGTCGATCGAAGATATAGATATGAGATATCCTTCAACGAGTGGGTGAGATATTTATGGAAGGGGCTGTTTTCCCGGTCATCGTTTTTGTTCTGGTCTATCTGGCCATCACCTTCGAACTGGTGAACAAGGCGGTTGCAGCCTTGCTCGGGGTGATGGTGCTGCTTCTGACCCATGTGGTGAGTGAGCACGAAGCGGTTCAGTTCATCGATTTCGAGACGATCATGCTCCTGATGGGCATGATGATCATCGTCGCCATTCTTCGAAAATCGGGATTCTTCACGATCATGTCGGTCAAAATCGCTGAAATGACCGAGGGGAGTCCATTGAAGATTCTCGTGCTGTTCTCGATCGTCACGGCATCGGTATCCGCCTTTCTCGACAATGTGACGACGGTGCTGATCATCGTTCCGATCGTCATCGAACTGACCCGCGGCATGGGGATGGATCCCAAGCCCTACATCATCAGTCAGGCCGTGGTATCCAACATCGGCGGCACGGCGACCCTCATCGGCGATCCCCCCAATATCATCATCGGTTCAAAGACGGCTCTCACCTTCAACGATTTCATTCTCAACCTAACGCCCGTGGTCGCTGTCTGCGTGGTCGCCATGATCGGGTACTACTGGTTGACAGACCGGGAGAAGTTCCGGCCCATCGATAACGATCTCGTGAAGCTGTTTTCGGTGCAATTTCTGCTGAGAAAGATCCGGCACGAATTCATCGGTATTTCCTTCGACAAGGTTTTCCTGGGAAAGGCCTTGGGCTGCCTTGCGCTTGCCCTGATTCTGTTCGTTACCCAGACGATCACGAAGATTTCTCCGGGGGTTGTCGCCCTTCTGGTCGGCATGATCCTTCTGTTGATCACCCGGGTGGATGTCGAGCACATGCTGCTGGAAGTGGAGTGGAGCACGCTGCTGTTTTTTGCGGGGCTGTTCATTCTCGTCGGCGTTCTGGAAGAAAAAGGGGTGATCGAATGGATCGCCCGTAACGTCTTTCTGAAGGTCGGATCCAATCCCTATGTCATTGTTCTAACGGTTCTCTGGGTTTCCGGAATCGTTTCCGGATTTCTCGACAACATTCCTTTTACGATCACGATGATTCCCATCGTCAAACTCATCCTGGAAACGACGCCGATTCCGAACAACATCCTCTGGTGGGCGTTGTCCCTCGGTGCCTGTTTCGGTGGAAACCTGACGATGGTCGGTGCCTCGGCCAACATCGTATCGGTCGGGATGGCGAAAAAACACGGCTGTGAAATCAGCTTCATGGAATTTTGCAAATCCAGCGCCCTCATCACGATCCTGACGCTCGTGATTTCTTCCGCTTACCTCTGTGGATATTTGTGGTTGACCCGATGAAATCTACCGATCAAGACGTTTTGAATCGACTGTTTCGGGAGCAGGGCGATATTCTGGGCGGTGCTCGGACCACCGTCGTCGCTCTCGAATGTTTCATTCAATCCCTGCAAAAAATGAAAACGGAGCCGGACCGGTTCTATCCGGAAATCCTGAAGCTGACGGGGGCGATTCATAAAACAGAGCCCGCCTTCATGCCGCTCATTCATTTGATCGAACGATTCGAGCAGGAACTGGAGCAATATCGGCAGCTTCCGCAGGAAGCCCTTCGGGATCGGGCGATTCAGATTCTGGAGCAACAGATCGATATATTTAAAGCGACCGTTCGGAAGGTCATCGACCAGGGGGTTTCACAGGTTGCGGACGGGGATGTGATTCTGGTGTATTCGACAAGCACGGTCGTCAACAACATCCTGATCCGGGCGAAGGATGTCCTCCAGCGTGAATTTCGGGTGATCGTGCTGAAGCAGGATATGGTGAAGACTCGGCAGCTCATCCGGGAGCTGGCGAAAGCTCATGTGCCGCACGAGGTCATTCCGGAATATGTTCTCGACCATGTCCTCGATTCGGCCAACAAGCTGTTCATCGGGGCCCTGTCCATCACCGAAGACCACAAGGTGATCGCATCCGCCGGAACACCGAATATCGTCAGCCTGTGTCATCTTCATCGGGTGCCGGTGTATCTGTTCCTCGATACGTTTCGCTTTTCCCATCGTTCCTCGTCCGAACAGATCATTCCCGAGAAAAGTACCGTCCGTTCGATGGAACATTTCGATCTCCACATGAAGACCCGATCCCATTCGATGTTGGATCTAAGTCTCATCGATCATGTCATTACGGAACAGGGGGAAATGCATCGAGCCCCTTCTCCGTCTTCCCAACCATTCTAAGGAGGCCTTATGGCACTGGAAGAGGAAAAATTCATTACGACAAGCTGCAAGTATCGTGGATCGGAAACGACCGATAAAATGCATCAGGTGACATCCACAGGATGTGCGGACACCTGGTGGCGATCGGAAATCAAGAAGATGAGTCCGTCTCCTCGTGTTTGCGCCGTTTGCGGAAGCCCCAACGCCTACATCGAACGAGTGGACCATTACCTGAGCCTGTTTTCTTTTCCGTTCCTGCGAATCAAGAAGGGCGTGCCGTTTCTGCTCTGCGAAGCATGCGACAGCATTTCCGACATGTTTGAAACGAGACGCGGCCGGTCGTCGGCATCGGCAGGCGCAAGCCGCGTGTGTTGCAAACACTGCCAAACCGAACTTCACGGGGATGTGTTCTGCCCCAACTGCGGTATGCCGACATAATCGCTCATGGCGAAGGCTTGCGCCGCCCCCGCAAGCGAACATTCGGTCGCCGTTCCAAAGCGATGTGGTGATTCAACACGTCGGCTTGCGCAGGAACGCGTAGAGGCGACCCAGCGGGTCGCCTCTACAGGCTTTCGCACGACGCATCTCGCATGTCAGATTGCGGGGGCGGGTCATATCCCACCCCCGCTCGATCAATGAGGTGTTTTCGGGCTTCACGCAGTTGCGTTGTAAGCCGCCGGATCAAGGGGTGATCCGGCCGGAAACGCCCGCGTTCCCAGTTCCCGATCGACGAAAATCAACGCCGATCGGTCCTGCCCTACCATCTTCATCTGCTCGAGTACCCGTGAGGCTGTCGCCTCCTCCTCCACCTGTTCCTTGGAAAACCAGGCCAGCAGCGGTTCAACGGCATAGTCTTTCACTTCACGAGCAATGGTCGTCAAGTCATCGATTTTCGAGGTGATGAAACGTTCGTGCGCCAACGTATCCTCCCAGACTTCGATGGGATTCTGCCATTCGGTCTTGAGCTGCTTGAGGTCCTTCAAGACGACGGCGTATCCTCTGTCGTTCAGGTGGTCGAAGAATTTCATGGCATGAATCATTTCCTCGTGGGCCTGACACCGCATCCAGTGCGCCATGCCGTCCAGGCTTTTCGCGTGGAACCAGGCGGCCATGGATAGGTAAATGTATGCGGACTCGAGCTCGTTGCGAATCTGTTCGTTCATTGCCTTCGCCAATTTCTCGTTGATCATGGTGTCTCTCCTTTTCGATCATTGGTTTTGTTTCGGATGTCCTTGCCGGTACTTTTTCGTTTGATCCACAACCCGCTTCTTGTATATTGGATAGTAAGAATGGTGGACCCGGCGGTCAAGGTGGAAGGGGAAGAACAGCGGAAGTGGGAGAAGGGTGACTGCTACAGCCATCGGTTTACTCCGCTTTCTTCTGACTTCTGACTTCTGACTCCTGATTCCTGACTCCTTATTTTCTTTCGCAGGACCCTTCATGCAACCCATCGCTTGTTTTCCACGCAGTGCCCGTGCCCGCATTCGGGCCGTGTTGACGGATATCGACGATACGCTGACCTATCGGGGGAGGCTTCCTTCCTGCGTCTTTTCGGCAATGGAGCGGTTGCAGTCGGTCGGTATCCGAGTGGTTCCGGTGACCGGTCGACCTGCCGGGTGGTGCGATCACATCGCCCGTATGTGGCCCATCGATGGAGTGGTCGGTGAAAACGGCGCCCTGTATTATCGCTATGACGAAACCCATCGGAAAATGATCCGGCGCTACTGGAAGAGCGATCGGGAGCGGGAAGCGGACCGAAAACGGTTGGAAGCGCTTTCTGCGGCCATTTTACAACGGGTTCCGGGTGCCCGCATTGCAGCGGATCAGGCTTTCCGGGTGGCGGATCTGGCCATCGACTTTGCGGAAGACATCGATCCCCCTCTGCCTATGGAGCGTGTGGAATCGATCGTTTCCATCTTCCAGGAGGCGAGCGCAGTCGCAAAGATCAGCTCGATTCATGTCAACGGGTGGTTCGGCGATTACGACAAGTTGACGATGGCCTCCCGCTTTTTTCGGGAGATGTTCGACATGGATGTGGAAGCGGCGAAGGAAGCCGTTTTGTATTGTGGGGATTCTCCGAACGACGCGCCCATGTTCGGATTTTTTCCGCATGCCGTCGGTGTGGCCAATGTCGCTCGTTTTTCGGGAAAGATGGAAGCGGAGCCGGCCTGGATCACCACCCAAGAAGGCGGGTACGGATTTGCCGAGATGGTCGATGTCTTGCTTCAGCGTCCGTAATCGTCCGACGGTCCCCCCCATTTGGGGCGAGCCGTGAAGACATGATGGACTCGCAAAAAGTCAGATGCTCTTGGTTGACCCGCAGGAGGGCGGGTGGTGTTTTGCTTGCGCAGCGGAAAAACTCAGCAGCCCGATCTCGTAGGA
>CAZJXF010000086.1:0-15284 GCA_964549995.1 uncultured Desulfatirhabdium sp. | reverse complement strand
ACATCCTTTTTCGTCGTCATGAACAAGGACAAATGGAAGAGCCTTCCGCCGAACGTCCAGCAAGTCATTCAGGCCGTCAACGCCGAATGGATTCCGAAACATGGAGATGCCTGGGACAACAGTGACATGATCGGCTTGAAATACCTCCTCGAACAAGGCGGCCAGATCGTCGGTCAAGACAGCAAGGAAGCCGCCCGATGGAAGGCGGCCGTCAGCCCGATCATCGACGCCTATGCCAAGGAATTGACCGCAAAGGGTATCAACGGGAAGGAAGTGGTGGACTTTATCGCTGCTACACTCAAGAAGTACCAATGAGCAATTCAGGCAATATCCGGGATGCGTAAGGAGTGATGGACTCGCCAAAAGTCGCCTCTTACCGATTTTCTTCCAGCGCCGGGCATCCAGCAGGAGAGCGGGTGGTGTTTTGCGAAGCAGCGGAAACGTGTTTGAAGCAGCCGGAGATCGTTGGATCGGGCGGACGCGCTTCATCTGTTTTGGATGGATAATCCGGATGTTGCCTTTCAGAAAGCCATCGTTTCCATCTTGGCCATCCGCCCGATCCTACGAGATCGGGCTGCTGAGTTTTTCCGCTGCGCAAGCAAAATACACCCGCTCTCCTGCGGGTTAAACAAGAGCATCTGACTTTTTGCGAGTCCATCACACTTATGAACGATGCCTCTCTCATTTTAAGGATTTTCATGAACGATGGAACCATTTTTTAAAGGTATCAACTGGCTTTCCGACAAGCTGAAAGTTGCAGGCGGCATCTGCCTGACTGGAATGATGCTGATGACCTGCATCGATGTCATCGGCCGCTTCTTCAACCGACCCATCCTCGGGGCCATTGAAATCGTCGGCTTTTTGGCAACCCTCACCACAGCCTTCGCCCTGCCCTATACCCATCAGATGGACGCCCACATCGGTGTCGAGCTTTTCGTCCAGATCCTCCCGGATAAACCTCGAAAGCTTCTCGCATTCTTCACGACACTTACAAGCTTTCTGCTCTTCGGCATCGTTGCCTGGCGAATGATCGTTTACGCAGACACCATTCGACAAAGCGGCGAGGTGTCCATGACCATGAAGCTTCCGGAATACATGATCATTTATTTGGTTGCCGGCTGCTTTTTGGTCTTCTTCTGCATCCTGTTTTGCGACACCGTCAAGCTGCTGCAGGCGTTTGGAAAACCGGCCGATCCTTCAGCCACGCCGTAATGCGATTGCGCAAATCCATGACAACCATCTGTTATCCCATTCGATTCGGTGATCTATGAATCCTGGAATGATCGGCACGATCGGCATTCTCTTCATGCTGATACTCTTCATGACCCGCATGCCGGTCGCTTACGTCATGACCCTTGTCGGCCTGGTGGGTTTTTCCATCATGAAATCCTGGACAGGCGGGCTGAATCTTCTGTCCAGAAGCATCTACGAAGCCTTCTCCTCCTATGGCCTGACCACCATTCCGCTGTTCATCCTGATGGGCCAGTTTGCTTTCAACAGTGGTATTGGAAAACGACTCTACGAAACCGCCTATCGCTTCTTCGGCTCTATCCGGGGCGGACTGGCGATGGCCACCATCGTGGCCTGCACGGCCTTCGGCGCCGTCTGCGGGTCCAGCCCGGCAACGGCAGCAACCTTGGCCACGGTCGGACTGCCCGAGATGCGGCGTTATGGATACGACGATGAATTGTCGACTGGAACCGTGGCCTCCGGCGGAGGGCTTGGCATGATCATGCCTCCAAGCGTCGTCATGATCGTCTACGGCGTCTTGACGGAACAGTCCATCGGCGCCCTGTTCGTCTCCGGCATCCTTCCCGCCATCGTCATGACCATCCTGTACATGGGCTGCATCGCCGTCCGGTGCCGCTTTGCCCCCGAACAGGGCCCACCGGGTGAACGCTTCACCTGGAAAGAGAAGATCGCCTCTCTCAAAAATATCGGAGATACGGCCCTGTGCTTCCTTCTGGTCATGGGGGGGCTTTTCCTTGGAGTCTTCACCCCGACCGAGGCGGCAGGTGTCGGTGCCTTCGCGGTGTTGGCCGTATCCGTCATCCGAAAGCAGCTCAGTTGGCAAGGTTTCGTCAAGTCCATCTATGAGACCCTTCGGACGTCCTGCATGGTCATTTTCCTGATTGCAGGCGCACTCGTCTTCGGCAAGTTCCTGGCCGTCACCCGAATTCCCTTCAATGCAGCGACCTGGGTCGGCGGGTTCAACCTGCCGTCTTACATGATCGTCGCCGCCATCGCCATGGTCTACATCATCGGTGGATGCATCATGGACGCTCTGGCCCTCATCATGCTGACCATCCCCGTGTTCTTTCCGATCATCGTCAATCTCGGCTACGATCCGATCTGGTATGGGGTCATTATCGTGCTGCTCACCCAAATCGGGGTGCTCACACCGCCTGTCGGGATCAATGTCTATGTGGTATACGGGGTTGCTCAAGGCACCATCGGGAAGGTCCCTCTCGAAAAGATTTTTAAGGGTGTCGTTCCCTTTCTGATCGCTACTGTTCTGGGAATCATTCTGATGACCATCTTTCCGCAGATCGTTCTGGTCTTGCCGAAAATGATGTATTGACGGCTTCGCAAAAAGGCCGCAGGCAAGGAGTGCAAATCCTACGGAGGATGACCTATGCCGCATGAGAGTTCCGTTTACTGGAATCCGATCCTGGAAACCCTGGATCGGGAACGGTTGGAAGCCTTACAACTACGAAAATTCAGGCGCATCTTCCAATGGGCCTATGAGCGAAGCCGTTTTCACCGCAACCTGTACGACAGGGCCGGTATCCACCCCGAAGACATTCGAACCTTGAACGATATCCGCCACATTCCCAAGGTCGAAAAATCCATGATGCGGGACATCCAGCGAAAGGATCCGTTCCCCTACGGGGATGCCCTGTGTGTTCCATTGGAAGACGTCACCGAATTCCGCCAGACCAGCGGCACGACAGGACAACCCGTATATCAGCCGGACACCTGGCAGGACTGGGAATGGTGGGCGGAATGTTGGGCCTACCTTCTGTGGGCGCAGGGGTATCGGCCAAGTGACCGCGTGTTCATCCCTTTCGGGTACAACGTGTTTGTGGCTTTCTGGGCCGGCCATTATGGTGCGGAGAAAATCGGATGTGAAGTCGTTCCAGGGGGTGTACTCGACACATCGGCCCGCATCCTCAAGATGCAGGAGCTACGAGCGACCGCTATGATGGCTACCCCGACTTATGTCCTCGGCATGGCGGAAACGGCGAAAAAAGGGCTCGGCATCGATCCTCGGTCCATCGGCATCCGGAAAATCACCTGTGCCGGAGAGCCCGGCGCCAGTATTCCCAGCACCAAACATCGGATGGAATCCGCCTGGGGGGCAAAGGTGTACGACCATTCGGGCGCAACGGAAATCGGTGCATGGTCCTTTGAATGCGAAGCCCAGTCGGGAGGACTCCATGTCAACGAAGGCATGTTTCTGGTCGAAATCGAAGACGTGGATACGGGCGAAATCATCACCGAGCCGGGCCGCAGAGGTAAGATGATCATCACGGCCTTCGACCGCATCGCTCAGCCTTGCATCCGATTCGATTCCAAGGACATCATTGAATGGGCCTCAACCGATTGCCCCTGTGGCAGAACATTCCGGCTGATCCGGGGCGGCGTGCAGGGTCGGGCCGACGACATCACCAAAGTGAAGGGGGTACTGTTGTCACCGTCGGCCATCGAAGAAGTCGTCCGTGGCATCGATGGGATCGGAGACGAATACGAAGTCGTCGTCGAAAAGGCTGGAGATACGGACCGTATTCGACTCCGGGTCGAGCTGGCGACCACCGATCCGGACAGACGAGCGGCCATCACCCGGGAGCTCAACGACCAGCTGCGCATCAAAACGAACCTGCGTTACGACCTCGAATTCCACCCACCGGGAACCCTTCCCCGCTACGAGGTCAAGGCAAAACGATTTAAGGACCTGCGCAAGACACATGGATCTTGATGGAGCAAGTACCCTCTTGGTGAACACGCGACCGCCGACCGTTTTCACGACAATTCCCCATGCAACCAGGATTTCACCACGATGCATGGCAGTCACAGGGGCAAGCTTGGAAAAGCAGGGTTCTTCCGCTTTTCTTCTGACTCCTGACTCCTGACTCCTGATATTCGACTTTCGTAGGAAACACGCATGGCGACAGCCGCAGGCCCGGGAGATGAACATCCGGTTGTCTGTCCGTCCGGACAGATGCAAGAACCCAAACCATTGGTTTCCGCTCGACCTCGTAGGGACGACCCGGCGGATCGCCCCTAAAGGCTTTGGCACTGGGCAATACACATCTCGCTTATTCGCGATGACCATCGGGAGTTTCTATGCAGAGCACCCATGACCTTCACAGCATTTGCCGAAAGATTGCGGACATGCGATCCATTGCCGAAGAACTCCAGCGGCACGAAGCACGGCTACCCGCCCTCGGAAAGAATGTCCGGCGCATCCTGGCCAGCATTCGAATGCTTGAAATCAATTTTTCCGATATTGAACCGGAGGTATCTCCGACATCCGCACATCCACAGAAAGAGAGTCTCCGATGACAGAACATCGACACCTCAACGGCAAACGGATCCTGATCGTGGACGACGAGCCGGACATTCTCGACACGGTCGAGGATTTGCTGCCCATGTGTACGGTGATCAAGGCCTCATCCTTCGAAGAGGCCAAGACCGCCCTGGAGGCCCACCCCCTGGATCTTGCCGTTCTCGACATCATGGGGGTGGACGGCTACGAGTTGCTTGCACTGGCCAGAAAAAAAGGGGTTCCATCGGTGATGCTCACTGCAAAGGCATTGAGCATGGCCGATGTTCAGAAATCCTACATGGATGGGGCGTCCTTCTACATCCCCAAGGAAGAACTTCCCCACATCGATACCTTTCTCGAGGACATTCTGGAAGACATCGAGGCCGGCAAGAACCCTTGGCGTAGATGGATGAAGAAGATGGGAGATTTCTGCGAGCGAACCTTCGGAAAGAAATGGCAGCAGGAGATCCCGGAATTCTGGAACAAATTACCGTTCTATTGATCGCGAGGGCCCGACAGACGTTGCGTTCTCCTATCGACCCGTCAGAAGCGAGCCGACAACGATCAGCAACAAGGTCAGGGGATACCAGCTTCCCGAGTTGAAGAGGGCCATGGCATCCAACGGATTTCGGCGCAACAGAAGCCGGGCTGCAGGTATGAGGACGAACCAGAGACCGGCAACGGTGCACAAAAGCTTTGCTGCAACCGGAAAGGCACCTCGGCCGGCAGTCAGTGTCAGCGTCTGAAAGATGAGCGCTGCACAACAGCATAGAAATCCCACCACTGCCGACCGCTCGGTTCCAAAAACGACCGGAAAGGTCTTGGCTCCGATCCGCCGATCCTCTTCGATATCCGACCAGTCGTTGGGAATGTTCTGGGCGCCGATTTCCCAGAAGAAGAGAAACCCAAAGAGGCACACCAGATAGCCGATCGGCGGGTGGTTGTTCACGGCAAAAGTGGCGGCCAGCGAGCCGATGCTCTTCACGACACCGCTGACGAAGGTGCGATAGGCCGTGATTTTGAGCAGCTTGCAATAGAGCGTTTCGAGCAGTACCCCGGAGACAAACAACATCAGGCATACGGGATGGAGTAGCCAGGCCCCGATCATCGCAACACAGCCCCACCCGCCAGCCCACATAACGGCCTGCCGGAGGCTAAGGGCACCTTCGGCCAGTGGATGGCGCATCCAGACGGCATCGAGGTCATGGGATTGCTGCTGCGGAACGCTCCGTTCAACGACGGATCGCCTTTCCCGATCGACCCGATAGTCGACGATGTCGTTCACGGCGTAGACTGCCGTATACCCTGCAAAGACCGTGATCAAGCCGATAACGACGATTCCGACCGGTGGAAAGGCTCCGTTGACTGCCAATGCGGCAAAACATGGTGCCGCCAGATCGATGATCCCGTGCGGGGTGCGGGACAATGCGAAATACATTCGCCTGGATTTCAGCTGATCGATCACCAAGTCAACCCCCGAAAAGCCTTGAAAGATCCGCACGGCCGTCAGCCACCCAGGCAGGCGGCAATCTGATTCATCCGATCCTGTCGAACCCACTCGAATTTCTGAGCGAACAGCCGGTCGGTCATGTTGGGCTTTCCGGCAGCCTTGCGCTTGAAATAATTGTTCAAATCGCCCGGCCCGGAATTGTACAAGGCATAAAGGGCCCCGGCCACCGTCGCATCATCCGCTTCCTTGCCGACTTTTGGCAGCACGAAACGCGTAAAATATTGGTTGACGATTTCACTTCCCGCCTGTGCATTGTATCGGATATCCCATCTCAATGCTTTGATATCATAGATATTTTTCCAGACCTTTTCGTTGACCTGCATCATCCCGACACTCGTGTTGTTGTATGAGCGCAGGTAGGTGATCTTCCCTTTTTCCAGGAGGTACTGTCGAAAGCAGCTTTCCTGCCATGCCGTGGCTGCAATGATCGACCGATAGAGTTCCCGATATTTTTCCGGAACCGGGTTCTTCTTCATATTGGCCTCGGTAACATCGGCAAGAAGCACCAGAACCTGCTGAACGAAATTTTCGACATTCCCGGGGACAGCGATCCACTGGCGAATCCGGGCAATGTCGGAAGACGAAATTTCGTCCGCCGCATAGCAAACGGCGCCCCACAGCCGATCGAACCACCTGGAAACCGCCGATCCCGCATCATCGCCCTCCGTCGGAGGGAGCGAAATCGCGTCCACATCGTAGGCGGGCCCGACGACATCGATCGGCTCTCCCAGCCCCATCACCTTACGCAATCCCGGATCGACGGCATCCGTCGGCTGAAGAGAGGCTACCTCCTTCTGGGTGACGAGCCTGGCCAGCCGGATGAGACCATCCTGACTAATTTCGATGCCCAATGTCGGACCGATCTTGTCGAGGGCTGCAAGTGCATCCGAGGCCGAGAAAAAAGCGAGGTAGGCCAGCAGGGCCTTGGACGGATCGGCACCGAGGTGGGCTCGAAATATCGGTGAGAGCCGGTTCCAAGTGACAATGAACTGTTCCCGAACGAAATCCTGCCCTCTTCGGCTTTGCGGCCGGGTTAGCCCATCGACGAACCGGTGCCGGGCATCGATGATCGCAGCGAAGATGGTGCTGCGCTCCTCCGCTGACAGCGGCTCGTTGATCAGACTTTGCAAAATCGCTACGAGAAAACTGTCATAGGATTCCCACGCTTGAAGGAAGGCGGCCGTTTCCTCAGGTGTCAATGCCTTTTCGGGTTCTTCCCTTGTTTGAACCGCCGACTGTTCCGTATCGGCAAGAATTTCAACGACGACTTCGTCTGTCAGAATACGGATGGGACCCGGCCGCATGCTTTCGATCAACCGGGAAGCATTTTGCCGGTTGTCCTCCGGGAACAGCGACAACAGAACTCCCTTGACCTCCTTTACCGGAGGAGCGAGGTTGATGTATATCCGATCGAAGAAATCATACACGTACTCTGCAATCAGCTGCCAGATGAGATCGGGAAGCTGCGTCGGCTGGTGCTGAACGTTCAACAAAGTGGAATCGACGCTTTCGAAAGAAAGAACCCATGTCGAATCGATTTTGGGGCGCTGGTACAAAACGATGAACCCGTCCCACTTCATGGACAGCCGGCAGCCGCCAGCCAGAAGGGCTCCCGCCTCAACATGAAGCCTGGCTTCGGAGCGCAAGAGATTCTTTTCCATCCGAAATCGTGGTTCCGAAATCACCACTCTTCTGCAAGGATCGGCCTTCGAAACGATGGTAGCCGTCTGGTCCGGGCCCGTAAACGCCTTGGCAATAACCAGAGCTCGAAGCATGGCATAATCCATTCGAACGGGCAGGGTCACCGTCTCTGCGCGAAGGCTTCCAACAAAACAGCCGGCCAGCAGAAGCAATAAAGTGAGGCAGCGAAGGACAGGAAATCCGGGGTATCGAAACGGTGGGTCTGGAAACATCTCAGATGGTTTCATGGTTCGCTTCAACAGGGTATTAGAAATTGATGGGCTCGCAAAAAGTCGCAACTTACCGATTTCCTTCTAATGCCGGGCTTCCAGCAGGAGGGCGGGTGGTGTTTTGCGAAGCAGTGGAAACGTGTTTGAAGCAGCCGGATATCGTTGGATCGGGCGGACGCGCTTCATCCATTTTCGGCTGAAAAACAGTAGGTTGCCTTTCAGAAAACCTTCGTTTCCATCTTGGCCATCCGCCCGATCCTACGAGATCGGGCTGCTGAGTTTTTCCGCTGCGCAAGCAAAATGCACCCGCTCTCCTGCGAGTTAGACAAGAGCATCGGACTATTTGCGAGTCCATCATTCGAGTAATGTCCAAAACGGCGGCACTATACCCCAAAATCCAGGATGGTGCAAAAGGAATGCGGAATCTGTACCGACGCTCTGTTTGGAATAACCGCTTAGGATGGAACCATTCGTTCCGGTCCAGCTGGAAGTGCCTTCCTTCGAACCATCAGCATCGTGATATCGTCCTCCGGATGGCGATCACCGAGAAAACGCCTGTGTTCTTCGATCAACCGATCCAGGAGCGACTGGGCCGACCCTTCATCATCGCTCTGGATCCTCTGAATCAGGCGATCCTTTCCAAAGAACTGCCCCTCGGCGTTTCTGGCTTCCCAGACCCCATCCGTAAAGACCAACAGGAGATCTCCCTCACGAAATTCCGTTCGATTTTCCCGGTATACCTCTCGATCATCGATGCCAAGAGGCAAGTGGTCTCCACGGAATGCTTCGACACCGGATCGATTGCCTCTGCGCACCATCGGCGGATCGTGCCCTGCATTGCACCACACCAACGCATCCGATTGCGGATGAATACGAGCCGCAAACAAGGTGACGAACCTCCCTGAAACACCGATATCCCTGCACAAATGACGGTTCAGGTCGGTGATGATTTCCGAAAGGCTTCCCGGCATGGTGCAGCGCATCCGCAAATAGGCCCGGGTAGCCGCCATCAACAAGGCTGCCGAAATACCATGATCGGAAACATCACCGACAACGATCAGCAACCCTTCCGATGACCCGTCGTTGACCTCGATGAAATCGAGGTAGTCTCCCCCGGTTTCGTCACAGTAAATGCTTGCCATGCCGATATCGAGCCCGTCGATGTTCGGAACGGAGATCGGAAGCAAATTCCGCTGGACTTCCTTGGCCATGTTCAGGGATTGCCTCATCCGGTATCGGTCCCGAAGCCCCTGGATCATCCGATTGAACTGTTCCATCATCAATCCGAATTCGTCATAGGCATATACCGGAAGCACCACATCGAGGCTACCGGATTCGATCCGCTTCAGGGCCTTTTCGATATCCCGAACTGGGCGCAAAATGCTGGAGGCAAACAACCGAGAGATGATCCATACGGCCGCAAGGCCAATGGAAACCGTAAAGGAAATCAGGATGAGCAGGTCGCGGAGCGCCTTGTCCGGATCCTCCAAAATGGCGCCCTTCAAACGGCTGTAGGATGCAATCGCCAGCAGCAGCATGGGCAGAACGCTGGTCAGAAGGAACGTCAGCTGCAGTCTCGGTTTCAGGTTGAACCGGATGGCACCTGGAACCCATTCCATATCCCCGCAAGGGAAAAGGATCGGCCGAATGCGCCTGCACAGATTTTCCAGGGAAAAGGTGACGATGGTGCTCGCCACAAGTCCGGCCAGCAATGCACCGAAGAACACGCGCGCGCCTTGCTGAACCGCCGTCCAGAACAGTTCCTCGAAGGGAGAATGAAAAAACCGGATCACGGAAAGAATCAGCGCCCCGATCCCCCAGTTCATCAAACTGATGAAACCGGCCAAAAGAGGAAGATTGATGATCCTGCGCCGTGCAACCAACAGCTCTCCGTCAGGAACAGACACTCCCTGAGCCACCTGTTTCACCGTATGGAGCAGCTTCGCTTTCCATCCGTATTGAATCAGAAATCCGGACCCGGCCAGGACCAAGGCCATGGTCATCGGAATGGCGACGGACCAGATCCGTCTTTCGTCAGCAAAAAAGACGAAATAATGGAAATAGGCGATACAGATCAGCGCCCCGCCGACATTGGTGGCCAGATCGAGAAAATGGAAGAGAAACGTGGAGGGCAACCCCCTCTGAGTTTTGAAAAAGTCACCCGACATATGCCATATCATCGCAACATTCAGAAATCCATCGTAGAATACAACGACATTGAATCAACTCCAGCGGCGGGTATTCGAGAAATGACAGATCGGTTTATCACCCCTGATGGCCTCGCAAAAAGTCGTCATCCCAACAAAACCAAGAGATCAGTTAGGAAAAAAACAATCTGAATTCAATATTGTCTCGATTACGTTGAAATGATCGTTTTGGGTCTTTTGGAACTTTATGTATGACCAACACAGTTAAGAATATTCAAATCAAGACAAGGACGTGTTCTTTACAACCTGTTGCCTTGATGTGTAACCTTATGAATCTCCCTCATGATACCATTTCGTCGGAATGATCGTGCACATGCGAACTTATATGACCCCCTGGTCAATCATCGCATTGACCACCTTGACGAATCCGGCGATGTTGGCACCGACCATGTAATTTCCGGGCTTGCCGTATTCGGCTGATGCATCGAGGCACGTCTTGTGAATGTTCTTCATGATCGTTTGAAGCCTGCCGTCCACTTCTTCTCTCGGCCAGCTCAAGCGCATGCTGTTCTGGCTCATTTCAAGCCCAGATACCGCTACACCACCGGCATTGGAAGCCTTACCGGGAGCATAAAGTAGCCCATGATCCAGAAAGACGTCGATGGCCTCGGGGGTGGAGGGCATGTTGGCGCCTTCGCTCACCAGATAAACTCCGTTTCGCACCAGGTTTTGGGCGTCCTTTCCGTTGATTTCATTTTGCGTTGCGCTGGGAAAGGCGCATTGGGCGGGATGATTCCACAACGGATTGCTGTCGGCCGACGGATCGACCGGCGTATACACAACCCCTGGATAGGCATCCGCATATTCTCGTATCCTTCCGCGGCGAACATTCTTCAGGCGTTTGATGAAAGCAAGCTTCTCCCGATCAATACCAGCCTCATCGTACACATAGCCGGATGAATCCGAAAGAGTGACAACCTTCGCTCCCATATCGATCAGCTTCTCGACGGTATACTGCGCTACGTTACCGGATCCGGATACGAGGCAGGTCTTTCCCTCCATCGTCTGGTTTCGGGTGGCCAGCATCTCGGCTGCAAAATAGACGTTACCGTACCCAGTCGCCTCGGGTCGGATGAGGCTTCCGCCCCAACCAAGACTTTTGCCCGTCAGCACCCCCGTAAATTCATTTCGGAGTTTCCGATACATCCCGAAGAGATACCCGATTTCCCGGGCACCTACACCGATGTCTCCGGCGGGGACATCCGTGTCGGGTCCGACATGCCGAAACAATTCCATCATAAAGGCTTGGCAGAATCGCATGATCTCGGTATCGCTCTTTCCCTTCGGATCGAAGTCCGATCCGCCCTTTCCACCGCCCATCGGCAGTGTCGTCAAGGCATTCTTGAATACCTGCTCGAAGGCCAGAAATTTCAGAATGCTCAAATTGACGGACGGATGAAACCGCAACCCGCCCTTGTATGGGCCGATGGCACCATTCATTTGAATCCGATATCCCCGGTTCACATGGACCTGACCGACATCGTCCATCCAGCAGACCCGAAACAGGATCACCCGCTCGGGCTCGATCAAGCGCTCCAGGATGGCCGCGTGCCGATAATCGGGATATCGCTCGAGAACCGGCCGAACCGTAGCGAACACTTCTTCCACAGCTTGGTGGAATTCTTTCTCATGGGGATCCTTCGTTTTCATCCGTTCGATCACATCGTTCATGGCTCGCTCCTTTCTCCTTCCTCCCACAGGGTACACGACACGTCGGGCTTCCCGGATTCCCGTCTCAGATACTTTTTCAACGCAACTCATCTAAGCCCAACTGCGAAAATTTCTCAACTTGAAATCGCAGGCCTCGCTATCTACCCTCCGATGTATCCCGGTATTTCCCACCCCCTCCCTTTTCCTTCGTCTCCTTTCTCCTTTTCCCTATTTCGCCCCTTCCCCCAGATCCCCGCCACACACCGATTGTTCTTCCGATCGATGCGCACTTCGATACAAGGATCGACTCGGATATGCCATACATGGGTTGTCGTGTTTTCCACCGGAAAGGCCGCAAGTCGCTGTTCATCGAACCGATCCTGACGGTACATGGAATCGATGGTGATATACGGAATCCCAAGAGATGCGATGTTTTGGAAAAAATGAGATCCTTGGGATGGATCCGCCTGAATGCGTTTGTCCCGAATTTCCACAATACCGCCGGCACCGCTGATCTGATGCCACTTGACCGGTATGCCGAGCCATCGGTCCGCAGTTCCCCAACGACCGGGGCCGATCAGTAAATACCGGCGGCCGGATGCGCATAGTCCTGCATTGATCGTTCCGATTTCCCGTGCGATGTCTTCCGTCGCTTCGGCCCGGAAGCTCTCCGAACGTACGAGAACGACATCCGAAAACCGATGGACCCCGCTCCCCAGTGCATTCGAGGATACCAGCAACGCATCTTTCTCATCTGCCGCTTCGATGGAAACCCCACTTCGATCGACATCCGTCATGAGCGGTCGGATCTGCAGCAGTACGAATTCCTTTTTTCGATGGTTTGCCGTCCCTAGATTGACGGCAAATTCGATCTCAACAGGGCAACCCATCCCGCTGCTTCCGAAATGCAATACATCGGCCAGGAGGTCCGGCAACGGGAATACATGTTGATGCAGCACAGAGGAAAACGTCATCACCGGATAGCCGCCGGCAGGCCAGCCTCCCTCCCGGATACGTTCCTCCTCCGGATCGTAGCGGCTGGCCAGCAACCGAACGGGAAACTCCGTCTCGGCTTCGTCGATCAACCGCTGCTCGAGGTTGGTTCTCTGGGAGAAGAGCAGATGTTCCGGATAGCCGTCCATTCTCAGGGCATAGAACCGCTTCTGTCCGTTTTCAAGTTTCTGAGCGACGGTCTGGAACTGCGGGAGGATTCCGGGATGCTTCGGACAGAACCGAAGACAAGCTTCCCCATCGACGACGGTTTTACCCATGCCCAGGGCAATGTTCGCCACACCATCCTCCGGTTGCATGCGGCCAAAGGGATAGAAATTGTAGGAATGGGCAACCCCGGAAAGAGCCGGATAAAAATGGCGGCCATAGGCTTCCCCAATCACTTCCTGGACAATGACGGCCATGGCTTCCGTCTGGGCCTCTCCGAGGGTGCTCCGCCGGTATGACCGAGGATCTTCGGTGAATGTGGATGCATACACCAATTGGATGGCCTGAACCAGTTGACGCAGTCGAACGGCCGGATTGGGGTCATTGTTGGGAATCATGTACGTGTGGTAGAGCCCGGCATAGGGCTGAAAATGGGCATCCTCCAAAAGCGACGAGGAGCGCACCGACAGTGGGCCGCTCACCTGGCTCAGATAAACGGCAAGACTTTCCTGATAGGCATCGGGAAACCGCGCCTGCAAAAAGATCCGAGCGATCTCGTCATCTGTCTGTTCACAGGCATAGCAACGGTTCAAGCCGTTTTCCTGCATGAAGGCTTCGAAGACCTGGGTGGTCACCACCAGACTCTTCGGAATGCGAATCGTCACCTCCGGGTATGCCTGCAACAAATCCGGATGCTGGTTCAGCAGAAACGACAGGAAGGCAAGCCCTCTGGCCTTTCCCCCCATGGAGCCTTCCCCCATCTTGACGAAATCGAGAACTTCCGGGTCAAAGGATTCCGGCTTGAATTGGGTGACGATGCCCTTCTGTTGCAGATGCCGCAGTTTCCGGATTCCCGATACGATGAAATGTCGAAGGGATGCCGTGTCCGGAAAATCCGCCGTTCGAACCGCCCGAAAAGAGGCAGCCAGTGCGAACTCGCTTCGAGCCATCAGCCAGTTGGAAAAATGGTTTCGACTGGCATGATACATGAGAGAATCATCGGGAATTTCCCGGGCATAGTGTTCCAACGCTCTTAGACTGGCTGCCCTTCCGATCTCGGTCCCGTCCGGCATCCGGAAGACAAAATCCCCGAACCCCAGATATTCCAGAAAATAGCCGTGAAGCGCCGCAGACAATCCCGGAGCGTTCTTGTCCAGGAAGACCGCAGGAATCGATTCTGCCCATCTCCGGTTGCTCGACTCGGAGCTCATCAACAGCACCGGCAGATCGGGATTCTCGCCCTTAGCCGTACGAAGCAGATCGATGCCGGCTTCGGGATCGAGTTTTCCGGCGCGTGGAATGCGCGTATCGCTGATGACGCCGATCAGGTAATTCCTGTAGCAGTCGATCAGCGACTGCGCCTCTTCGAAGGTTTCCGCATGCAGGATCTTCGGTCGGGAACGCATCCGAAGCAGACGGTGTTCCTCGTTCAATCCGACATGCAGGACTGCCTGGGTCTGCTGGACAATCTCTTTATAGAGCAGCGGCAGGAGCATCGAATAGTAGAGCGGAGAATCCTCGACGAAAACGAGAACCCGGACATTGCCCCGGGTCGTATCCCGGACCACATTGAACCGGTCTTCGGCATTCTTGACGATGGCCAGCAACAAATCCGAATTCCCGGACCAAACATAGATCCGGTCTACACCGGCCGGCTTCTCCATCCCACCGCCCTGAAACAGGGTTCGAAGATTGTGCCCCATCAAAATGACCGGAAGCTTCGGATTCACTTGTTTGATGCGACCGGCCAGCATCCGACCATCCATATCCCGCACGAAAGGCATGGTAATGACCATGTCAAACACCTTCGTCTGAAGGCGTTCGAGTGCTTCGGCTCCTGTCGAAACCCGAGTGACCCGCGGCGGCATACTGAGATTGAGGCCGCTGTATTCCGTGATGATCCGGGTTGCGAGGCTGCCGTCTTCTTCGATGACGTAGGCGTCATAGGGGCTTGCAACCAGGAGGATTTCTCGGATCTTGTGGGCCATCAGCTCATGAAAGAGTTTGAATTGCGAATAAAATTCAGCCGGTAATTCGGATGGACTTTGGACCATAGGCACTCGACCTTTTTCCAAGGATGTATTTCTTTTTTAAGGATTCCCTGTCATGCCGTCACTGGTGATGGGTTCGCAAAAAGTCACCTCCTACCGATTTTCTTCCAATCCCGGGCTTCCCGCAGGAGGGCGGGTGGTGTTTTGCGAAGCATCGGATACTTGTTTGAAGCCGCCGGAGCTCGTTGGATCAAGCTGCTGAGTTTTTCCGCTGCGCAAGCAAAATGCACCCGCTCTCCTGCGGGTTAA